>JAFWSW010000054.1 GCA_017519205.1 Clostridiales bacterium | reverse complement strand
GATCTTAAGCGATCATCATTATGAGACATTAAAGAATGACATCGAGCTTCTCGACATGGCGGGTGACCCCTTCGACCTCGATAAGATCCTTGCCGGCGAGCTCACCCCTGTATTCTTTGGATCCGCGATCACGAACTTCGGCGTCGAGCCGTTCCTGAAAAAGTTCCTTGAGATCGCTCCGGGACCGCAGGCCCACGAGACCTCCGAAGGTGTGATCGCGCCGGATGAAGACTTCTTCTCCGGATTCGTTTTCAAGATCCAGGCAAACATGGACCCGAACCACAGAGACAGAATGTCCTTTATGCGCATCTGCTCCGGAAAGTTCGAAAAGGGTATGTCCGTCAAGCATATGAGAACCGGAAAGAAGATCACGCTTGCCCAGCCGCAGCAGTTCATGGCACAGGACAGAACGATCGTCGAGGACGCTTATGCCGGCGACATCATCGGTCTTTTCGATCCGGGCATCTTCCGCATCGGCGACACCGTGACCACATCTTCGAAGAACTTCAATTTCGCAAACATCCCGGTCTTCCCGCCGGAGCACTTCGCCCGCGTACAGCCGAAGGACTCCATGAAGAGAAAGCAGTTCCTGAAAGGTATCGAGCAACTCTCTGAAGAAGGTGCCGTCCAGCTCTATAAGCAGCCGGGCATCGGTACAGAGACCTACATCATGGGCGTGGTCGGTGTTCTCCAGTTTGAAGTTCTCGAGCACCGTTTAAAGACAGAATATGGTGTAGATATCCTGAGAAACAACCTCAACTACCGCTTCGCCAGATGGTGCAGCAAGCAGGATGAGAGCGCGGACATCGATTTTTCCAAGCTCACGCTGACCTCCACTTCCATGCTCGTACTCGACAGAGACGAGATGCCGGTAGTGCTTTTCGAGTCGGAGTGGGCCATCTCCTGGGCACTTGAGCATAATGAGGGGCTCAAGCTCGACGATATTCATGAAAGATAAAGAAATAACATCTTTCCGGCTCAGACAGTTTGCTTACGCAAAACTCGCCGTTAAGATGTTTTTCTTTATCCCGGAAGCGGAATCGCTCCGGGAGATTGTTTTCCTAGATATATAGTTCCTTTGGGAGCCCGTGTGCTTTTTCGATTTCGACCAATGCGGTTCTGATCTCAAGTACGCGGGTTTTCAGTTCCCGGTTCTGCCTATTGGCATATGAGATCACGACTCTCTCGTTCGGGAATTTCTTCTTGGGCGGAGTGTACGTCTTGCTCCATGTTTTTCCGCCTCTGGGTTTGTTCACATTACTCTGGGAATCAAGCGTGTACTCTTTTCTCTTCTGCTCATTGATCTTCTTCAGCGGCTCGGCGATCTCCTTTTGGATGGCCAGCTGCTCTTCGTAGATGTCGACGATCTCGGAGTATTTCTTAAAGTATTCCTTATCCCCGTCAGGAGCCTTACGGATGACCTCATCGACACGCATCCTGAGATCGGCCAGTTCTTCCGCCGTCAGATCGCATTCCAGTTTTATGTCCGGTGTCTTCGGGACCTTCATTTCGCTGAGCATATATCCGCGGAGCACGCGGAAATCTCCGGGACGGTTCTCTTCCGCTTTCGAAAAGAACAGTTCCGCTTCGTGATACAGTTTATTCAGAAGTGCTTTTTCCGCCTGATCAAGGACACGGTCATGACGCACGTACTCATAATCGAATGTCAGGCCGCAGAACGGGCACTCATACAGAGCTCTGGACTGGTTATCGATCAGTTCGCCGTCGCAGGACGGGCACGTCACGATCTCCTTCAGGTTCTCTTCATAACTTTGATGATCAGATGCATCCGGCTCACCCTCTGACTTGCTAAGGTCCATTTCCCCAAGACGTTCAATGATCTCAGAAAGTTCCTTCTCTTTCTCGGCCTCCTCTTTTACCGTCTTTTCCAGTTCGGCCGTATTGACTCTGATGTTTTCTTCTCTCGTTTTCTTATCTTTTCTTCTCAGATGTATATTCAGGATCAGGACAACGATCAGAGGGATCAGGAGCATCGCCACAAATACCCAGACCATGCTGCGGAATGTTTCGTCCTCCAGGGCGTTATCTGCAAAAATCAGGGCCGCAAAGAGCATTCCAACATAAAAGATAAAGAATAACTTGAGCGCGTACAGATCCGAATCATACGGCTTGGAAAACAGGCTATGCAGAATATTGCCGATGGTACTCAGGATCGATTGCAGAAGCCCGTCACACTCACTGAATTCCAGAGCATCCTGATCAGCTTTGATCCTGCTTTCCAGTTCACCTCTTGTCTTCTTGATGCCCTCCAGCTCCTCTGCAGCACGGAATGCATCGTGGAGTGTTCCGAAGTATTCCTTATCTTCGGGAAAAGCACTCTCCTCGGCACCCTTCATCGCGCGCTCGACATTCGGATAGTCCACTTCGATCAGATCAGGGATGGAGAGCGTTTTCTCAACTCTGTCGAGTCTGGCATGGCTTAAGATACGGCCCTGAAGCAGACGAGGGTCGTGCGGCTGTTTTTTCAGCGCGAAAAGATATCTCTTCTCCGCGAAAGGGAAATCCCCCGCATGCAGAGAAGATTCGGCCATCTCAAGGATGACTTTCTTCTGGAAATACTCGTATTCGTAGGAGATGCCGCAGAACGGACATTCGTACCTCTGCAGCTCGTCATTCACCGTCAGTGTGCCGCCGCACTTGGAACAGGCATGGACTTTCACCAGTGTCATAAGCTATCCCCCCATTTCACAACCCTATTTCTATTCTACTATGACAAAAGAGCACGTCAAAGGTATATTTGACGTGCTCTTACAATCTATTTTGCTTTTGTTGAAGCGCTTACTTATTCAGAAGGTCGAGAACCGTTGCTCTCATATCTTCTTTCTCAATGATTAGATTATGCAGTACCGGCTTCTTGTTGATGTCCTTGAGGCCGTAAGGAATCGGAAGTCCGCTCTCTTCAGACAGCTCGTTACTGATCACTTCATCGGATCTGCCCTTGCTGTAGCCGGAGCCGTTTAATGCATCCATAACGGAAGGTGCGAACTTGAACGGAGAAGCGGTCGATACGAAGACAGTCTTGGTCTCGTCGCCGGATCTCTGATAGTAGCGGTTATAGATGTTAAAGCCGACTGCAGTATGTGTATCCACAACGTGATCACAGCGGTCATAGACATCTCTGATCGTCTTACTGATACCGGCTTCATCGGCAAATCCGCCGACGAATGTCGTCTGCAGTGCTTTTAAAGTATCCGGATCAACGGAGTAGACGCCCTTGGTCTTCAGTTCTTCCATCCACTGCGCGGTCTTTTCCGCGTTCATGCCGGTCACCTCAAAGAGGAGTCTTTCGAGGTTGCTGCTGATCAGGATATCCATCGACGGAGAGTTCGTCTTATAGAACTCACGGTTACGGTCGTAGGTACCACTTCTGAAGAAGTCGGAAAGGACCTTGTTCTTATTGGAAGCACAAATCAGCTTTCTTACCGGGATACCCATCTTCTTGGCAAACCATGCCGCAAGGATATTACCGAAGTTACCGGTCGGAACGACTACGTTCATCTTCTCGCCGAAGTTAAACTCTTCGTACTTCAGAAGCTCAACATAGGATGCAACATAGTATGCGATCTGCGGAACGAGACGGCCCCAGTTGATGGAGTTTGCGGACGAGAGCACGCAGCCCTTCTTATCCAGTTCCTCCGCTACGGAAGGATCACCGAAGATCGCCTTCACGCCGGACTGTGCATCGTCGAAGCAGCCGTTTACTGCGACAACATGTACGTTGTTTCCTTCAGTAGTGATCATCTGCTGCTTCTGCGCATCGGATACACCCTCGGAAGGATAGAAAACGATGACCTCTGTGCCCGGAAGATCCTTGAAGCCCTCGAGCGCTGCTTTACCGGTATCACCGGATGTCGCTGTCAGGATGCAGATCTTTCTGTTCTCACCGGTCTTTCTGGCAGACGCGGTCATCAGGTGCGGCAGGAGCTGCAGCGCCATATCCTTAAATGCCGCCGTCGGACCGTGCCACAGTTCGAGGATATATTCTCTCGGGTTGTATTTATTCAGCTGAACGAGCGGTGCCGGCTTCTCGCCGAACTTCTCCTCAGCGTAAGCCTGCTCGGCATAATCGAGGAGCTCGTCGTATGTAAAGTCGGTAAGATATTTGGAGAGGACAGTCGCCGCGATCTGCGGATATGTCATCTCCGTCATTGCCATGATCTCGCTTTTGCTGAGCTGCGGGATCTCCTCCGGTACGAAAAGTCCGCCATCCGGTGCAATACCCTGCTTGATGGCCTCTGCCGAAGTAAACTTCTTATCATAACCTCTTGTGCTTATATACATCATGGACGTAATCTCCTTATTGATATCTTATGCTTCTGCCTGAGTTTCCGCAGTCGTCTCGCCTTCTTCACCATCTGCAAATTCCATTCCGTATTCGGCAAGGATCGCAGCTACTTCCGGATCGGCGGCATTTTCCGCCAGTTTTTTCTCGAGGAACTCGACCTTCTCCGCATCCTTGCTCTTCGCGGTGGCTTTTTTCACCGCCGGGATGATCACGAAATACGAAAGAGCGATCAGGCCTGCAACAGCAACGATAATTGCGAAAACGATCGCCGTCGTGCGCATCTTCTCGGCCGGAGTCTTCGGGAACTCGACGTTGATCGCCTCATCGGGGATCTCTCCGTTCGAGGAAGTGGACTGGGCCAGCGCATCGCGGATTTCCTTTTCTGTCGCGATCCTTCTCTTTCTCGGCTTCTTCGGCGCCTTGATCAGGATCGGAGCCTGTACGTGGATTCTCTCTCTGTTCTCGCTTTCGGCCACCATCGGTGACTCCTGACGTGTGATCGCCGAGGAGAGTGCTTTTAGCGGAGACTCTTCGGGCGTCGCATCTGCGATCGCCTGTGCCTGCTCGTATTCGACCTTCGCCTGCGCCAGACAGTACTGGGCCAGCTCCGTCATCTGCTGCGAATGCAGACCGCAGGTCAGTGCATGTTCGAAGCACTTGAGCGCTCTGTGATACTCTTCACACTGCGCCACGCAGATACCGAACAGAAGCGAAGGCTCGCCCCAGGTCGGGTACTCCGTGATGATCTTCTTAAGGGAGATAATGGCGACATCTGCGCCATCACTGTTCATATTCGAGAGCGCGCGGTTGTACTGGCGTGCGAGCTGTTCCGATTCTTCCGGCGGAAGACGGAATACCACCAGGTCTCGTGTCGTGATCTCCGGTATGGTCTTTCCTGCAGTTTTCCAATCCATATGCGCTGTCCTGTTCTTTTTCCTTTTTTCTTTAAAGAAGGCGGTATCTCCGCAGTTCTTCTTCGATCACGCCTCTTGCCTCACCCAGGAGGTAGAGGGAGCCGATCATGTAGATCGGGGCGTGATTCCTGACCGCGCGGGCAACGGCATTTCGGCATGCTGTCTCGACGTCGTCGACAGCGATCAGTTTTTCTCTAGCATTATACATACACGATTCCAAATTGTAAAACTCCGTGCTTCTTCTGAGCGCTTCGTCCCATGCATTCCGGAGATCCTTCGCCTTCATGGCCCGCTTCTGGTTCGGCGTGACCAGCGTGATCCGCCCGAGCGGCACGCACCAGCGGTCTACAAGGATATCCAGCATTCGCGTAACATCCTTGTCCGCCATGACGCCCATGATCACTTCACAGGGCTTCTCTTCGGAGAGGACCTCCATCTCCTCCAGGAACGAAACAAAGGAGGTCACGCCCTGCGGATTATGTGCGCCGTCGAGGATCACCGGCGGATCCTGGCATATCGCCTCGAGACGGCCTTTCCAGAGCACGTGGGACAGCCCCTCGATCCTTGCTTCCTGCGATACGAAAGATTCCATCGCCAGAAGTGCCAGAGAAGCGTTCTCCAGCTGGTAACTGCCGTGCATGCGGATGCGGTAATTCTTATTTCTGAACGAAAAGCACTGGCCGCGAAGGTTCTGGCTGGTCCGTACGGCTTCGTCTCTTCTCAGCCACGTAAGCGGCGCGTGTTTCTCTTTAGATATCTTTTCGAGCACTTCGGCGGCTTCTTCGGCATCTTCTCTCGGAACTTCCCGCTGATGGGTATCCATCGCAAATACCGGGACGCCTTCCTTGATGATGCCGCCCTTTTCTCCGGCGATGAGGCCGAGCGTATCGCCTAAGCGGTCGGTATGGTCATAGCCCAGCGCCGTGATGATGCACGCCATGGGCTTCTCGATCACATTGGTCGAGTCAAGGCGTCCTCCGAGTCCCGTCTCCAGGACGACCGCGTCACATTTCTGCTCGGCAAAATAGAGGAATGCCACCGCGGTGACAAGTTCAAATTCCGTCGGGTGTTCCTGCCCCTCTGAGAGCATCTCACCGACCTTGCTCTCAACCAGATCCGAGAGGCGTTTCAGGGATTCTCCGTCGATCTCCCCGTAGGTATCGTCTTTTTCCCAGGAAAGAAGACCTTCTCTTCCGTCCAGGATACGGATCCTCTCGGAGAAACGCTGAAGAAACGGGGATGTATAAAGGCCGACTCTTTTTCCGTCCCAGGCCAGCATAGAGGCACAGTAGGAGGAAACGGAACCTTTTCCGTTGGTTCCGGCAATATGGATGACGGACAGGTGCTTTTCGGGATGAGAAAGCTTCTCAAGAAGACCCTCCATCCTATCAAGCCCGAGTTTAATTCCGAATTTATTAGCTGTCTGAAGGAATTCCGGAGCGTTTTGATCGATCATGGTAGGCTCCTGTTATTCTCCTGCGTCGCTCTTCTCCGGTTCGGCGGCAGGCTATTCCTCATCGCTGCTCTCCTTCTTCTTGAAGATGAAGAGTTTACTGAAAATATAGTTGGCGATTACGACGAAGACTGCAATAAAGAGCTTGACGAGGTAAATATTGGCAATATCGATACCGAAGATGCTGATCAGGATATCGTCCTTCGGCATATTGCAGGCATTCTCCATGACCATAACGGACAGGGAGAACAGACCGAGTTCGAAAGCAAAGAAAGTAAACAGACGCGCCGCCACAAAGCTGATGAACTCTTTCTTGACGTTTCCTTTCGTATGGAAGACGAAAAGCTTGTTCGTGACATAAGCGAACACGACAGCGACTACCCAGGCGATCGCATTGATAAACGTAACGAAGAGATCGAAGCTCCATTTACCGATCGTGACCGGCCATTTTACTTTAAAGACCTCTCTGAGGACCGCGAAGGCGATCAGGTTAACGATCGTGGTAAGTACACCGAATACGAAATACCAGAAGATCTCCCGGAATTTCTCATTCTGCATCAGTTTTTTCAGCCCGGAAGGCTGTTCTTTTGTGCTCATTAGACTCTCCTTGGCTTGACCTGACGGCGGTATGCGATCCTTCTTCTGTAGAAGAGGATGCCAATGATCAGGGCCTCAACCACTGCTATACTAGCACATATAATAAACAAATACAAAAACAGGTTTCTGTGGCTGCTCGGTGCTTTATACGGGTAGAAATCCTTTTCGTTCGAGTCGATCACATAGAACTTCGCAGACCCGTCTTCGTTCTTAAGATAAGCGATCTTCGTGGAACCGTCCTTGGAGACGTATCCGTTGATTTCCGTAGCACCGTATGTGACCTTCGTCGGGGAGAATCCTTCCGGGACCATCACATCATCCGGCTTATCCGCAACCGTCAGGATCAGGGAAGATCTAAGAAGCATCTTTCCCGGTTCGTAACGGCGCATCGTATCGGCTTCCTGGTTATATACGTAGAGTCCCGGTTCCTGTCCCTCCGTGCTGACATAGATCAGTACGCTTAAGACGCCGTCTTTTCGGAAGCACGGTACTTCTTTACCATCCACCATACAGGTCGACTGATAGAAATTCGCCGGGATCACCAGGGATTCCGGAAGTGCGACGAACTCATAGATCTTTCCGTCCTTATCACTCAGTACGATTCCCTCGACCAGAAGCGAATCACTGCGGATCACGTTGATCGTGTATACATTGGTGGATTCTCCGTCTTCTGCCACGACCCTGACAAGGACCGTATTGTTTCCGATCTGAAGATCCGATCCGCCTTCGACCGTGACCTTGGACTTAACGTTATAGGCGATGCCGTTAATGGCAACATCGGTCGTGTTTTTCGAGACGGTCATCGTGTACGAAAAGATACCGGGGTCGAACTCCGGATCGAGTTTGAAAGATCCTACGGAAAGTGCAGAGAGCGTAGCATCCGTAGAAGTCATCGCCTGCACGACCAGCGCTCCGCCCGTACCTGTACCGGCTACGACGTTTTCGAGCGCGCTGTCACGAAGACCGGAAATCGTTCCGAGCCATGCCTTGACCTCACCTCTCGCCTGATCGCTGATACGGAATCTTAATGTCGCGACAACGATCGGCGCATCCGTCGAGAATACCGATTCCTTGTCCGCAGCTTTTGTGGTAGCATCTTTCTTATCCTGTTCGGTCGCGCCCTGCATGATGCTGGCCTCGACCTCTTCGTTTACGGCGGAGAAGCGGATCAGGGCTTCTTCCTCCGGCTGTTCATAGTCAAGTTTAAAGCCCTCAAGCTCTTCACTGATCTCCATGCCGATAAATTCGAGTGCTGCCGAATCGTATCCGATCTCGATCGGTCCGAATCTCGTTATAGACGGGAAAGCAGTAAAACTGACATCCAGCGAGACGATCTCGCCGGTCTGTGCGGACGGCTCTCTAAAAGCGAGGTTTACTGTAACACCGCCGGCCGCCCTTTTATTAGCCGCAAACGAAAATACGACCGCTACAGTGAAAAGCAGCGGCAATAAGACAGACACACATATCCTATGCACGTATTTTCTCATTTTATTTTTCTGTTCCTGGTTCTAATGTGTTTCTTTGTGCCTGCATTATATAGGATAAATGCCCGATTGACAATCAAATTAAAGTGATTTTCCGTATTCCGCCGGCATCTGCTCATACACGGGAATAATGAACACGAACGATCCGTCGAGCATATCCTGAGAAGCATATGCAGTATAGTAGCGGACGCTTTCGTTCGCCGCCATGGCGATATTCTGCGCATACTGATGTTTATACATGCCGTCCTCATTATCCAGGATATCGAACTTCTGGAAATACAGCGTATTCTGCCCGATCTCGATATAACTCTTCGCGATCCACTTCGCACCGCCGCAGATCGCCTTCTCCGGCGTCGTCCACGGAAGGAGCAGTTCTTCTTCATCCGGCGTGATCTGCTTCTCATCCGGCTTGGATCCGTATTTGGCGTACTTGGCGCCGTTGATCTGCGCACCGTTCTTCACGCTCGGATTCGGTGTCGAGCCGATATTGTAGAAGTTAAAGTAGCCTTCGTATCCGTCCAGCGTACCATGCGCCAGCTTGGATTCGCCATTTCTCCCCATCTCCTGCAGGATACGGCTGGTCAGGAAGTACGGAGAGACTCCTGCCTCTTGTCCCGCCTTAAGAAGGATCGATACATAATCCGGATCTTCTTCGTTCATGAAGGAATTTCTGACCATCGCGGAAATACCTTCCTTGGTATGGGCCGTCTCGTCAAAAGAGAGCTTCTCGAACTGGAAGACTCCGTCCGGAGTAAGGAAGTTTCTCGGATCGAGGAAGTACTGCACGACTTCCCTTTTCGCGGCTTTCCAGTTCTTTCCGTCATACACGGGGCTTCCCGGCTTTACCCAGTCCGGGTTGTACGCCGAGCTGATCAGGGAACGGTCCACATGATCTTCGTTATCAAGGACCTCCTCGAAAGCAAGTCCCGTCTGGTATGCCTCGAAACGGTATTTCGGATGCAGGCTGTGAAGGAGCCACAGTCCGTCCGCATAGGTGTCCGGGAACTTCGAGAGCGTAGTCTTGCGGAAGCCCTCCGAGTCCTGTCCGTTCAGAAGATGCAGTGTATATGTCCTGTTCGTTCCATCGATCGAGGTAACTGTCACCGTCAGTTTGTTGGCGCCCTGATTGATCTTCACGGAGTTATCGAGTCCTCCGCCCGAAGGAAGAATACCCGAGATGTTTTTCAGATTCACGTCCGCGGCATATCCTTCCACCGCCGTATACTCTATGCCTACTTCAGAGAAAGAATCTCCAACCAGGGAATAGTCAAAATTATCCATGGAGAATTCCGGATAGATCGGAAGCGCTCCCTTATTGCCGTCAAGGAAGGACAGTTCTGTCAGGTATGCATTTAACGGCAGGAAAACAATACTCGAGCGTGTCAGTTCGACCGTAGACCCGCTCTGATCTTTACATGTCACGATCTTTTCTCTTTCCTCATCGGTCACCGCACCGGTCGGTTTCGGCGTCGGGACGACACCCTCATCGCTGACGATAGCCAGATATCCGGTCTCATCCGTCTTTCCGACCTCCTTGGACTGTACCAGTACGTAAGAGACCTCTGCTATCGAAGGTGCGGCTGCTTCACTTCGCTGCACTCGGATAAAGAAAGCATTCTTCGCCGTGCTTTCCGCCCCCTCTTCTTCAACCACATCCTGCTCCTGCTTTTTACCACGGAGCGTCTCAAAGTCTACATCGTGAAGGTCATTTTTCCCGACCGGCATGCCATAGCGGTCGTAAAGAGATACCGCGACATCCGAGGAAGCCTCCACCAGATTCACATATGCGTTCCTGTCTTCTGCATCCAGAGAATACCAGGCTTCCTGGTTTCCCACCTCGATGCAGGACGGAACTACCGAATCGTTTTCGAGCGGAATAAAGTCCGGAATATTCACCTTTCCTCCGGTGACTACCTGCCCGCGTCCATCTGATGTACGAAGGAGAATGACTACGTTATGATTGCCCGGGATCTCTCCGATCGTATCCCACTCCATCGTGAAGTCCACCTGTCCGGATACCTGAGGAACATAGATCTGTCCGGGACGGAGCGAATTGTCGACAAAGAAATCCGTACGCATCTCTCTGCCTTCGACCTGCATGGTCCCTTCGATCTTCCGGATACCGAAAGCATACCCTTCTTCATTTTCCAGAGGGCTCTTGATGTCGATGCCGCTGCATCTTGTTCCGACCGGATCCGAAAAGCCGTTCGACGGCGCATAGGTGCGGCTGACATCGCTGAGGATCTTCTCGATTGCATATCTTCTTGACCCGCCATTCAGAAGGTCCTTGATCTCATCGACCTTAAAAGCATCGTTATAGGCAACGCAAGCCAGATCCGATGCAAAAGCACTGTCATCCTTTCCGGAAAGCAGATACGGGTGGGATGTAAACTGGTTCTCCACATAATCGGAAACGCTCAGATGTCCCTGAATGATCTCTCTTTCCCAGTAAGGCAGGGATGCTTCCGATCCGGTCAGCACAGCTGTTCTGTACATCGTATCTTTCGCTTCATTTGGAAGCTCCGATGCACGGTCAATGCTGAGAAGTGTCCCTCCGACAAAGAGGATCACGATCAGTCCTATAAGACCGGTAACTGCCGCCAGAATGATATATACTTTTCGAAGTTTATCTCCCATTCCGACCTTCTTGTTATTGGCTGATCTCGTCCAGTGTCATGCCATACGGCGGGACAAAGTGTGTCAGATAGTATTCCGCTTCTTCGCAGTGGAGTGCATGGATCGATTTCTCGATCGTCTCTTTGGCGGAGTGGAACTCATCGTTGGCCGCCTTTTCTTCCATCAGGCACTTCAGAAAAGCACTCAGCCGATCGGCCGCCTTGACCAGACGGTGGACCTCCGCGCGCTTCGCATCGGAAAGATCCGGGAGCAGGAGTTTCCTGTACTCGCCCTCGATCTCACCGGGAAGAAGGGACAGGATATTCTCTGCCGCCTGCGCTTCCACTTCTTTATACGCAGTCTTGAGTTCGTCGTTTTTGTACTTGATCGGGGTCGGCATATCGCCGGTAATGATCTCCGTCACATCGTGATAGAGAGCTTCTCCCATGGTCAGAAAAGGATCCACAGGATCTTTTTTCAGAATATTGTTATGGATCAGGGCAAGCGAATGTGCGATGACCGCCACATCGAAGCTGTGTTCCTTTAAGTTCTCCTGACGGGTATTTCTCATCAGACCCCATCGCTGGATATACTGCATTCTGTCCAGCATCGCATAGAAGTTATAAAGTTCGTCTTTGTTTTCCATTCTTTCTCCCGTTTTCTCAGATCCAGTAGATCTTCTCGTAACAGCTCGTGGCGAATGAATCCGTCATGCCTGCGATATAATCTACGACCATCTGAACATCACTTGTATTCTTATCCGGATACTCCGCGACGAACTTCGTCAGTCCCTGGAATACCGGATTTAAGGATCTTGCTGTCTTCTCGCGGTCCGCCATCGCACCCATCAGCGCTTCAAAGAGGCCTTCCAGCGAGTTCTTCACCGAGTTCTCATAGCGGCGGATCTTCTCAGAGCGGTAGATCCGTGCCACATTCTGTTCGAGGAGTTCCTTCATCGCCTCGCCCGCTTCGTCCGAAAGACGGATCTCATCCTTATCCAGACTGTTATGGATCAGATCGCTGACCAGCGTGTTGATGATCTGCGAATTATTCGTTCCGAGCCGGGACTGGATCGCAGACGGAATATCCTCGAATTCCATGATGCCCGCTTCACAGGCATCCTCAATATCTCTTCCGATATAGGCGATCTTATCCGAGATGCGTACGACACAGCCTTCCAGTGTGGCCGGAAGAGAGTGCAGCGCCTTCTTCGGATCATCGAGGATATCGGAGGGCTTATCTCTGAACGGAGAGATCATGTATTCGCTGTATGTCTCTCCACAGTGGGAAACGATACCGTCCCTTACTTCGAAGGAGAGGTTCAGTCCGCCGGGATTGCCGTTGGCACGCTGCTCGAGAAGATCGATGACACGCAGGCTCTGGTACTCATGCCGGAAGGTGATATCCGGATCGTATTTCTGTGCGCAGCTCTCCAGCATCCTCTCTCCGGTATGTCCGAAGGGGGCATGTCCGAGATCGTGTCCGAGTGCGATCGCCTCGACCAGATCCAGATTCAGATTCAGGGCTCTGGCGATCGTCGTGGCGATATATTTTACATAGATAACATGTTCGAGACGGGAACAGATATGATCGTTTTTCGCATTGAAGAACACCTGTGTCTTATGGCGCAGTCTCCGGAATGCCTGACAGTAGATGATACGTCCCGTATCTCTTTCGAAGGGAGATCTGACAAGACAGGGTTCTTCGTCGAAGCGGCGTCCGCGGCTGTCCTTCGTATGGAAGGCATATGCTGACAGATTCTTCTCACGTTCGTCACGAAGGATCGTCAGAAGCTGGCGGTCACGCGGACTGTTGATCCCGGTCTTCTCCTCCTGAAGATGGGAGAACTCGTCCGGAAACTGGTCAAAGAGCGATTGTTCCTTGTTATCCATGTTGTCATCCTCCTTACCTGTCTAGTATATCATTATTCGTCACACAATCTGTGACAGTTACTTCACCGCTGTCAGCACCTCTTCAGACCGGACTTGTTGAGGAGCATATTCTTTCTCATACCGTCAAAGTCCACGCAGATCAGGGCATCGCCCGCCACCTTCTCGCAGGAGACCACGATACCTTCCCCGAATCTCGGATGCATGACACGCATGCCTTTGCTGATGGAATCCGGAGTAAAATCCGATCCCGGTGCAGCCGCCGGCTTGACTGCCTTATACGATGGCACATAACTCGGCGCCTCCGGTTTCGCTTCGCGTCCGTATCTGGGGTTCACCGTCTCCTTCGGCTGTTCTTTTCTCTTATTTGCGATCGCGCGCATATACTCTGTCGGGATCTCCTTGATGAATCTCGACGGAGACAGGTTCTGTGTCTGTCCGAAAAGCATCCTGCTTCGTGCCGAGATGATCGTCAGTTTTCTCTTGGCACGGGTAATCGCAACATACATCAGGCGGCGCTCTTCTTCCA
The DNA here is from genome assembly GCA_017519205.1 of Clostridiales bacterium. Classification (GTDB taxonomy): domain Bacteria; phylum Bacillota; class Clostridia; order Saccharofermentanales; family Saccharofermentanaceae; genus Scatonaster. Next base: position 22,061 of record JAFWSW010000054.1, on the reverse strand, counting down.
CATCGCCGTCATTGACTGATCTCGCACTCGGGAAGATCGTCTCATCCACGCCAACCACATATACGGCGCCGAACTCGAGGCCCTTGGCGCTGTGAATAGACATCAGGCGGACGAAGTCCTCGCTGTCGTCTGCATTATCACCTTCGGAATAGAGCGCGGCATTCTGAAGATATGCACCCAGGATCCCCGTCAGGTCGAGCCCGAACTGCTGCTCTTCCTCCATATACGGATCCTGCGCAAGCTCCTCTTCTGTATTCTGAAGGAGTGCCATCTCGACTTCCTTCTTTCTTCTCGCCTCGAATTCCACGGCTTCGGAAAGAAGTTCCTTCAGGTTCTCGACACGGTCGACCATCTCTTCTTTCTTTTCCCGCTGCTCGACGATCTCGGCTACCATCCCCGTCTTATCCTGTACATACTCGATGAACTCGGAGAAAGACGCCTCGTTCTCTGTCATGACCTTCCGCAGGTTCTCGATCAGTAGGTAGAAATCAAAGAGTTTCTCCGAGACTCTGCTCAGCTCCGGGAACATCGAGACTCTCTCACAGACCGTCAGTGCCGGGATGTTCTCTCTTTCTGAAATCGCCAGGACTTTTGCCACCGTGGTATCGCCGATACCGCGCTTCGGCACATTGATGATGCGCTCCCACGCATAGTTGTCCGCATCGGAATAGATCAGACGCAGATACGCCAGAACGTCCTTGATCTCTTTTCTGTCGTAGAATCGCATGCCGCCATATACGCGGTACGGGATCCCCTTCTCACGGAGCGCGGACTCGATCGTACGGGACAGCGCATTCATACGGTAAAGTATCGCCACATCGCTATATGGAAAAGCACCGCTCTCAGCGTCTCTTCGTATACTCTCGGCGCAGTAGTATGCCTCGATGCCATGGTGGTCCGCCAGAAGGAAAGTGATCGGGTCGCCTTCGTCGCCAGACGTACGGAGATTCTTCATCTTGCGTTTCTTATTGTGTGCGATGACGCCGTTCGCCGCATTCAGGATCGTGGATGTGGAACGGTAATTCTCCTCGAGCTTAATGACCTTCGCATCCTTGAAATCCTTCTCGAAATCCAGGATATTTCTTAAGTCCGCTCCTCGGAACGAATAGATCGACTGATCGTCATCTCCCACAACACAGAGGTTTCTGTATCGCTTGGCGAGAAGCTGGATCAGGAGATACTGACAGTGGTTCGTATCCTGATACTCGTCGACCAGAATGTATCTGAACTTATCCTGATAGATCGTCAGCACATCCGGGTGTTCCTTGAAGAGGCGTACGGTGTTAAAGAGGATATCATCGAAGTCCATGGCATTATTCGCCAGGAGCTTGTCATTATAGCGGCGGTAGATCTTCGCGATCGTCGACATGCGCATGTCGTTGCCGGCCATCGCCTGGAACTCCAGAGGTGACTGCATGTCATTTTTCGCCTTACTGATAATAGTCTGCACGAGGCGCGGCGCGAAGAGCTTATCGTTCAGCTCCATCTCCTTAATACACTCTTTTAAGACCTTCTGCTGATCGTCAGTATCGAGGATCGAGTATGTCGGCGTATAGTCCAGAAGCTCCGCATGACGGCGGAGGATCCTCGCGAACATGGAGTGGAAGGTGCCGACCCACATATTCCGGGACGTATCACCGATCAGGGTATTGATACGTTCACGCATCTCATTGGCGGCCTTGTTGGTAAAGGTGATCGCCAGGATGTTCGACGGATAGATTCCGCGGACACGGATCAGGTAGGCGATACGGTAGGTGATTACGCGCGTCTTGCCCGAACCTGCTCCCGCCAGGATCAGAAGAGGTCCCTCATCGTGAAGAACCGCCTCTCTCTGTTCAGTATTCAGCTTTTCGAGCAAATCGTCCATCCGTGCCTCCCGGCCCGCTTCCAAACGGGTCTTTTTTCTTTAGAGTGTCATTATACTCTAACTGCTGTCCCAATACTAGGACAGCAAGGAGGCACTTACTGTTATTCTTCCGTTTTTTTCGAGGATGCCAGAGAATGCGCCTGCGTCAGAAGGAAACCAACGACGATGCCGCCTGCGGCCTGGATCAGATTCATAACGATGGCACCTTCTGCCGCGGTCACACCGTACATGAAGCATTCAAAAAGGAAATATCCTGAGAGCATGATCAGTTCCGCCAGTACAAAAGCAACCACCCGGCTGACGATGCCTTTATGTTTCAGAAGGACAGCACCGGTGAGGGCACCCATCAGGCCTTTGATGATGAATGTCGGGGCGATATAAACGGCATACCCGGCGATAAGATCCGCGATAGCCGATCCGATCCCTGCCGCCAGAAAAGCTGTCGGTCCGATGGCGTATCCGCAGTAGAGGATCACACCATCTCCCAGGTGGATATATCCGAGTGCCGTCGGAATATGCAGTTCCGTAGCCACGAAGATCAATGCGGCAAAAACACCGGCCATCGCTACCTTGCGTGCCGCCTCTCTGCCGTTTTGAATCGAATTATCAGACTTCTTTCCCATTTCACTTGTACCTGTTTTCTTCAGATTCCTTCACCATTACGGAAGATTATAAGAAACGGGGCCGGCGAAAGAAATATCAAAAACCTACTTCTTCACTATGTTTTTATCGTTTTCTGACTTCGGGGCATCAGAATGATCGGCGGGAGTGCTTTTCGCGCCGAGGCCGGCCGCCTGGATACTCTCCTTCAGCCCGTCCGTAAAGTCAAAAAGCGCATCCTTCGTATTCTCGTAGGAGTCCTTGAGGAAGCGGCTGAACGGATTGTCCATCCACATACGGAAGATAAATCCGGCCTTGATCAGGCGGCTCTCCTTATACTGGCCGATACGCTCCTTGATCTCCTCGTAGTGGAGAACGAGCTGCTGCTGCGAAGCAAATTTCTTGATCGCGAGCACGACCTTCGTACTGTGGAAAAGGTCCATCAGGAACACGCCGTAGAAGAATCCGATAAAGAACGAGAACGCCAGGTTTCTCGAGAGCCACTCAAGAGATCTCAGGATGTGCGGATGGATCAGGAAATAGTAGATCGCGCCGAGGACTGACCAGAGGAACGAGTACAGCGGGCAGATGACACCCTGGATATTTCCCCAGCGGTCGGTATAGTCCCACAGACGGAGCTTGAAGTACTTGAGGCAGAAGATACCGGCGAAGTACTCCACGATCGTCATGCCGAGCATCATCAGCCCGAAAAGCACCAGTTTCTCGAGGATCGGATGATCAAAGTCGATATACGGCTCCGTGGATGCGATCAGATACAGAAGCACCAGACCGAATCCGTAGATCGGAAGATACGGACCCGAGAGGAAACCGGGGTTCATCCATTTTTTCTGCGAGACAAAGCGGCGGTACAGGAGCTCCAGCGCCCAGCCCGTCAGGCTTCCCACAAAGAAAAGAAATGCCAGCAAAAGAATAAACGACATACACTCACCTACTTCAGAATCAGTTCCATCAGAAGATTATCGCGTGCATAAACAGCGATGCGGGATTCCGGAACGTTACGGAAAAACGTATAGAGCGCCGTGCTCGTTGAGAGCGTCGCGTAGTTTCTCGTCATAGCGTGATAAGTTGCTTCAAAAAGCCGGTCATCGCCCTTGATCACCGAAAGATACAGGACCAGAGGATATGCCTCCGAGGCTTCCACATCGGATGCGACATCTCCGGACATCATGTTATAGGATGTGTAGAGAAATCCCGTGTTGTAGATCTGCTGGGACACCCACGCATATCCTTCGTCATCGAGCTGACCGATCTCCGCCAGGTGCACCATAACATAGAGAGACGGTACCAGATCCACATTTCCGGCGCTTCCGGTGTAGTACATGTAACCGCCTTCTTTAGTATACATCCACGCATAAAGAGGAAGTTCCGACGAGATCTTTCCTTCCTTTACGATACGGACCGTCTCCTCGTACTGCGCCTTATACTTCGGAAGAAGCACCGACGCACGGCGCATGGCATCCAGGTCCATCGCAGAAAGCTCCGTTCCCGAAAGACTAACCAGCTGATCCTTCGGTTCCGCTGATGTTTCTTTCGCATCCGGATCCGCCGATTCGTCAGAACCCGTCGGTTTCGTTTCAGCTATATCTTCCGGCATAGGTGTGATCAGGCTCTTTTCCGTTACCGGGAGCGGTGTCGGCATCGCCATCTGGTCCGCCGCACGATAAGACGTCTGATCTCCGTAAGCATAGACCTTCTCCGCAAGTGCTTTTACCTTATCGAGGGTCTTACTGTTTCCCCACTTATCGTAGAAGTTAAGAAGTGCGCGAAGATATCTGGTGGTCGCTTCCATCGAGACCGGCGGATCAGAAAGAAGAAGATATGCCTGGTTTTCAAAGTCATCGCAGTTTTCGGCTTTTTTCCTGTCCGTTCCAAAAGCAAGTTCATCCGCTTTCCGGAATGCGAGAAGATAACCGTCTTCGTTCGTCAGGGATTCGTCGATCGCCTTGATCAGAGACTCCGCCTTTGACCGGTTCCCTTCCTTCACGTAGGACTCCAGAAGCAGCACCTGATCGAAGCTGTCCACATATGCCGACTCCATCTCCGGCACGCTTCTCGTCGTTCCCGGAATCACATACCAGGACAGCACCCACGGATCCATCAGACGGTCTTCCGACGTGAGCTTCAACGTTCTGGAAAACATATATCCCTGATGCACATCCGACTCGGAAACGATCTGCTGCATATCCCAGGTCATGGAGTACTTTTTCGCATCTGTGTCCGTTTTCTTATAGAACACACCGTTCCGGATCAGGAGATAGATTCCCACCGAGATGAGGACCACAGCCGCTACAGCGATTCCGGAGATCATGGCGATCCTCCTGATCTTTTTGTTACTGTATTTTACTGAGGTCATTGACGGCATGGCCGGTTCTCCTTTTCGAAAAGCACTAAATAGAGTATATTTATTGTACCACTTTATCAGGAGGAGCAAGATGAACGCCGCCGGAATCGTAGCTGAATACAATCCCTTACACAACGGGCATCTCCGCCTGATCCGGAAAATCCGTGAGGACTTAGGCGAACAGACTCCGATCGTCGTCATCATGAGCGGCGAATTCGTCCAGCGCGGGATCCCTGCGGTCTCCGACCGGACATCGCGTGTCTGCGCCCTTCTTTCCTGCGGTGTGGATGTGGTCCTCGAGCTTCCGTTCACCTTTGCGACCGGATCCGCCGACCGCTTCGCGCACGGCGCCGTTCCCTCCCTTCTTCGAAGCGGAGTGATCACCGACCTGTATTTCGGTGCCGAGCACAGTTCTCTATCCGATCTTTCAACGATTGCGAAAATCGATTTTGAATCCGATCCTTCTTTTTCCGAGACTCTTGAGAAATGTCAGAAGGACGGTCTTCCCTATGCGGCAGCCTGGCAGCAGGCGGCCTCTTCCGTGATCGAGTCGCGATCCGATATCACGGATCCCATCTCCGCCGAAAGCTTTGAAAAGATCATCCGCGAGCCGAATAATATCCTCGCGATTTCTTACCTGCGCGAGCTCGACCGCGCCGGCTCCTCTGTCACGCCGCATCTTCTCGTCCGGGAGGATGCCTATCACGAGGAGACGCTGGAGGCGGGTGCTTTTCCCAGCGCAACCGCGATTCGCAAGAAGATCCTTGAGAAGTACAACACTCTTTCCAAGGGAGAGTTTCTGGCGTCTTCTTCCGATCTTCTCCCCTATATGCCGATTCCCATGCTTGCCGAGATGCTTCAGCAGTGGAACTCCGGCACGATTCCGATGGGTGAAAACGAGCTGATCACTGCCGCTCTTCCGCTCCTTCGTTCGATGGATGTTTCTGATCTTTCCGGGACCGCCCATATGGGTCCGCAGCTGGCGGCGCATCTTAAGAATGAAGTCCGCACTCTGCACTATTCTTCCGAGAAGGAGATCGCTTCTTTATTCCGCGAAGCAGTCGAGACAAGGTGTTTTTCCTACACACGCATCCTTCGTTCGCTCGCATCTTTAGTTGTCGGACAGAAGGACGAGGATCTTTCGCGTCTGGATTCTCCTCGCTATCTTCGTCTTCTCGGCTTTTCCGAGAAAGGCAGAAATGTGCTTAAAGCGATGCGCGCCGATTCCGATCTTCCGATCCTTTCCCGCGCCTCGGATGCACGCCACTTCAGCAAAGATCCTGTCTTCTCGCGCATGGATGAGCTCGACCGCTTAAGCCATGACTGGTGGACTATGAAGGCAAGAAACACCTTTGAAGAAGATTTTCATCGCGAAGTCATCCAGTTCAAGCGTAACCGTCTCTACCGCTGATTCGCCCGTAACACGTCCACCACTATCTATTTGCAAAAGAAAAAGGGGTGCCTCTTAGTGAGACACCCCTTCTTGTTTTAGTTTAGGTTTCAGAGGATCGCTTAATCTTCACAGCGCTCGATCTTACGCTTTCTGAAGATCACGATGGCGATTGCGGCTGCAGCTACGCTGAAGAGTGTAACTACCGGAACAAGATTTGTTCCGCCGACATCACCGGTCTTGACGATGTGCTTGCCTCTGGACGAGGTGATAACTTCAAACTCGATCGTCCTTGTTGTTCCGTCTGTGTACTTGATGACCGCACGGTGTACGCCGAGAGTGAGACCTTCGATCGTCTCCGGTGTGAACTCGATCGTACCATTCGGCTTCAGTTTGTAGTCTTCCGGTTTGACCGGCGTATCGTCGATCGTCACGGAATCGATTTCCTTATCCGGAGTCGGAGTTGTGGTGCTCTCGGACGGAGCCTCAGTCTCATTCGTCTCGGAAGGAGTCGTCGTGGTGTCGCTCGTAGACGTCGACTGAGTTCCTGTCGGCTGTGTATCCGTCGGCTGTGTATCCGTCTGCGTCGGCTCAGTCTTCTTCGCATACGCATTCGTAATCTCAGCGGTCTTCTGAACATCATCGGTAAGTTCGATCGTAAGACCGTTATTCGAGACGCTCAATTCATAGCCGTCGATCTCTGCCGTCTTCTCATCCTCGGTAACAGTGTACTTACCGAGTTCAAGGTTATTGAGTTCAGCTTCGCCTGCACCTACGATCGAAACAGGCACCTTGTATCCGTTCGGACCTTCGACAGTGAAGTTGTATGTTGTCGAAGAAGCACTTGCCGGAGCATCCGCTGCGAGGACCTTCTTGATCTTCAGGGATCCGAGGACCGGAGCCGGAGCGGTGTACGTATTTGTAAATGTTGTCGTCAGTCCGTCAGCACTGACTTCTTCCTTCGTCTTCGCATATCCCTGCGGCAGAGAAGCTTCATCCTCTGTCCAGGTGTATGTGATCGGCTTGCCGTCTGCATCAAACTTCGCAAGATCCGTTACCGTCTCTGTCCAGTTGTTTGCATCACTCAGAGTAACTTCTGTTCCGTTGCTCAGAGTGAACTTGAGGCTTGCCGGGCGTACCTGAGCCTGGTCGTTGTTATCGTCCCATACCTTCTTGACTGTGGCCTGTGTCTTCTCACGGGCGAGGTCATAGGTATTTGTCAGCGTCGTGGTGTTGCCGCTTACCGAAGATGTCTTTGTATAACCGGCCGGCAGCGCTTCCTCGGCCCAGGTATAGTTGATCTCGGAACCGTTATTGCACTTCGGAACAGTGAACGAAGCTGTCCAGTTGTTCGCATCGCTCAGCTCGACCTCAGTATACTTCGAACCATCCGCATTCAGGGTAACCTTGAGGCTCGCCGGGCGCTTACCTGCTGCATTATCCTTATCCGCCCAGACCTTGACTACACTCACGGTGATCTCTTCCGGAGTATGCGAGTTGGTAATGACTGTCGGAGTTCCTGCTACGGTCGAAACCAGAGTGTAACCGGAAGGAACAGTATCTTCCGACCAGGTATACTGGTTCTCGGTTGTTCCGTCATACTTCGGCAGATTCGTTACCGTCTTCTCCCAGCCTTCTGCTTCAGTCAGTGTGACTGTCGAGTGCGCTGAACCGTTTTTATTCAGCGTCACATTCAGACTCGTAGGACGCAGGCCATCCTGATTGTTATTATCGTCCCATACCTTCTTAACGCTGACGGAAACATATTCCGTGGGCTTCGTGTACTTGTTGTTTACAGTTACTTCAGCTGTCGTATCCTTCACGATCTTCGCAGATGCATTACCGGTGAATCCTTCGAACGAATAACCGGCATTCTTATCGTCGGTAGAGATCGTCTCACTTACCGTGTAGGTTACATCTACCGGGATATTGCTGAGTGTGACACTCTTGCCATCTGCGAGGTTCGCCGTGTAGGTTCTTGTAGCGGTTGTGATCGGTGTACCGCCGTCAACGGCATAGCAGACATCATCAGAGAAGGAGATCGCGATCGTGAACTCCTTATTCTTATTGGTAGAATCTGCATTTGCCAGAGACTTCGTTACTTTCAGGCTACCGTACTCAGCCGGCTTCGTGTAGGAGTTTTTAACGATAACTTCCGTAGTCGTATCCTTCACGATGGCCGCAGACTGGCTTCCGGTGTATCCGATGTTCGAATATCCGGCATCCTGATCTGCACGGGAGATCGTCTCAGAGATGGAGTACGTTACACCCTCCGGAATATTACCGAGCGTGACACTCTGACCATCCGCGAGGTTCGCCGTGTACGTAGTATCCGCTGTAGCGATCGGAGTTCCACCATCTACAGAATACTTCACAGCCTCGCTGAATGTGATGACGATCGCAAACGTCTTGTTCTTGTTCGTTGAATCTGCATTCGCCAGAGACTTCGAAACCTTCAGGCTTCCTGTCGGAGCTGTATACGTGTTCGTAAATGTTGTCGTCAGACCGTCTGCGCTGACAGATTCACCTGTCTTCTGATAACCTTCCGGCATAGAACCTTCTGTCCACGTATACGTGATCTTCTGACCATCTTTATACATCGGCAGTCCATCGATCTGCTGTGTCCAGTTGTTCGCATCATTCAGTGTTACTGTCTTTGTCGTGTCATTGACCAGCGTCATCACGATGCTGGAAGGACGCTTTCTTGCGGCATTATTGTTATCGTCCCAGTTCTTGGTAACAATAGCCTTTGTCGTCTCAACGTTATGCTTATTCGTGATCGTGGTCGTTGTACCACTCTTCGAGTAAGATGCCGTGTAGTCAGCTACGGCCGCTTCTTCCCATGTATAGTCATACAGATTTCCGTCTCCATCATACTTCGGCAGGCTGGACTTCGTTGCTGTCCAGTTGTTAGCATCGTTCAGGACGAACGGATCTCCAAGAGTTATAGTGTTCTGCTTCAGATATACAGTTACAGAAGCCGGGCGCTTGCCATCCTGGTTATTCGCATCATCCCAGACCTTTGTAACAGATACCTCTGTTTTCTCCGTAGAGTTATCATAGGTATTCTTGATCGTGGTAATGTTACCGGATGTCGAATATGTGGTCAGATAGTTTGCAACTGCAACTTCTCTCCACTCATACGTGATCGCGGATCCATTCTCATAGACCGGAAGATCAGTAACTTCTTCGCTCCAGCTGTTCGACGCGTTGAGTTTCCTGGTCGCCTTCAATGCGTTATTTGCATAGAGTTCGACCGTTACTTCAGTCGGCTGGCTGGTGGAAGGATTCGTCTTGTGATCCCATGTCTTCTGGACTCTCAGCGTTGTCTTCTCTGCTTCATGCGTATTCGTGATCGTTGTCACACCATTCAGAGTAGAAAGCGTACCGTTGTAATCAGTTACGGCATCCTCCTCCCATGTATAAGTATATGCAACGCCATTGCTATCGAACTTCTGCAGATCAGCCGCTGTTGCTGTCCAGTTGTTAGAAGCGTTCAGAACTTCATCAAGGATAGAAGTTCCATTCTGCTTCAGGTGAACAGTGATCGATACAGGACGCTTACCATCCTGGTCGTTGTTATCCTCCCAGACCTTCTTGACTGTCGAAGTAGTCTTCTCAAGAGTGATGTCGTAGGAGTTCACGATCGTTGTTACTGTTCCGGAAGTTGTATTAGACTCCTCTTTGTATCCGGAAGGCAGAGTTTCTGTCCATGTATAATTGATCGGATCACCGTTCGAATCATACTTCGGCAGATTGCTTACCGTTTCCGTCCAGTTGTTCGCTTCATTCAGAACAACATCCGTACCGTTGCTCAGAGTAACCGTCAGGCTGGACGGGCGCTTTCCTGCAACATTACTAAAGTCTTCCCAAACCTTCGTTACGGATACGTCGATCTTCTCTGTATTCATATCGTAGGTATTTGTGATGATCGTTTTGTTCGGATCAGTAGTATCTTTCGCCATACCGGTCATGGTGTAACCTGCTGTCTGCAGATCCTCTTCCCAGGTATAGACGATCTCCGTGCCGTTTTTATACTTCGGCAGCGGGCCTACTGATGTGGTCCAGTTTCCGGCTTCATCCAGCGTGTAATCATCATACTTCACGCCATCCGCATTAAGTGTTACCTGCAGGGTCGCCGGGCGGGTGCTCAGTTTGTTATCCTTATCCTCCCAGTTCTTCTGAATAGATACACTGATCTGATCAGATGCATGCGTATTCGTGAACGTTGCGTCATTGCCGGATGTCGTTGCAACAGAGCTATAACCAGTTACACTCGGCTCAGCCCAGCTGTAGGTGTACTGATTGCCGGTAAGGTCATATTTCGGCAGGTTGTTCACTGTCTCTGTCCAGTTGTTTGCGTCACTCAGCGTAACTGTCTGATAATCCGAACCATTCTGGAGCAGGGTCACTGTCAGGTTTACCGGACGAATACCATCCTGGTTGTTGTCATCGACCCAGACCTTCTCAACGGAAGCAGTTGTCGTCACGGCATTGACATCATATCTGTTCGTGATGACAGTCAGTGTCGGATCCGTGCCATCCGGTCCGTTACCGGTCATAACATAATCCGGAACATTCTCTTCTGTCCATGTATAGATGATTTCAGAGCCGTTATTATACTTCGGCAGATTCTTAACCGTAGCCGTCCAATTGTTGGAATCATCAAGCGTCACTTCGGTTCCATTGTTCAATGTCACCTTCAGAGTAGCCGGGCGCTTTCCTTCACTGTTGTTGTTATCATCCCAAATCTTCTTTACAGAAACTTGTGTCAGTTCATCTGTATGTTTATTGGTGAACGTTGTCGCTCCGCCTGTTGTAGAAGAACTCGGTGTATATTCCGGAACAGTAGGTTCTGTCCATTCATATACATACTCGACTGGTGTGCTTCCGGAAGTATCGTACTTCAGCAGTCCGTTATAGTTATACTTCCATCCGTTCGCTTCACTCAGCAATACGGTGTCGCAATACGAACCATTCTGTTTGAGCGTAACTGCCAGTTCTATCGGACGCTTGCCATCGTTATTATTGTTATCGGTCCAGATCTTCTCTACCGATACGGAAGTCGTAACAGTAGTAAAATCAAACGTGTTCGTGATCGTAGTGAGCGTCGGATCTGTCTGATCCTGCGCGGAAACGACCTGGTATTCTGACGGAATACCCGACTCCGACCACGTGTATACGAACGCATTTCCGGCCGCATCAAACTTCGGAAGATTCGGGATCGTAGCGGTCCATCCGTTCGCATCATTCAGCAATACGGAGTCGTAATCCGAACCGTTCTGCTTGAGGACGACAGTCAGCTCAGAAGGACGCTTGCCCTCCAGATCATTTGCATCGTCCCAAACCTTATGAACAGTCGCGGTCGTCTTCTCGCGGGTCAGATCATAGGTATTGGTAAGAGTCGTTGTTGTATCACTCTTTGCAGGAGCTCCCGGGGTATATCCCTCCGGCATCGTTCCTTCTGTCCAGGTATACTCGATCTCATCGCCATTTGCGTCATACTTCGGAAGATCGCTGACTGTTGCGGACCAGTTGTTTGCTTCATTCAGCGTTACCGGAGTACCGTTGCTCAGAGTAACCGTCAGGCTGGAAGGACGCTTCCCTGCAACGTTATTGAAATCATCCCAAATCTTCGTTACGGATACATCGATCCTCTCGGTATTCATATCATAAGTATTCGTGATGATCGTGATCGTATCGTCATTAGCATCTTTCTTGGTATTGGTACGGGTATATCCGGCCGGCAGAGATCCTTCTGACCAGGTATAGTCGATCAAAGTACCGTTTGCATATTTCGGCAGATTGCCGATCGTTCCTGTCCAGTTATTTGACGCATTCAGAGTAACTTTCTGACCGTTACTGAGAGTCATTTCAATACTGGAAGGACGCTTTCCGAGTTTGTTGTCCTTATCTACCCAGTTCTTCGTAACTGTAGCAGATGTCAATTCATCGGCATGCGTATTGGTAAACGTCATTACCGCACCGGCAGGCGTGCTCGACGAAGTATAATCGGTTACAGAAGGCTCAACCCAGGTATATGTGTATTCAACGCCGGCATTATCAAACTTAGGAAGATTATTCACTGTAGCCTTCCATCCGTTTGCTTCATTCAGCGTCACATCCTGATACTTCGAGCCATTCTGATTCAGAGTAACCGTTAATCCTGTCGGGCGCTTGCCGTCATTATTATTGTTATCTACCCAGATCTTCTCAACGGATGCCGTGATTCTCTCACGGGTCAGATCGTAGGTGTTTGTGATCGTCGTTGTGCTTCCGCTCTTTGTCTGAGCTTTCTGGGTATAACCCTCCGGCATCGATCCTTCAGTCCATGTATAGTTGATCAGAGTGCCGTTTGCATACTTCGGCAGACCCTCAACTGTTGCCGTCCAGTTGTTTGCAGCATTCAGAGTAACCTTCCGGCCGTTACTGAGAGTCATCTCGATAGAATCCGGACGCTTGCCGGCAACATTGCCCTTATCGTCCCAATCCTTGATTACCGTTACAGATGTCGTTTCCGGCGTATGCTTATTTGTGAAGGTTGTCGTCAGTCCGTCTGTGCTGACTGATTCATCCGTCTTTGCATAGCCCTGCGGCAGAGAAGCTTCATCCTCAACCCAGGTATAAACGATATCCACGCCGCCTTCTTTCTTGCGAAGACCGCTCTCTGTTGCCGTCCAGTTGTTTGCAGCATTCAGAGTCACTTCTTTGAGCGTAGTACCGTTCTTCTTCAGTGTAACTTTCAGTTCAGTAGGACGGATGCCATCCTGGTTATCGTTATCATCCCATATCTTCTTCACTGTAAGATCCACTGTCTCCGGTGCCGTGTATGTGTAATTATTCGTGATTTCGATAGCTCCATCTTTGTTCGTGGAATCGAGGTCCACGGACGCCGGTGCGAAGCTTGCATCACAGGTGTATCCCTCCGGAAGACCGGTTACGGCAACTTCCTCGACGATATACGTCTTATCGAGAGCAAGTCCCTTGATCTCCTTCGGAGTAGATGTGCTTACTGTAAATGGTACAGGATCAGATCCCAGAGCACCTGTTGTATCATCCTGAACATACTGGTCGCCGCACTTCACATAGAAGGAATAGCTTGACGGTGCGCCGGTAGCCGGAACATCTCCTGTTACCTGCTTCGATACAGTCAGGCTGCCCTTTTCCGCTTTTTGCTTATACGTATTGGTGATCGTTACTTCATCACTCTGATTGGAATCGGAAATAGACACGCCGGTCGAGCTGTATGTCGTTGTCATCGTATAGTTGATGTTGTAGTCATATGCTTTTTCGGTTCCGTCAAATTCCCAGTTCTGGAATCTCTCAACGACCTCATAGTCGCCGCCCTGGCGCAGCACGATCTCCTTCTCGCTATTTCCGGTAACGGAGAAGAAGTACTTGTCACTGCCGAGGGTTCCGTTCGCCTGAACGAACTGGTCTCCGCACTTGATATAGAACGGATATTCGATCGGGTTATTGTATACAGGAGTACCCGCAACAACCTTCTTCACCTTAATGGAATAAGACGAATATATGTTGTTGATATTCACATTCTTGTTACGGTCATTATCTGTGAAAGTAACCGTCTGATTATTGTAGCTTACCTGCAGATGCTGATCGGTGATCACAGCATCTTCCTCCACCTCAGATACTGTATATGTTCCGATAGGAAGACCTGTAAGTGTGAGATTACCATTGCCGCCATTGGTGTTGATGGCTACCTTGTATGCAGACAGGTCAGCGCCCTGCGCAACTACATCCGCGCTTACAAAAGCACCCGTCCCGTCAAACTTGCAGTACAGTGTCTGACCATTCTGCACCGTAGTAACAAGGAGATTAAAGGATGTCATCGAAGCGGTAGAAGGTACTACTGACTTCTGAATCATCAGCCTACCTGTCGGGAGCGGATTTGTCTCTGTATTTCTATACGCATTTCTGACAACTACGTTTTTCGGATGTGCCTGGTTCTCGCCGGGGCCTACAGTGGTATCACCGACGATCGCCTGAACAAATACATACTTTCCTTTACCTGTCTGTTCAGCTCCGGTCTCTGTGATCGTATATTTACCCAGCGGTACCGGATCGGTAAAGACATATTCATTGTTGGTAAATTCACTCCAGGTAATATCTCTGCTGAAGCCATTGGGGCCTGTAACATGGAATACCAGTCCGGAAAGATCGAGTTCGGTTTCCGGATTGGTAATATCCGTAGATGACTGCTGGATATTATTGATATCCGCTTCGACGAAGCGCTTTGAAATGCGGAGATAACCGACTTTCTTCTCATACTTATTGATCAGTTCCGCATTTCCTACGTCTCCGGCGCCGAGTGCCGGAACAGTCACTTTCGTTGTACTATCGTTCTGCTTGAAATCATATCCGGCTACTTCGAATATCTGCTGCGGACCATAACCGCCCCACTCTTCGACTTCATAGGAGTAACCCGGCTGGAGTCCCTTGATCTCTACTTCCTCTCCCGCTTTGACGTACATGATCGACGGGCTGTAAACGAGACCTCCCTTTGTGTTCTCGACCCACATAGCCTGGCCGCCGGCAGTGGGGGTTGCTTTCACGATGAACGGGTATTCCTTGTTCGCAAAAGCTTTCGGAAGCGTTGTTTCACCTTCAACTTCAACCGTCTTCTTAACTTTCAGGGTCGCTTCATTCGAGTGATCGACCTTCTTATAGTGGTTGGTGATCGTGGATGATCCCACTTCACCATTAGAAGTCAGCGTAACTGTCTGTGAATTATAGGTCGTTGTCAGTTCAAAATCACCGACATCACCCTCGTCCTCTACGATAGTGTATTCACCCAGCATAAGGTTATCGATTCGAAGAGTTCCGTCTGCAGAAACTTCGAAATAGTTCGGCGCACCGCCGAGTGAACTATCATTCTGGACGTACTGGGCGCCCTTCTTGATAGCTACCTTATATTTCTTATCTGTCGGGAATCCTGTGCTGTCATCATTTTCAAACTCGACTCTCTTTGTGACTTCAATAGAAGCTGTTTCTACTTCATAGAGGTTATAGAAACCGCCGAGCGAGAACTCCGTACCGGACATCTCAACAGCATCATTCTTCTTATAGTAATTACCGTTAGCCTTATCCTGTGCAGTTGCATAGTGATAAGAAGTAATATAGTAGTGGATGATACCCTCGATATTTCTGATCTCCATATCGATGTCGATCTCACCGGTAGAAGCCGTGATCTTAGTATCTCTCTGAACATTCTGAGTTTCTGTGATCTTGAAGTAACGATGGAGCGGCTGGCGTGGATCGACCGTTGTAACATCGACCGTCAGGGACGGGAAGGTCACCTTACCGAAATCATCATTATCTACAACTGCAGGGTTCGGATTCAGTCCTGCATCGTCTTTTTTCTGGCTGAAAGTAGCATCCGTCATCTCAGTAAGGGAGAAACTGTAATCACCCTTGAGAAGACGTACATTTGTCAGAACATTCTCGTCTTTGTTCGGTTGACTGAAATCCTTGGTGAAAGCCTTCTTTGTGGCAAAGTGCATGTAACTGTTATGTACATCGTTGCCTTCCTCGGTACGGTCAGTAAAGACAAAGTGGAACTCACACTTCTCGATTGTAGTCGTACCTGCGCAGGCGATCCAGCCGGCACTCGGAGTACCCGCAACCTCAAGATGTGCATCGTTTCTGGGAACAATGAAAGCACCGGCACATGAATCCAGGACAACTTCGGTTGCTTCCGGCATGTTCCAGATGAGCTTTCTTGCGATTTCCTGATCAACGAATGTATTCTTCTCGTCCAGCGGAGAACTCCAGTTCGTAGTACAACTCTGCTTTTCTTTTCCGGCAGTAGTAATATTGACATTTTTAAGGGTAACATTGGAACCCTTGACATTAAACACGATGATAGTACTGGATCTCTTCTTGATTTCCAGATTATTTCCCATCGCCGTAAGGAACGGGCTTCCTTCTTCTACATCAAAATAAATAGTAGCGCCTTCATAGGCATCGTCATCCAGATCAAGAATATACTGGTTGGGGTCTGTGGCTGATCTTTTCAGCACATCATCCACATCAATCGCCGGTTTCGCTGCAAGCGCTGCAGATTCTGTCTGGATATGGTCGATAATCTTATCCAGATTGGTATTAAGGACATCCTTTTCATATGTTCTGGGGAGAACTTCGATCAGATTCGGTTTCGCACTATGGATACGCGGGGGATTATATGCCAGCTCATACGTTGTATCTACAACATAGTTCATATGCTGGTTATACACATCATCACTGAAACGGAGTTCGGATCCTTCTGTCATCTCCGCAACGATGAACTGTGCAGCGGCAGGACCGGAAAGGTTCGCGTCACACGAGTACTTTCCTCCTGTGTATACACTGGTAGCAAACGTCGTCTGCATGTGGTGCAAGTGTTCCAGATTCCTTGTCAGAATACCGTAATCCACCGCACGACCGAGGACCGTACTGTAGTTGACCTGACTCGATGAGTCATAGTCCATCAGATCCGAGTCCGCATTCACGGTCGGGATCCCGACTTGAATTCCTCTCTGAGATCTCCGCACGGCGATTGTTCCGAGAACAAGAGATGTCGCCAGGAGCGCACTGGTCACACCAATAAACTTCTTTGATCTGAAAAACTTTTTCATATAAGCATCCCCTTTGTCATAACTCGACTGTCATCACTAGACTGTCACAATACGTCAAAAACCCGTAAGAAAAACACACGTTTCGACATTATTCCTTATAGCAAGTATACAAGGCAAAAAAAATATTTCAAGGAATTTTGAGGCTCATTTAGGTGGAATAACGGTATTTTTAGCATTTCGAAACAATTTGTTAACATACGAATCGTTTCGTAACACTGCGGGTGCTTTTCGCAAAACTTTAGGGAATAAAAAAACCCGGCTCTTTCGAACCGGGATCTTCATAAACGATTTCAGAAGCAATTAAGCTTTTGCTGCGTTAGCAGCCTTAGCAAGTCTGGACTTCTTTCTAGCAGCTGCGTTCTTGTGGATATATCCTTTAGCAGCAGCCTTATCCAGTGCAACCTGAGCGTCCTTAACGAGCTCTGCGGAATTATCATCAGAGGCGGCGATAGAAGCCGTTGCCTTCTTGACAATGGTGCGCATCTCGCTCTTCTTCATTTTGTTAGCCAAGGTCTTCTTCTCAGCAACCTTAACTCGCTTACATGCGGACTTGATATTCGGCATTTCCTTCACCTCCATCAGTTTTATCTTTAATCAGACACCGAGACATTTTACCATGCATAATAACGCGGTGCAAGAGTTTTTTTGTTTTTTCGGCAAATTTTCTGCAGAGGCCGGTATTTCTTTAAAAATCGCCCTTCGTCGCCTCGTAAAGACCGATGCTGGTCGCGATCGGGAGGTTCAGACTGTCGATATTGTTCGTGTGCTCGATCCGGACCGGACACCCGATCTTTGAAAATTCAGAAGGAAGACCGGTCGCTTCGTTTCCCATGATCAAGGAGAACGGCTTCTCGATCTTCGTCTCATGAAGGAGCGTGCTTCCGTCGAGCATGAACGGATAGAAATGCCTGTTTCCGGCGCCGTCCGTCTTCTCATAGTCTTCCCAGCTATCGTAGTACTTGAAGTTAATTCGGCTCAGTGCACCCATCGATGCGCGGATGACCTTCGGGTCGAAGAAGTCTACTCCCGGGCGGATAATGGCGATGTTCTTTACACCAAAACCGGCCGCCGAGCGGATGATCGTTCCTGCATTTCCCGAGTTTCCGGGATTGACCAGTACGACGTGTGAAGCATCTTTATCGAGATCACAGCTGTACTTTTTGATCATGGCGATCACGAAGCAGTTCTCTTTCTGCGACAGGATCTGAAATACTTTATCGTTCACATCGCAGGGAATATGCCGTTTTGAGCAGATCGAGAGGATCTTTTCTTTCGTTTCCGATTCGTAAAAAGCACTGTGCAGATATACCTGTGTGACCACTTCCGGGCGGATGTTCAGATATTCCATGCTGACCGTCGCACCGAGACAGTAGGTTACTATATCTTCCTTTTTATATCTTTTAACTGCGGACATGTCTTACTCCTGAAATTAAAGACGCACGATGCGGTCTGCCGTGAGCATGCTCTGAAGAAGATCCGCCATATCCTCGCAGATGATCCTCGGATCCTCCGGGATCTTCCCGAGATAGAAAAGCGTCTCATTGCAGGCTTTTACGACGATCTCACGGTCGAGAATATCTTTCCAGCAGCAGAAGCACTCGCTCTCCGGGAGGATCAGGCGTACTCCGTCATGGATCAGGATGATCTCATCCGGGACAACCTTCGCCGTCTTCAGACTCTTAAGCGCATGAAGCATCAGTTCTTTTCCGTGCTCCTGGGATGCATCGTCCCCTTTATTGTCACCGACGATCTCTCCTTCGATCACGAGAACGACTCTTTTCGGAGAACCTTCTCTGTCGGTCAGTGCGATCTGCGGCACGGTCTGGGTATTTTCATTTGTAAAGATCTTACCCATTTCCATTATTTGTCACCCTCCTTCGCGGAAGGAGCATCTGCCGAGTCTCCGCCGAGCATGGCGATAGCTCTCGGAACAGCATCCTTACTGTTCCCCCACGGCTTCTCTTTATTTCTATAATCGAATTTCAGCGTAAACCACTCCACATCCTTGATCAGCTCATCGAGGCCCTCATTATGCGTCTTGGCCAGCGCTGCGACAAACTCGGATGCCTGGTTCTGGTTCAGCTCATCCGCTGCCGCACGGAGCAGCATCGCCACATGCGGAAGGCAGTGATATGTCTTTGTCGCAAAGGTCTCACGGAAGGATGCATCCTCGAAATACAGCCACATGATGACTTCCATATAGCGCTTCATGGTGGTGTTGATCTTCTCGCAGATGATGCAGGATTCCAGTCTCGAATCGATCTTATCGGCAAGGGCGGTCAGGCGCTTCTTATACTCCGCATCCTTTCCGGACAGAAGCGTTCTTTTCGCCGGTGCGGCTTTCTCCCAAAGCGGATCCGTGGATTTCTTCACATCCTGGATATGTGTGTGGAGCATAAGGCCCATTCCGAGACGGTTGATCTCGCGTCCGAACATCTTGTTCAGATGGTCACCACAGAAGCCCTGTTCGTTTGTAAGCACACGGTTGTCCGGTTCCATCAGGGACGGTCCGAGATAGTAATCCAGAGAATCGCCTTCGACTTTCGCCTTCAGCGCACAGAGCGGGCAGGCACAGGTCGAAGAATACGCATCATTCACCGGAATGGTATAGATCTTTTCAACTTTCATAAGAAAACCTCCCAGAGGGTATCAGGCCGGATCTTCGTGGATCAGGCGCTTGGCACGGACATCTACCGCGACCATATTGATCGAGGAATATTCCTCGATGTATCTTCCCAGGCGCTGCTGTGCATTATAGAGCACCTCCTGGGCATTGAATCCGTAGTAAAGTTCGAGGTCGATACTTAAGACGACACCATATACACGTTTCTCGGAATTAAACCCGACAACATCGTGCACACCCGGCACCTTCCTCAAGATGATCCGGACAAGGTCTAAAAGCGCATCGTCCGAGATAGAATAACTTCCCAAACTCGAGAATGTCGGACGTACGACCGTTCGCTCTGTTTCCGGAACGACCGGCTGCAGTCCGCGCTCTCTATCCCATCTTCTTCTAAGACGGTTGAGCGGATCGGAAAAATAACCGGAGAACTCATGCTTGATCTCCATGCTCGGTACCGGGATCGTATGCATACCTTCACGAAGACGTGTGTTCTTCGCAGAAGCGATCTCCTCTTCCGAGCTGACATCCTCGATCCTGATCAGCATTGCCGGCTGGTTCAGCCAGAGGTTATTACAGATCTTTTCGAGCATGGCATCGGAAGTACCGAGGATCATGAGTGTCGACGGAAGATTCTCTGCCAGTGCTTTTCGCATGATGGAAGAACGGCTCGGATCCTCGAAAAGTGCCTGACGCACCGACTCGAGCTTCGTCGCCGCTTTCTTGGCAGAGTTGCCGGCAACGATGCGGCTTCCGTTGATCAGAAGACCGTCATCGATGATGTATTTGATGTTATTCTGTTTGGCAACACGGATCGCACGGGTGCTTTTACCGGTTCCGGATGATCCTACAAAAGCAACTACCGCGATATTGGAAAGGATCTCACGCATCTCCTTCTCGTCGTTCGCCGCATTTTCGATCTGGCGCTCGATACGCGCAGTTGCACGGGTCTCGACGTTCTTCTCGAGACGGCGCAGGGTGGCGCGAAGCTCAGGTATAAACACGCCCCGGCGGGAAGCTCCCTGCCTCTCTTCCGGGTGTTCAGTCTGTTCCTTGCCTTTTTGCTTCGGCAGATCCATTCCTACTATACCTCTTAATTAGTTAGTTATCCCAGTTATTAAAAACTTCCTGTACGTCGTCGTTCTCGTCAAATTTCTCGAGCATGGTCTCAAGCTTCGTAGCGATCTCCTCATCCTCGACCTTCGACCAGTTCAGCGGAACCGGGCCCAGTGTAGAGTCTACGAAAGAATAACCCTTCGCCTCGAGTGCGTCCTTGACCTCATAGTAAGCGGCCGGATCAGTAAGGATCTCGTAGTAGCCGTCCTCAGCGCTGAAGTCCTCGGCACCGCAGTCCAGAGCATCCATCATGACCTGCTCTTCGTCTTCGAACTCCTCGGAGTCGATCATGATCGTTCCCTTATCCTGGAACATAAAGGAAACGCTTCCGGAAACACCCATGTTTCCGTCGTACTTATCGAAGATATGACGGATATCCGCCGCCGTACGGTTACGGTTATTCGTCAGGGTTCTTACCATGATGGCGATTCCACCCGGGCCGTAACCTTCGTATACGATTTCTTCGTAATCATCGCCTTCACCGGCACCTGCCGCCTTCTTGATCGCGCGGTTGATGTTGTCGTTCGGCATGTTTGCGGCTTTCGCCTTTGCGATTACGTCTTTGAGTTTCGAGTTGTTATCCGGATCCGGACCTCCTGCCTTAACAGCTACCATGATCTCCTTGGCAACCTTTGTAAACACTGCACCCTTGGCTGCATCGGATGCTTCTTTCTTTCTCTTAATGTTATTCCACTTGGAATGTCCGGACATAGGAAAACCTCCACCTTTAGAAAAATGTACACAGTATTATATCACTTGAATTGCGCAATATGCAAAATATCCGACCGCTGCACCGGCTGCGAGGACAATGCCGAGATACTTCACATTCTTGCCGTTACCGATCGCGATCCTTCCGATCAGATAGACAGCAGATGCAACCGCTGCCGGAATGATGCCGATACATGCGCCCAGAACGATCGCAAATACATCGGATGTTCTCACGCCTCTATACTTCGGATCGTGAAGATATTTGCTCATTTCTTTCGGTCTATTCGCGAAAAGCACCGCCAGCACTACCGCTGCGAATGCGATCACCGCGCCGACCAGGATCTCTACGCCCCAGTCTGCGAGTTTGTCTGCCAGCTTCCCGGAAACGGAATCATTTGTTGTTACCGCAAGAACCCGTGCGATAAGCTGAACCGCAAAATCGATTCCCAGTGCTATGGAAAGGCGGTACATGGAAGATCCCGTATCGTGCTGGATCATCATCTCGACGATCACCACGTTGATCATGATAAAGAGCGCACAGAGCTCGATGAACGGGAAGATATTGGTCATCGGGTCGACATCCGTCGGATCCAGGAACATGGACAGATGTGTCGCTGCCATCACCATATACATCAGTGCCGTCAGGCTCTCGATCTTAATATATCTGGAAGAGATCGGCGTCTTGCAGTAACGGCATTTTCCTCCGAGGCACAGCCAGCTGAAGATCGGCACCAGATCCAGTGCTCCCAGCTCATGTCCGCAGG
>JAFWSW010000053.1 GCA_017519205.1 Clostridiales bacterium | reverse complement strand
CAAGAGTGATGGAAGTTCTCGAAGTCGAACTGGAAGATACGGTGCGAAGTCATTTCCTTGACTCGGATGGAAGCTATCATAAACTCGATCTGCGTGGAAAAACGAAATTAGACAGTCAGGAGAAACTTCAGTTCTGACACCTGAAAAACCTAGAGTTTGTCAGTATCATTTGATAATCCGTTGTGACAACAGAACAAAAAGAGGAAAAAATTTCGTTTTTTGTTGTGACAAATGACACATAGTGTGTTATTCTGTTCCTGTTGATAAATTGCGCAAGCAAATTAACGGAGGTAGAAAAAATGAAAAAGAAGTTTTTGAGTGTGCTTCTTGCAGGTGCCATGCTGTTTACAGCAGCAGTAGGCTGTGCTAAGAAGAAGGACGAGACCAAGTCTGAAGACACCAAGCAGGAAGAATCCCAGAAGACTGGTGAGAAGACCCTGATCGGTGTATCCATGCCGACGAAGTCGCTGCAGAGATGGAACCAGGATGGTGACAACATGAAGCAGCAGCTCGAAGCAGCTGGATACGAAGTTGAACTGCAGTATGCTGATGATAAAGTTGATCAGCAGCTCAATCAGATCGAGACCATGATTAATAACGGTTGTAAAGTCCTCGTTATCGCCGCTATTAATGGTGACTCCCTTGGTACAGTTCTTGCAACAGCAAAAGAGAAGAATATCCCGGTTATCGCTTATGACCGTCTTATCATGAACTCTGATGCAGTTACTTACTATGCTACATTCGACAACTACATGGTTGGTACGATCCAGGGCAACTACATCAAGGATCAGCTCAAGCTGGATTCCACAGATGGCCCTTACAACATTGAGATCTTCACCGGTGACCCGGCAGATAACAATGCGAACTTCTTCTACAGCGGTGCTATGGATGTCCTCAATCCTTACATCGAATCCGGTAAACTCGTTGTTAAGTCCGGTCAGAAGGATTTCAAAGATGTTGCTACAGCAGGATGGAAGACAGAGAACGCCCAGAACAGAATGGACGCTATCATCTCCTCTAACTATGCTGACGGCACACAGCTCGATGCAGTACTTTGCTCCAACGACTCTACAGCTCTCGGTGTAGAAAACTCTCTGGCTGCTAACTACAACGGTAAGTACCCGATCATCACTGGTCAGGACTGCGACGTTGATAACGTAAAGAACATGCTGGCTGGTAAGCAGTCCATGTCCGTATTCAAGGATACTCGTGATCTTGCTAAGCAGGTAGTTGAAATGGTTAAGGCTATCAGCGAAGGTAAGGAAGCTCCGATCAACAATACTAAGGACTACGACAATGGTACAGGCATTATCCCGTCTTACCTCTGCACTCCTGTATTCGCTGATGCGAACAACTACAAAGAGATCCTTATTGACTCCGGTTACTACACAGAGGATAAGCTGAAGTAATTAATTTTACTCAAGCAAGTTAACTGATGACATGTCGAGTCCCCCTTATATTTTTGCAAAGAGATTTAAGGGGGCTCGTTCATGTAAATCGATATGTGAATAGCTAGGAGGGATGAATTTGGCTAATTATTTGCTTGAAATGAGAAGCATCACCAAGACATTCCCGGGCGTAAAAGCATTGGATAACGTTAATCTTCAGGTAGAAGAAGGAGAGATTCACGCTCTCGTCGGGGAGAACGGCGCGGGAAAATCGACCCTCATGAAAGTATTAAGCGGTATCCACCCATTCGGATCATATGATGGACAGATCCTTTACAAAGGTAAAGAGTGTCACTTCACCGGCACGAAAGACAGTGAGCGTGAAGGCATCGTAATCATCCATCAGGAGCTGGCGCTTGTTCCGTATATGACGATCGGCGAGAACATGTTCCTCGGAAATGAACAGGGTTCTGCGTATAAGATCAACTGGAACGAAACATATGCCAAGGGAAACAAGTACCTGCGTATCGTAGGTCTCTCGGAATCTTCCCAGACTCTGATCAAGGATATCGGTGTTGGTAAACAACAGCTCGTTGAAATTGCCAAAGCCTTGGCAAAGAATGCGAAACTGCTTATCCTTGACGAACCGACATCTTCTTTGAATGAAACAGAATCCAAGCATCTTCTGGATCTGCTCCTCAAGTTCAAAGAACAGGGAATGACATCGATCATTATTTCGCACAAACTGAACGAAGTGTCATATGTTGCGGATAAAATCACCGTCATTCGAGATGGTATGACGATCGAAACACTTACCAAGGGTGAGGACGACTGTTCTGAGGCAAGAATCATCCGCGGTATGGTCGGCCGTGAACTCACGGACCGTTTCCCGAAGCGGGAAAGTAATATTGGGGATGTCTGCTTTGAAGTTCGAAACTGGAACGCATATCATCCGATCTATTCGGAAAGAAAGATCGTTGATAATGTTTCTTTCAATGTAAGAAAAGGTGAGGTCCTTGGTATTTCCGGACTTATGGGTGCCGGTCGTACGGAGCTTGCCATGAGTATCTTCGGAAAGTCCTATGGTGATAACATTACAGGAACGATTATTAAAGATGGAAAAGAGATCCATCTGCACTCGGTCGAAGCTGCGATCAGAAATAAGATCGCCTATGTTACTGAAGACCGAAAGGGCAACGGATTGATCCTGAGTAACGCCATTAAGACGAATACTACTCTGGCAAATCTGAAAGAGATCTGCAACCGGGGTATTATCGACAAAGATAAAGAATACAAAGTCGCAGTAGAGTACAAGGAGAAACTGAGAACGAAGACTCCTTCGGTTGAACAGCTGGTAGGTAACTTAAGTGGTGGTAACCAGCAGAAAGTTCTTCTGGCCAAGTGGATGTTTGCGAAACCGGATATCCTGATACTGGACGAGCCGACCAGAGGTATCGACGTCGGTGCGAAGTATGAGATCTACTGCATCATCAATCAACTGGTCAGCGAGGGGACATCAGTTATTATGATTTCTTCGGAAATGCCGGAGCTTCTCGGTATGTGTGACCGTATCTATGTCATGAGCGAAGGTAAATTCGTTGGTGAACTGGATGGTCAGGAGGCGACTCAGGAGAAGATCATGGCTATGATCATTTCTGCAGATGACGGTTCCCATCTGGTTGATGATTTGGAAGCTGATTCTGAAAAAACAAATGAGGAGGAGGTAGTGAGTGAATGAATTCCTCAAGTAAAGTCCTAGATTTTGTCAGAAAATATACTATGATCATCGCCCTGGTCCTGGTCACTGTTTTCTTCACAGTACAGACAGGCGGAAAACTCGTTCTGCCAAGTAATGTTAACAACCTGATCGCACAGAATGCATATGTATTCGTTCTTGCCACCGGTATGCTCCTTTGCATCCTGACAGGTGGTAACATCGACCTTAGTGTCGGTTCGATCGTCTGCTTCGTTGGTGCTCTTAGTGCTGTATTTATGATCAATGCAAAGATCGACCCGGTATTGGCGGTTCTTCTTTGCTTCCTGATCGGAACGGTCATCGGTGCTTGGCAGGCTTTCTGGATCGCTTATGTGCGAATCCCGCCATTCATTGTTACTCTTTCGGGTATGCTTATCTTCCGCGGACTCAGTAATGTTGTTCTGAAGAACGGTATGACGATCTCCGTATCCAAGAAGACAGGATTTATGAGTGTATTCGGTGGTGGTGCGAACTGCTATTTCCCGGATTATATCGGCGATAGAATGGCAGATGTGAAGGTTCCGAAGTTCATTTATGATATCTATCCCGGTCTTCCGCCGGAGTCCAAGTTCAATATCACCTGTCTTGTTGCAACAGTACTGGCAATCGTGATCTTCGTTACCATGACGGTTCTGAACCGTAAGAAGAGACAGAAGAAGGAATACGAAGTAGAAAAGTTCGTCCCGTGGTGCATCAAGCTGGTAGTTATTTCACTTGCTGTTGCGGCATTCGGTTTCAGCCTTTCTATGCATAAGGGTATCCCGAGCGTTCTGCTGATCATCCTCGGTGTTGTTATTATTTATTCTTACATCACCTCGAACACCAGAGTCGGCCGTTATTTCTATGCGGTAGGTGGTAACGAGAAGGCGACAAAGCTCTCCGGTATCAATACCAACAAGGTATATTTCCTTGCCTACACAAATATGGGTCTTCTGTCCGCTCTGGCAGGCCTCATTACAGTAGCACGTCTCACAACGGCAACCGCTCAGAGTGGTCAGAGCTACGAGATGGATGCGATCGCTTCCTGCTTCATCGGCGGTGCTTCCGCTTACGGCGGAATCGGTACTGTTCCGGGCGTTATCATCGGTGCTCTCCTGATGGGTGTTATCAACCTCGGCATGAACACGATGAAAGTTGACCAGAACATGCAGCAGGTCGTTAAGGGTCTTGTATTGCTTGCAGCTGTTATCTTCGACGTTGTAAGTAAGCGTGGTGGTAAGCTCATCGCAAAGAATACCTGATCGGCCATAAAGTTATAAAGATCAAAGGGCTGTTTCTCAAAAGGGAAACAGTCCTTTTTTCGTTGAAAATTGAAAGTCCGGGCCAAATAATGTAAAATAATCGGAAGTGGCCGAATGGGCTGTAATTATCTAATCAGGAGCAACCTAATCATGTTTTCCATCGTGATGCCTGCATATAATGAGGGCACGCATATCTACGAAAATCTTCTGAAGACAAATGAGATCGTATCTTCTTTCTGCGATGATTTTGAGATCGTATGCGTCAATGACGGCAGCGCGGACAATACAGAAGCGGAGATCAAAAGAGCAGCGGAAGAGTGTTCTTCGATCCACATGGTCTCCTATACTCCGAACGGTGGAAAGGGTCACGCAATAAAGACGGGCGTTCTTGAAGCCAAAGGTGATGTGATCGGTTTCCTGGACTCGGACCTGGACCTTTCTCCGGACCACTTCGAGGATTTCCTTTCCCATATGAAATCAGAAAACGCCGATGTCGTGATCGGCAGTAAGATGCATAAAGAATCCAAGCTGGAATACCCGTTTATCAGAAAGTTCGTAAGCTTCGGCTACTATGTCATGCTGCGGGTGCTTTTCCATCTGAAAGTACACGATACCCAGACCGGCGTCAAAGTGTACCGTGCAGACATATTGAAGAAGATCGTACCGGATGTCATTACCAAGGGATTTGCATACGATATCGAACTTCTTGCGGTGGCCAATGAAATGGGCGCCAAGATCATCGAGCGTCCGATCCGTCTGGTATTTACCAGAGAAGGCGGATTCTCACGTATCCGTTTCAAGGATATATGGCAGGTCTTTAAGGACACGTTCCGGATCAAGAAGAAGGTAAGAAAGATCCGGAAAGAAAATAGAAAGGCGGGGAAGAAGCATGCTTGATCATTACGATTATCTGGTAGTTGGTGCCGGCCTTTACGGTGCGGTCTTTGCCCATGAGGCAAAAGCACTGGGCAAGAAGGTCCTTGTTTTGGAAAAGCGTCCGCATATTGCCGGTAACGTGTACTGCGAAGATGTCGAAGGTATCAAGGTCCATACATATGGCGCACATATCTTCCATACGAATAACACCGAGGTCTGGGACTATCTCAATCAGTTCGCCAGATTCAACCGTTTTACGAACAGTCCGGTAGCAAACTATAAGGGTGAACTGTATTCCCTGCCGTTTAACATGTACACATTTAATAAGATGTGGGGAGTAGTTACTCCGGATGAAGCGAAGGCAAAGATCGAAGAGCAGAAGGCCGAGATGGCAGGGAAAGAACCATCGAATCTGGAAGAACAGGCGATCTCCCTGATCGGCCGGGATATCTTCGAGAAACTGGTAAAGGGATACACGGAGAAGCAGTGGGGAAGAGACTGTAAGGATCTTCCTGCGTTCATCATCAAGCGTCTCCCTGTACGTCTGACCTTCGACAATAACTACTTTAACGCACTCTATCAGGGAATTCCGGAAAAGGGCTACACGAAGATGGTGGAGAATATGCTCGACGGGATCGAAGTGCTTCTTGACACCAATTATCTGGATGAAAAAGAAAAGTGGAATGCCATGGCGGATAAGGTCATTTACACAGGACCGATCGATGCCTATTTTGACTACTCTCTCGGATATCTTCAGTACCGGTCGGTTCGATTCGAGACAGAACTTCTCGATATGCCGAATTTCCAGGGAAATGCTGCGGTCAACTATACCGACCGTGAGACACCATGGACGAGGATCATCGAGCATAAGTGGTTCACTTTCGGAAAAGACGAAGAAGGAAACGATCTTCCTAAGACTGTCATCAGTAAAGAGTACAGCTCGGAGTGGAAGCCGGGTGATGAACCGTATTATCCGGTCAACGATGAGACCAACGGCGCACTCTATGCGAAGTATAAAGATCTTGCTGAAAAAGAAGAAAAGATCATCTTCGGCGGACGT
>JAFWSW010000052.1 GCA_017519205.1 Clostridiales bacterium | reverse complement strand
CACGATGCCGAGAGAAAGATCCGTCAGATCAGAAACAATCTCCGTGCCGGTCTTTCCGATATCGATGCGGAAAGCGATGACGACGAAGAGGTCAAGGAGATCCCCGGAGAAAAGCCGGACAAGATCAGAGAAGGCGGACTTTACTATTCACCGACTCTGGATGTTACCGGTATCGTGATCAAGGGTCCGGACAGAGGCGGCAACTGCATCCTTTCATCCGGTGCACTGAAGCTTACCGTGGCTGCAGATTCCCTTCGTTACCCGAAGAAGGAAGAGGTGAAGAAGAGTGCGGTCCGTTCGAGAAAAGAACCGCGCCGCACATCTGCTTCTTCCGCCGACAAGATCCGTCTGTCGAAGAAATCTTCCATGATGCCGGAGGTGCAGCTTCTCGGCATGACGGTGGACGAAGCACTTCACACGCTCGACAGATACCTTGATGACTGCGTGATCAGTAATATCGAAAATGTGCGTATCGTACACGGTAAAGGTACCGGTGCGCTCAGGTCTGCAGTTGACCAGTTCCTGAAGAAGGATAAACGTGTAAGGACATACCGTCTCGGCACCTTTGGTGAAGGTGAGGACGGCGTCACGATCGCGGAACTGAGATAGGAGGAAAAAGATGGCAGAAGAAAAAGTCAGATTATATGTATTCGTAGGTGCATACGGCAGCGGCAAGTCCGAGGTATCGGTCCACTTTGCCCACATGCTGAAGCAGGAAGACCCGTCGGCGAAGGTCATGCTGGCGGACCTTGATATCGTGAATCCGTATTACCGTTCGGCGGATGCGAAGGATGCACTCGAGGCGGAGGGTATCCACGTGATCGTGCCGGAGTACGCAAATACGAACGTCGATGTGCCGGCGCTCTCGGGCGAAGTCTATTCCGCCTTCGATATGCCGGATACCGTCGCGGTCTTTGACATCGGCGGTGAGGATCTGGGCGCGCGTGTTCTCGGTGCCATGCTCAGCCGTTTCCAGAAGATCGAGTATCGTGTCTTTATGGTCGTTAATGCATTCCGTCCGTTTACTTCGGATCCGGAGGGCATCCGCCAGATGTGCGCGGAGCTCTCGGAGGCGGCACGTCTTCCGATCTCGGGATTCATCAACAACTCGAACCTTCTCGAGGATACGACGGAGGAAGAACTCATCGAAGGCGAGCAGGTCGTTCTTGAGGCAAGCAAGCTCACGGGCATTCCGCTCGTGTACCAGACGGGTCTCGACAATGTGCTTCCGGAGTCCTGGAAAGAGAAGACTCCGGCCGGGATCCCTGTCCTTCGTATGGATCGAAAGGTATTGTATACGTATTAAAAGACGGGCAGAATAAGAGCAGACATAAATAGGGGAGGATATTGGTATGCCGGGTGGAAATCTAACGATCATTGGTCTTTGTGTAGCGGGCGGACTTCTCGTGGTACTGTGAATCGTCGGGCTCGTACATAAAGCCAGAAGTGCTTTTCGCAATTCACTTATCGGACAGATCTATAACGGAGTGAAGAATGAAGTCAGGGAAGGGAAAGTAGGTCCGGAGGATTTCTCCATGAAACAGGAGCTGGCGACTCCGAAGTCGGTATCCGATCTTTCAGCGGCCCTGATCCCGAGGATCAATAAGGACTTCCCGGATCTTAACCTTACTCAGATGCAGAGTGCGGCGCAGGCAGTACTTGTTAAGAGCCTCGATCTTCTTACGGATATGACCTTCGGAAACAACGGAGATACTATCGACAGATTCCAGAAACAGCTGCCGGAATGCGGTATCGGCGTGACACGTTCACTGTCCGAAGATCTGTGGCATAAAGTGGAGGGCGCCAGGAGCGAAGGCAAATCTCTGATTTATCGAGATATAATTGTCCACAAGAGCGGAATTAACGCTTATGAAAGGACCAATTCGACGGTGGAAATCACCTTCCAATATTCGTTACAATGTTTGCAATACCAGGAAAGAAATGGTAAATTTATATCAGGCAATCGAGCGACTCCGACGCAGACCCGATACAACGTGAAAGTAGTCAATATACTGGACGCAGATCGGTTCCAATCGGAAGACATTAAGGGAGTAGGTTTCACCTGTCCTCATTGCGGTGCCCCGGTACAGCATCTGGGAACAGATGTATGTCCATATTGCGGCACGGCGATTAAAACAGTTGATATGCGAATCTGGCTTGTCAATAAGTTGATCGAGATCTGACAAAATTTTTTCTTGTAGGGAGGAGATTAAAATGGGATTAATTAAAGCTGCATTTCAGGCTGTTGGCGGAAACTTAAGAGATCAGTATCTTGAGTTCTTCACATGTGACTCTCTGGGTCAGGAAGTTCTTCTTCGCCGCGGCGCGAAAGTAATGCGTAACGGCAGCAACAAGGGCGATGCGGAGATCATTTCCAATGGTTCCAAGATCGCAGTTCCGGAGGGAACAGCTCTTATCTTAGTAGATAACGGCCGTGTTGTTGACTTTACTACTGAGGCTGGTATGTATACATGGGATACTTCTTCTGCTCCGACATGCTTCGGCACAAGCGGATTCCTTGATGGCGTGAAGAAGTCCTGCGGTGATATCTGGAACCGTATTAAGGCCGGCGGTGAGGCTCTCACACAGCAGAGAGTTTACTTCGTCAATATGCTCGAGATGGTCGACAACAAGTTCGGCACAGCAGCTCCGGTTCCGTATGATGATCCGACATATCGTGGTATCTACATCAGAATGAACGGTACATTCTCGTTCAAGATCGTAGACCCGGTTACATTCTTCAAGAACATTGCAGGTAACGTAGCAGGTGATTATCGCCGTGAAGAACTGATGGGCAAGAATGGTCAGCCCGGTCAGGCAAAGGGTGAGTTCCTGATGTACCTCGGCGAAGCCCTCAACAAGATGGGTGCCGGCGGAGAAGAGATCCAGTACAACAGACTGCAGTCCCAGCAGGTTAAGCTCGCTAAGTACATGAACGAAGTTCTGGACGAGGATTGGCTCCAGGGCCGTGGTATGATCGTTGAGAAAGTAGCAGTTATGTCTGTTACACCTGACGATGAGTCCAGAAAGAGAATCGAGGCTATGGACGATGGTCTCATGTTTGGTAACAACCCGAACATGGCAGCCGGTTACCAGATCAAGGGTTCCGTCGATGCTATGAAGGATGCTGCTAATAACTCTGCAGGCGCAGGCAACGCTATGATGGGTGTTGGTCTCGTTGGCGGATTCAACGGCAGTGCTATGAACCCGGGCAACCAGGGCATGGCTTTCCTCCAGCAGCAGCAGATGATGCAGCAGCAACAGCAGATGCAGCAGGCAGCCGCTCCGGCAGCAGCTGGTTGGACTTGCTCCTGTGGTCATACTGGCAACCAGGGCAACTTCTGCGCTAACTGCGGTTCCAAGAAGCCGGCTGATCCGGGTTCCTGGACATGCTCCTGCGGTGCAACCAACACAGGTAAGTTCTGTGCTGAGTGCGGCAACAAGAAGCCGGAAGAGAATGCAGGCTGGACATGCAGCAACTGCGGTGCTACAGGTAACACCGGTAAGTTCTGCGGTGAGTGCGGCAAGCCTCAGGCTTAATTCTCAAAAACAAGCAATTGAAATGCAGAAGGCCGTCTCTTCGGAGACGGTCTTTTTTTGTCTGCGGAGGGCGGGTGCTTATGGAAAGGGAAAAGAAAAGGACCGCCTTCCGACGGTCCTTCTTTCATTATTCAGTTTTGGATGCTTTATGTAAGGCTCAGCAGTACTTGGTTACGCTCTCGGGAAGAACGTCAGCAGCACGGCTGCAGATAATTGTCGCGGTAATCTTTTCTCCCAGGAATTTGTCAAACTTCTCGAGGAAGGCTGCAAATCTCTCATAATCTGTTTCGCCTGTGATCTTCAGGATGCTGTCTACATAGATATGTGTGACGTCGTAGTCCTTGGCACAAATACCTGCTACGAAACTTAAGAACTGTTCAAAACCTTCAACCGGGTACTCATCGAGGTCCACGAGACGGACTCTGTATTTTAAAAGACGGTCGAGGCGGTGTCCGCGCTGAATGCAAACGATGTTGTTGTCTGTTGTTGCCTGCTCGTTAATATCCTCTACGAGCTGCGCTGTTTTTCCTGTTCCCTTTTCTCCTGCAATTACCTTTATCATTGGCATCATCTCCTTGTTTTGTTGATTATCCAACGCATTTGTTTTGGATACTTATATTTTACATGATAACTTGGATAATTTGAATAGTACTTACGTGAAAAAGAAAATGAAAATTGTGTAAATAAAACAAAACCTCGGGGAATCCGTGCTTTTCTTATATAATTACATTAAAAACGCTGAAAAGCGTTGCATTCTGTCTATAATAGTGATAACATACTATTGCTAGAATAGATTTGACATTTTAGAGTGGGTCTTGGCCCGCTCTTTTGTTTATCAGGAAAGCGGAAGGATACTATGGCAGGAAGATCAAAAGTTGCACAGGAAGCATTTGAACTGGCAGAGCCGATCGTAAAAGCACTCGGCTTTGATCTGGTGGACTGTGAATATAAGAAAGAAGGACAGTATTACTTCCTTCGGATCTTTATCGACAAGCGCGGCGGTATCTCGATCGAGGACTGCGAAGCGGTCAGCAGAGAGGTTGACCAGGCTCTTGAAGGTAAGCTGCATGCGGATCCGGATTATTTTGAAGTCTCATCACCGGGCGCGACGAGACCCTTCGCCTCACTTTCGGACTATGTCCGTCATGTCGGCGAAGAGATCGAAGTCTCTCTGTTTGCTCCAATCGATGGAAGCAAGCATCTGGAGGGCGTGATCGAAAGTGCTGCGGAAGAGGGACTGGTCCTTATGGTCGGAGACAAAAAGCTCGAGCTCGAGTGGCCGATGATCAGTAAGGCACAGAGAACACTTAGGTTTTAATTTGGCAACAAAACGCGATAAAGGAGAAAGTTTATGAAAAACGAAGAACTGTTGCAGGCGATTCACGCATTGGCAAAGGAGAGAGGCATCGATGAGGAAGTACTCTTCGAGGCAATCGAGGAAGCTATCGTAGCGGCATTTAAGAGAGAATTCTCTGATGCAAAGCAGAACGAGCAGGTTTTTGCCGAGATCGATCGTGAGACCGGTGATATGTATGTCTACGAAGTCGTAGAAGTCGTCTCCGAGGTTACCAACCCGAAGACACAGATCTCCCTTGCAGAGGCAAAAGAGATCGATCCGGATCTGGAAGAAGGCGATACCATCGAGATGACGATCGATGTAGAGTCTCTCGGACGTCTGGCAGCAGGTGCAGCGAAGGCAGCTATCAGCAAGAAGCTTCGTGATACAGAGAATGACAGAATCCAGTCCGAGTTCTCCGATAAGATCGGCGAGCTGGCAAGCGGCGTGATCCAGAGATCTGATAACCGCTTCGTATTCGTTGATATCGGACGTGCTGAAGCAACACTTCCGAGACAGGAGCAGGTTAAGGACGAGGATTATTCCTTCAATAAGAGAATGAAGTTCCTCATCCTCCGTGTGGAAACACAGAAAGAGCGTCCGGTGATCATCGTTTCCAGAAGTCACCCGAACCTCGTAAAGAAACTCCTCGAGAAAGAAGTTCCGGAGATTCACGACGGTATCGTCGAGATCGTATCCGTTGCCCGTGAGGCAGGCTCCCGTTCCAAGGTTGCGGTTATCTCCCGTGATCCGGATGTAGATCCGCTCGGCGCATGCGTTGGTCAGAGAGGCGCACGTATCCAGGCGATCATGGATGAACTCGGAAACGAGAAGATCGATGTAATTGCATATTCCGATGATCCGGCAGTATATATCAGCAACGCACTCTCTCCGGCAAAGGTTGAGCGTGTGGATGCAGAGATCATCA
Source organism: Clostridiales bacterium (assembly GCA_017519205.1). GTDB lineage: Bacteria > Bacillota > Clostridia > Saccharofermentanales > Saccharofermentanaceae > Scatonaster. The sequence continues at coordinate 19,315 of JAFWSW010000052.1, read as the reverse complement.
CCAACGAGGATGGCACACAGGAGAAGAACGCTCAGGTAGTTGTACCGGATCAGCAGTATTCTCTGGCGATCGGCCGTTCCGGTCAGAATGTACGTCTTGCTGCAAGACTTACCGGCTGGAAGATCGATATCAAGAGCACATCCCAGTTCCAGCAGATGGTTCAGAACGACTTCGTTGCCAACTTCACAGTTGCAGATGACGATGAGGGTGCTTCTGACGAGCAGGCTTAATAGAAAGACGGGATCGATAGACTATGGCGAAGAAGATACCGATGAGAATGTGCGTGAGCTGCCGTGAGCGGTTCGCCAAGAAGGATCTGATCCGGATCGTGGCTTCCGCGGACGGTAAGGTCCAGGTAGATCCGACGGGCAGGATGCCCGGACGAGGCGCCTATGTCTGCCATAACCCGGAGTGCATGAAGAAAGCGGTCGATCATCAGCAGTTCGACCGGGGACTTCACCGCAAGGTGGATCCCGATACGATCCAGCCCCAGCTGGATCAGCTGAAAGAGGATGGTCCTGCAAAATGAAGAAGGAACGTCCGGTAACCAAAGAAAGGGTGCTGAGCTCGATCGGACTTTCGTTCCGGGCCGGTATCCTGACATCCGGTTTCGATGCAGTTGAACTGGCGATGCGATCCGGAGCCGTGGAACTTCTGATCCTCTCGGAAGACGGCTCGGAGAAACAGAAACAGAAACTTAAGCGGGTGGCAAAGGACGAGGAGGTAACGATCCGGACTTTTGCGACAGCGGAGGAACTGGGAAGAGCGATCGGAAAAGATCAGCGGATCGCCATAGCGATCCTGGATCCGGGAATGGGATCAAAGCTGACAGGACTGATCGATGAACTGAGTAAGAACGAAAAGGCCGCAGACGCTGCGGAATAAACAGGAGGAAATGATGGCAGAAAAAGAGAAGAAAACATCTAAGGTGGAAGACTCTACACAGAACAAGACGGAGTCAATGGTTCCACAGAAGACCGTCAGCGGTATTTCCGGAACGAAGACGCTTCGTGTCGGCCGTGTAAACAAGAAGGCCAAGAAACCTCCGGTTGAAGAAGGTGCTCCGGCTCCGGAAAAAGAAGCGGCCACAGCTGCTCCTGCTCCGAAGAAGGAAGAACCGGCAGCAGCTCCGAAGGAGACCCCGGAAGTAAAGACCGAAGAAGCTCCGAAGAAGACTGCGGCGAAATCTACAAAGACCGCAAAAGCAGAAGAGCCTGCTAAAGAGAAGGCTCCGGCAAAATCTGCAGCAAAGGCGGAAAAAGAAGAAAAGCCGGCTGAAGCTCCGGTAGCAGAGACACCGAAGAAGAAGGAAGCAGCTCCGGAGATTGAAGCTCCGAAGAAGGAAGAAGCTGCACCGGCACCGGCTCCGAAGGAACCGGTCAAGGAAGCTCCGAAGCTTTCTTCTGCCGTGGTAAAAGCACCCTCCGCAGGCTATACCCGTGAGACGTCTACATTTGTTCGTCCGAAGGACGGCGGAAGATCCGGCGGATACCAGGGCGGACAGAGAAACGGTTCTTTCCACTCTGACAGACCGCAGGGCGGACGTCCGAACAACGGCGGATTTAATGGCCAGAGAGGCGGAAACCGCGGCTCTTTCGGCGGAGGATTTGCGCCGAAAGATAAGGACGACGACGATATTTACAACAATAACAGAAATCAGCCGAAGAGATCTTCGAAGCCGAAGCAGGAACTGCCGCCGGAGGCAACAAAGGAGAAGGCTAACTTCGCTGCCCGTGATGCTTACGAGAAGTCCAGAAAGGATCCGAAAGCGGACTCCAAGAAGGATAACCAGAAGTCCTCTTCGATGAATAACGACCGCCGTTCCGGTAACAAGCGTACCAACCAGTTTACCGGTAATGCATCCGATATCCTCTCCAATGATGAGGCTCTTGATTCGATGTACATGGGCGGCAAGGGCAAGAAGAAGGTGAAGCGCCAGTCTTTCGTGGCAGCACCTGTCGTGAAGCCCCAGCTGACACACGTTGAGCTCCCGCCGTTTATTACGGTCAAGGATCTCGCAGAGGGTCTCGGAAAGAGATCTGCCGATGTCATCAAGACACTCATGATGATGGGTATGCTCGTTACGCTCAATCAGGAACTCGACTACGATACCGCTGCTCTGGTAGCCGGTGAATACGGCATTACTACTGAGCCGATCGTGGAGGTCACAGAGGAAGATGTACTCTTTGATGAGAGCGAAGATAAAGAAGAGAACATGAAACCGCGTCCGCCGATCGTTGTTGTCATGGGTCACGTTGACCATGGTAAAACATCGCTCCTCGATAAGATCCGTTCGACATCCGTCGTTAAGGGCGAGGCCGGCGGTATCACCCAGCACATCGGTGCTTACACCGTTCGCTGCAAGGGTCGTCAGATCACGTTCCTCGATACACCGGGTCACGAAGCATTTACAACGATGAGTGCCCGTGGTGCTCAGGTTACGGATATCGCGATCCTCGTAGTTGCTGCAGATGACGGTGTCATGCCGCAGACAGTTGAGGCCATCAACCACGCTCGTGCTGCCAATACCGAGATCATCGTTGCTATTACGAAGATCGATAAGGTCGGCGCTAATATTGATAAGGTTAAGCAGGAACTTGCTACACATGACCTCCTCCCGGAAGAGTGGGGCGGATCGACCATCATGGTACCGGTATCCTCTAAATCCGGTGAAGGTATCGATGAACTCCTTGAGATGGTCCTGCTGACAGCAGATGTTATGGAACTGAAGGCTGACCCGAAGCGTCAGGCAAAGGGTACGGTCATCGAGGCGAAACTCGATAAGAACAGAGGTGCTGTTGCGACTGTTCTCGTACAGCGCGGTACACTCCGTGCCGGTGATACTGTTGTTACCGGTCCGATCTTCGGTCACATCCGTGCGATGTACGATGAGAACGGTGTTGCCCAGAAGAAGGCAGGCCCGTCTGTTCCGGTCGAGATCTTAGGTCTTCCGGAAGTACCGGAAGCCGGCGAGACATTCTATGCCGTAACCGATGAGAAGATGGCAAGACAGCTCGTTGAGAAGCGTCGTATCAAGCAGAGAGAAGAGCAGTTGCATAAGTCTTCGAGAATGACTCTCGAGAACCTGTCTCAGGTGCTTGCCGAGGGCGAGATCAAGGATCTCAACCTCATCATCAAGGCAGACGTTCAGGGTTCCGTCGAGGCGGTCACCCAGTCTCTCGAGAAGCTTACGAACGAGGAAGTCCGCGTCAAGGTCATCCATGGCGGTGTCGGTACGATCACAGAGTCCGACGTTACGCTTGCTGATGTATCCAATGCGATCATCATCGGCTTTAATGTACGTCCTTCTGCCATCGTTATGGAACAGGCGAAGGAAGTCGGTGTAGACATCAAGCTCTACAGCGTCATCTATAACGCGATCGAAGATATCGAAGCCGCTATGCGCGGTATGCTTAAGCCGCAGTTCGAGGAAGTCATCCTCGGTCATGTCGAGATTCGTCAGACCTTCAAGGTATCTTCTGTCGGTACGATCGGTGGTGCTTACGTTAAGGACGGTAAGGTCCTCCGTACTTCTGAAGTACGTGTCGTAAGAGACGGTATCGTCGTTCACCAGGGCAAGCTTGCTTCCCTGAAGCGCTTCAAGGATGACGCGAAGGAAGTTGCCGCAGGTTATGAGTGCGGTATCTCCATCGAGAACTATAACGACATCGAAGAAGGCGATATCATCGAAGTCTTCGAGATGCAGGAAATCAAGAGAAAGTAAACCTCTTAAGGTGAATGTATGAGACAAAACCGAGCCGCCCGTGTGGGCGATGAGATACAGAAAGTCATTTCGCAGCTTCTGCTGACGGAAGTCAAGGATCCCCGTATCCCCATGATGACTTCCGTCCTGGAGGTGCGTATGTCCTCAGATCTTACGCATGCCACTGTTTTCCTCTCGGTATACGGTTCCCAGCAGGAAAAAAGAGAGTGCATGGAAGCGGTTAACCGCGCTTCCGGATTCATCCGAAGCCAGATCGCAAAAAGGATCAAACTTCGTGTGGCACCGGAGCTGCACTTCAAGCTGGATGAATCGATAGAGAAGAGCATGGATCTTATGGATCTGATCGACCGTACCATCAAGGAGGATCAGGAACGTGCCGGAAAACATGAATGAATTCGCAGCCAAAGTGTTAGCGTATCTTCCGTCTGATAAAGACAAGGAGATCCAGATCTTCCCGCACGCCCGTGTCGATGGCGACTGCGTCGGAACAGCCGTGGCACTCGCATCCTCACTCATTAAGATGGGATACCGTGCGAAGGTGATCGTCGACTGGCCGATCCCGGGAAATCTTTCTTTCCTGAATGTTCCGCAGAATCTGGTCACTATTGTAAGAGACAGTAACGAGAAAGAGATCATGGGCCGTCAGGGTCTGGCATTTGCCGTGGACTGCTCGGAGGGCAGCCGTATGGGTAAGGCACAGCCTGTATTTGACAGTGCTGAGAAGAAGGTCGTTCTCGATCATCATGTCTCTTCCTCTCCGGCATCGGAGCTCTCCTATGTAGATGGAAAATCCGCTTCCTGTGCGGAGCTGATGTATCTTTTCCTTCGGCAGTGGGAAGAGGCAACGAAGCTCACTTTAGTGGAGCGTTTTGAAGCAAACTGCCTGATGGTCGGTATCCAGTCCGACTCCGGAAGATTCTCCTATGAGAACACGAGACCCAGCACATTCCGCACGGCTGCGGAACTGATGGAGCGTGGTGCTAATGTTACGGACAATGCCTATCATCTCTTCGATGAGACATGTGAAGGAAAGGTCCGTCTTCATGCGCTGGCGCTTTCCGGCATGAAACTCTATGCAGAGGGAAGGATCGCAGTAACGAAGATCACGAAGAAGATGATGGACGAGACACAGGCTCCGGAAGGCGCTGCGGATGGTATCGTCAATGTGCTCCGTGATATTGATACGGTCCTCGCATCTTTCGTGATCCGTGAGACTGAGAGTAATGAGCTCCGCGTCAACTGCCGTACCAAGGTAGGCTTTGATGCGGCGGAATTTGCCCAGATCATGGGCGGCGGCGGACATCACCGCGCTGCCGGATTCTCGGGTAAAAATATGGATATCGATGCTTTTGCCGAGAAAGTCGTCGCTGAAGCATGCGCATTCCTGGAGAGAACATGACCGAAGAAACTCCAAGTGGAATCGTTCTGGTAGATAAGCCGGAAGGCATGACTTCGTTTTCGGTCACCTCCCGTATCCGTAAGATCTTTGGTGTAAAGAAAGCCGGACATGCCGGAACACTGGACCCGTTTGCCACGGGCCTTCTTGCCGTGGCCGTGGGGAAGTCAACCCGCGTTCTCCGCTATATGGAAAATGACAGAAAATCCTACCGGGCCGTGATGGTCCTCGGAAAAATCACCTCGACAGGCGACATCGAAGGAGAGGTCGTCGGTGGAACGATGCCTGATGAAAAAAGACATCAGGAACTCCTTTCGGATGATTCTTCGGAGATCCGAAATGCCGTGAATGAGATGGTCGGTGAGATCACCCAGGTGCCGTCAGTATACTCGGCCATTAAGATCAACGGTCGTCCCGCATATGATTATGCTCGAAAAGGACTGAACGTCGAGATCCCGGAAAGAAAAGTCACGATCTATAGTATAGATGTTGAAGATATATGGGATGAGCAGGGCATGATCCATGTCCGGATGGTCGTTTCCTGCAGTAAGGGAACCTATATCCGCACTCTCTGCGAGGATATCGGAAACCGCCTTCAGACCGGCGCGTACTGTGAGTCGCTCCGTCGTCTCTCGTGCGGTGCTTTTTCCGTGGAAAAAGCACTCTCCCTTGAAGAAATCGAGAAACGCTACGGATCCGGGGACAGTGCTTTTGTCGTCGAAGAAAAGGAAGCGATGGCGGAACTTTCGGACATTCCTGTTTCCGAAAAGGAAGCCCGCGACTTAAGAAACGGCAAAAAACTTGATTTCTCGGTATTTCGGGATAGAATGGAAGCCGTAGGAGCAAAGCCGGAGGACCGTGTGCTGGCGCTCCTTGACGGGTGTCCGGTGGCTGTGATCTATGAAGAACAGTCCGAAGACGGACTATTGATCCGCGAAGAAAGGGTATTCGCGTAACATGAACGTATGGAACTGTATCATAAATAAAGACGGTAAGCTCATCTCCACGCCTTCTTCCGCGACGGAGGTCACCGCTTCGCGTTCCGTGGCGCTGGGCTACTTTGACGGTATCCATATGGGACATCAGAAGATTTTCTCCACCATGCTCGAGCAGGCGCATAAATACGGGATCCGTGCGGCGGTACAGACATTTGAGAACCCGCCGTCCAGTAAATCCCAGAAGAATCTGATCACCACTTACCCCGAAAGATGCACACTTGTATCGCATATGGGTATCGATGATCTTTTTGCACTCCCGTTTAATGACAGAGTGCGGGGGATGAGCCCGGAGACCTTTATGGAAGTGTGCCTGAAAGGCTGGATGGGTGCCAGAGTCGTAGTCGTCGGACGGGACTACCGCTTCGGACGGGACCGTCAGGGCGATGTGAAGATGCTCCAGATCTGGGGAGAGAAGAACGGGATCACGGTTATTGCCGTTGATCCGATCAATTACGACGGCAGAAGGATCTCCTCGAGCTGGGTCCGGGAACTGATCGCTTCGGGAGATGTGGATATGGCGGAAAAACTGCTCGGCCATCCGGTGGCATTTACCGGGATCGTCGAGAAGGGCCAGCAGCTCGGAAGAAAACTTGGTTTTCCGACGGCGAACATCCGTATTCCCGAGCAGAAGATGATCCCGAAGTTCGGTGTATATGCTTCCGCGTATCTGTATGAAGGAAAAGTGTATCCGGGAATCACGAACATCGGGATGCGTCCGACAGTGAATAAGGAGGATACCGCGCCTCTGACGGAGACGATGATCCTTCAGGGCCACTATCAGCTTTATGGGACGATGGGAACGGTCATGCTGCTGAAATTCCTTCGCCCTGAACAGCAGTTTTCCTCACTGGATGAACTGCAGTCGCAGATGAAGAAGGACCAGGAGGCGGCGGCGCAATATCACCAAAGCCGTCAAATACCTGTTCGATTTGAAGGTTATGTGTGATATTATATTGCGTGAACAAGAAAGAAAAGAGAAATGAGGTTCTAAGATGTCACATCTTTTAGCACTGAGTAAAGACTTTATTTTCTTCCCCGGATTCGGCTGGAAGTTTGAAATTGATAGTGTTGCATTTGAAATTGCAGGAATCCAGTTCTACTGGTACGGTATTCTGATCGCTACCGCGGTAGCACTCTGCCTGTTCCTCGGTATGAAGCAGTGCAGAAAGTACAGAATGACGCCGGACCTCCTCACGGATTACTGCCTTCTTTGCTTCCCGCTGGCTTTTATCGGAGCCCGTCTGTATTATGTCTTCTGCGAATGGGGTTCCTACCACGTCAAGGGTGACATCGGAAAGACGCTCTCGAATATCATGAATGTCCGAGAAGGCGGACTTGCCATCTACGGCGGTGTGCTCGGCGCGGCATTTGCCATCTTCCTGATGAGTAAACTGAGAAAGATCCCGGTTTCTCTCGTTTTGGACTTTGCTATCGTATATATTCCCTTGGGACAGGCTATCGGCCGCTGGGGCAACTTCTTTAATCAGGAAGCTTTCGGTACGACAACGGATCTTCCGTGGGGCATGAAGAGTGCCACCATCGGCCGTTATCTGCTGGTCCACTATCCGAACCTGGATTCCAGTAAGACGGTCCACCCGACTTTCTTCTACGAATCCGTAGGCTGCCTGATCATCTTCATCCTGCTGCTTATCATCCGTAAGAACAGCAAGAGACCGTGGACAACTACGGCATGCTACTGCATCTTCTACGGTATTATCCGTTTCTTTATCGAGGGTCTCCGTCTGGATTCTCTCTACATCTCCGGTACCAACCTCAGAATCTCGCAGGTGCTGTCTCTGGTGCTTATCGTTCTGGGCTTCCTGGTCATCTCTCTCGGCCGTATCTACGACTGGGAACTGCAGCCGCTTCCGGAGAAGTTCATCAAGGCCGACGAACAGATGCGTCGTGAGGCACAGAGAAGAAAAGAGAATAAGCTCCGTGACTATGAGGAGGGCGAGGATCTCGAGGATCGTGTAGAGCGTCTGTCGAAGTCTTCCTTCACGATTGAAGACGAAGAGGGCGAAGAATCCGAAGAATCCGAAAAGGATTCTGATGATGCATCTGACGAAGACGCGGAAGATGAAGAAGAATCTTCCTCCGAAGGATCTGAAGATCAGGACGAGACAGAAGAATAAGAGGCTCCGATGAATCAGGGCAAGTCCGGTATCGAATTTCTGAAGAATAATTCTCTTCGTACAGTGGATTTCTGGCTGATCATTCCGATTCTGTCGATTACCACCATAGGCCTTTATGTGCTGAATCTGGTTCTTTCCCAGGGCTTTGAAGGCTATCCCGGAATCTTCTATAAGCAGGTGATCGCCGCCGTTATCGGCGTGGGATTTGCCCTGCTTATTTGTCTTCTTGATACCCAGTTCATGAAACTGATCGGGTGGATCTTCTATGGTGTTTCCATCATGCTTCTTGTGTGGGTTATCATCGACGGTTTTACCCTCGAGAGTACATGGGGTGCCGACTCGTGGATGAAACTTCCTGTATTAGGTACATTCCAGCCGTCTGAGCTTACCAAGATCGGACTGGTCATCTGTTCTTCCTATATTCTGGAGGATATGAGTAATAAGGTGATCTCCATGGTCCGCGGCTGGGTCTATCTTGGTATCATCTACGGTATTCCGCTCCTTTTGATCATGAAGCAGCCGGACTTCGGTACCGCGATGGTTATCCTGTTTTCTTTCGTGTGCATGCTCTTCATCTGGAACATGAAATACAGATACTTCCTTCTGGCGATCTCCGGCGCTGTAGTTGGTGTCATCCCTCTCGTATGGAATTTCTATCTGGAGCCGTATCAGAAGAAGAGGATCCTGTCCCTCATCTTCGAGGGATCCGACCCGGTATCCGAGTGGAACCTCGTTCAGTCAAAAGCCGCGATCGCTTCCGGCGGTCTTACCGGAAACCACACGGGCATCCTGGTCAAGGTGCCTGTAAAAGAGTCGGACTTCATCTATTCGGCCGTATCCGAACGTATGGGATTTATCGGAACGACCGCGATCCTGCTCCTGGCCTTTTTCTTCCTGGTACGCTGCCTGTATGTAGCATCCAAGTCTTCTCGAAAAGCTTACTCCTACATTATCGTCGGACTTACCGGTTCGTACGCGTTTCACTTTATCGAGAATATGGGAATGTGTGTCGGACTTCTGCCGATCACGGGTATCCCGCTTCCGTTTGTCAGTATGGGTGGTACCGCTATGATGGTTAATTTCATCTCGCTGGGATTCATACTGAATATCTCCATGGATCGAAAACAATCGTCAGCGTAGTCAGCTCGCGAACGCGACGTTTGTTTGAAAAAACTACTATAATTTGACAAAAGAGGAAATACTTTCAAGTGCCTCCGCAGGACGGAAGTCCGAGGACAGCACAAGAAAGTATTTCCTTTTTGTCGTTAAAATACAGTTTTTTCGAACAAAGGGAGCGTTTGTTCGGGAAAAGAACGAAAAGTGCGTATTCTCTAGGATTTGTCTTTGAAACAGTATTGAAATGTAAACGTTATTTTAATACAATTACTTCATAAAAGTGGTGGAAAGTGGTGTGTATGGTCACTACGGGTGTTGAATCGTGGTGGAAATTCACCAAAATGGTAGGGAGAGAGCATGGCTCGTTTCATCAACAAAATGGATGCGAAAGGAAGGATCTTTATTCCGGCAAAACTCCGGGATCAGATCGGCTCGCCCATGTTTGTTACATTGAATCAGGACAAAGGCTATCTCAGCATATACAGCAATGACCGCTTTCAGGGGATCGTTGAGCAGTTCAGCAAGATCCCGATGACCAATCCGAAGATCCGCCATGCAAGACGTCAGATCATCGGTGAGGCCCTTGAGTGCGATATGGACGGGCAGGGACGTATTTCCGTCAGTTCCGAGCTTTGGAACCGTATCGGTGCAGCTCCTTCGGATGAGATCTGCATCTATCAGATCGAAAAGGATGTCCTGGAGATCTGCACGAAGAAGTACTACGACGCAGTAAGCGAGACGGCGGAACAGGAGAGTATCGATCTGGATGGCTACGAGATCACAGGATTGTAATTTCCATCACATTCCGGTGCTTTTCGAGGAGTGTATGGATGGTCTGGCCATCAAGGCGGACGGCATCTATGTGGACTGTACAGCCGGCGGCGGCGGACACAGCGCCGGGATCGTAGAAAGACTCGGAGACCAGGGACTCCTGATCTCACTGGATAAAGATGATGAGGCGCTTCGGGCTTGTGAGAGAAGAAGAGAAGAGCTCGGTGCCGGTGATAAATGGGTACTGAAGAAGACCGATTTTTCAAGGATCGGCGAAGTACTCAAAGAGATGAACATTGAAAAGGTAGACGGGGTACTTGCTGATCTCGGCGTATCCTCGCATCAGATCGACACGGACGAGCGTGGTTTTTCTTACATGAAGGATGGTCCGCTGGATATGCGGATGAACCGGCAGCAGGAACTGTCCGCGGAAGTGGTGGTCAATGAGTATTCCGAGGGAGACCTCACAAGGATCTTCCGGGACTACGGCGAGGAAAGATATGCCGGAAGGATCGCATCGGTGATCGTAAAGAAGAGAGCGGAAGCTCCGATCCGTACGACGACCGCACTTGCGGATATTATCCGCTCGGCGATGCCCCATGCCGCAAGAAAAGAGGATCAGCATCCGGCAAGAAGATGCTTCCAGGCGATCCGTATCGAGGTCAACCATGAACTGGATTCGGTATCCGGACTTCTGGAAACGGTTCCTGCTCTGCTGAAACCACATGGCCGTTTCGCGGTGATCTCCTTCCATTCGTTGGAGGACAGACTGGTCAAGGAGGCTTTCCGCAAACTGGAAAACCCGTGCACATGCCCGAGAGAATTCCCGGTGTGTGTATGTGGAAAAAAGCCGATGGGAAAACAGATCCATAGCAAACCCATCGTTGCTTCAAAAAAAGAAGCTATGGAAAATAAACGCTCGGGGTGTGCAAAACTGAGGGTATTCGAAAGGAATGAAGAGGTATGGCTTCTGCAGTAAAACTGAGAAAAAAAGAAACAGTAGATGCGCTGTTGCAACATACAGGGTCTGATTATGCGATCGGCCTTAATTTCCTTGCTTTCGATGATGGTGAAGCGGAGCGTTATATGAGTGCACTTGAAGAGTCGGGCGTAATCCCGAAAGAAAATAAGGAAGCCAGAAAAAAGAAGATCCGCATGCAGAACAAGCGCGCGGTCGAAGCAGCCTACGGAAATTACCGCAAAAAGACAATTTCCATGACTCTGAAGCGCTTCCGCGACTTTATTTTGTTCGCTATGGCGGTAGCATTCGTCACCGCGCTTTTCGGCCTTCTGGTGTATAATGAAGCACAGATCGCATCGATGAATTTTGCGAATAATAGCAAAGAGCGCCAGATCAATAAAATGCGCCAGGAAACCAGCCAGATGCGCGAGTCGCTTTTCATAAGTGCTGACCTGGAAACGGTCCGTAAAACTGCCCTTATGCATCTGGGTATGGTGGACCCGAACGATAAACAGATCGTAACTGTGGTCGTCCCGCAGAAGGACAACATGACCACGAGCCGTTCCTACAATTCTGTCGGCCTGACGGATGATATTGTTGAGGAAGCGAAGAAGAACCTGGCGCAGTATTATTCCGAAGAAGGTAAGTAATGCGTGAAACAGGAAAGGAACGGGGACAGGCATGTCCAAAGAAGAACGTAAGGATATCGAGACGATAAATGACGAGACCCAGACGGCCCGCTTCCGCATCGGCGGAAGGATCGTTCTGGTCATGGTCTTTTTATCCCTTACTGTTTTCATGGGCTATCTGATCCGTGTGCAGTTCAAACTCCAGCACGACAGATACGAAGAATTTTCCTACAAGGCCTCGCAGATGCACTGGCAGCGCATCAAGGACGTACCTTCACGTGGCGATATCCTGGACCGTAACGGGAATATCCTTGCAAGTACTACATACGAATACACGATCGGTATTACACCGTCGGATGTCATGAAATCCCAGGAAGGAAGAAAGGATGCGCTGACTTCCGAGGATATCGCCGAGGCTTTCTCTGAGATCATCGGTGCCGATAAGCAGAAGATGGTCGAGTCGCTCGCAAAGACCGAGACTCCCTACATCCAGGTCATGAAAAAAGTGACCTATGACCAGAAGAACGAGCTTCAGGCATATCTTACCGAGCATAATATCGGAGGCGTAAAGATCGACTCCGTTCCGAAAAGATACTATAACTACGGCTCACTGGGCGCGCAGGTCATCGGATTTGCGGATCAGAATGATAACTCCCTGATCGGCCAGTACGGCATCGAGGCGTACTATAATTCCTACCTTACGGGTACAGAAGGATATACCTATGCGGAGGTCGATAACTATAACCAGAGTGCACTTCCGTATTCGGCGCCGACAAGTATTTCCGCACAGGACGGATATAACGTGCAGCTGACGCTCGACATGAATATCCAGAGGATCGCGGAGAATGCCTGCCGCGACGCGTATAACGAATATAAGCCGCGTGAAGGTGTTACCTGTATCATCATGGACCCGTACACCGGTGAGATCCTGGCGATGGTCTCCATGCCGGACTTTGATCTGAATACTCCTAGACAAAAGCCTTACGGAATCAGCGACAGCAAGTGGGAGGAGATGTCTTCCGAGGACCAGGCGAAGTATCTGATGCGTAATGCGTGGAGAAACCGCTGCATCTCCGATACATATGAGCCGGGTTCCACCATGAAGGCCGTAACCACGGCAATCGCGCTGGAAGAAGGACTGACATATGAAGATGAGATCTTCAGTGACTCTCCGATCGAGGTATCCTCGGTCGATACGATCCGCTGCTGGCGTGAAAAGACGGAGGGCAACCATGGCGACGAGACGCTCCGTGAAGCTTTTGAGCGTTCCTGTAACCCGATCTTCGTACGACTTGCCTACCGTATCAAGATCGACAGATATTATAACTACATCCACAACTGCGGTTTCTATGATGTTACCGGAGTAGACCTTCCTGCTGAAGGAAAGGGCATCTTCCACGCAGAGCCGACCGACGTCGACCTGGCATCTCTTTCTTTCGGTGAGTCTTCGACGGTTACCCCGCTCCAGCTGATCTCTGTTTACTCTTCTCTGGTCAACGGCGGATCGCTGATGCGTCCGAGGGTTGCTTCCCGCATCGTGGATAACAACGGAAATATCATCAAGGAATTTGAGCCGGAAAAGGTTAGAACACTCTTTTCCGAGAAAACATCCGCACGAGTCAGATCCCTTCTCGAGGACGTAGTTAACGAAGGTACCGGTGCGGCAGGTTATGTACCGGGCTACTATGTTGCAGGTAAGACAAGTACATCTACGATCGATGTCGGTGATGAAGCCGGTATGCACGTGCTTTCCTTCGGCTGCTACGCGCCTTCGTATGATCCGAAGATCGCCGTTCTGGTCGTTATCAACAAGCCGGAAGATAACGATATCGGTTCTTCCGCTGCGGCAAAAGTTTCCGCCCGCATCGTTGAAGAGACACTCGAATACATGAACGTGGACAGAAAGCTTTCTGATAAGGAATACGAGCGTATGACGATCCTTTATCATGTCCCGGATGTGACCGGAAAGACATTCCTTCAGGCAAAGATAATTCTGGAGGAAGAAGGCTATGAGGTATTGGACGGTTCCGGCACGATGGATCTTGATACAATCGTCGGCACGATGTATTACGGCGGTGAGGAAACCGTGTATAAGGATACCGTGATCGTTCTTTATCCGGGAGAGGTCGGGGAGACGGAAATGAATACCACCCTGATCCCGGATTTCACTGGTATGAGCATCATTGAGTGCCGGCGTATGGCCAAAGAATACGGACTGAATATCGTCGTGGACGGTAACATCAAGGGGCGTGTGGTAGAACAGGATCCGCCGAGCTCGATACGAAGTGCGAAGGATCCGACAGCTACTCCTACGCCGACACCGGATCCGGATGCACCTCCACCCGATGAGACCGGAGAAGACCCGGGAGAGGATCCGGGCGAAGAGACGACCGGTGAACCGCCGGAGACGACGGCACCGGAAGGTGAAGATCCGGATACAGGTGAAACCACTGAAGAGACGAAAGCTCCGCCGCCGACGGATGTACCGTACGGAGCGATCATTCACGTGAAGATGGAATAAAGGGGAGAAAAAGTATGAAAGCAATAGATCTGCTGAAAGAAAGCGAATACAAGTGGATCTGTGGTCCGGAGGACCTTGAGTTCGACGAGATCGTACTGGATTCCAGAAAGGTCGGGGAGAAGACCGCATTCATTGCCATGATCGGCCAGAAGACCGACGGCCACCGTCATATCGAAGATGCGGCGGGAAAAGGCGCCGCCCTGATCGTGGTCGCAAACGAGAAACTTTCAGAGATCGAACCTGTGCTTTCTAAACTGAAAGAAAGCGGAACTGTCGGTATTGCCGCTGTTCCGGATACGCGAAAAGCATACGCCGAGATGGCATGTACTTTCTTCGGCCATCCTTCAAAGGATATGAAGATCATCGGTCTTACCGGAACGAAGGGAAAGACCACAACGACATTTATCATCCATGAGATCCTGGAAAGATCAGGAAGATCCTGCGGCCTGATCGGAACCGTCGAGAACAAGGTGGCCGGAAGAACATTAAAGTCGAAGCATACGACACCGGAAGCCTGGGAATTCCAGTCACTTCTTTCTGCAATGAAGGACGAGGGTGCGAAGGACTGCGTCATGGAGGTTTCTTCTCTGGGTCTGAAGTTTAAGCGGACCTACGGCGTGCACTTCGAACTCGGTGTATTTACGAATTTCCTCAATGACCATGTGAACGATGGCGAGCATGAGACAGAAGAAGATTATTTCATGAGTAAGATGCGTCTTTTCGACAACTGCCGCATCGCTCTGATCAATACAAATACCAGACGTTTTGAAGATGTGTACTCTTATGCGAAGGAGCATGTGTCCGAGGTCTATACCTACAGTGTGAACGGCGATGCGGACTTCGCCATGCGTAATATGAAGACCTCTTCAAAAGATGGCGTCCCGGGCATGGATTTTACCCTTGTCACACCGACGTATGAAGAAGAACTCTTCGTCCCGCTTCTCTGCGACTTTAATGTGGATAATGCACTGTGCGCCGCCGCGAGCTGCTATCTCTGCGGTGTAAGCAAAGAAGATATCCGAAATGGCATGACCTATGTCCGTGTACCGGGAAGAATGGAGAAGATCGATAATTCCCTGGGACTGAAGGTCTATGTGGACTATGCCCATAACGGCGACAGCCTGAAGGTGCTCCTGCACGCGATCCGCCCGTCCTGTAAGGGCCGGATTATTACGGTGTTCGGCTGCGGCGGAGACCGTCCGCATGATCGAAGATACACGATGGGTGAAGTATCCGGAAAGTGCAGTGATTTCACCGTGGTAACCACGGATAACTCCAGAAGTGAGGACTTCAGTGTGATTTCCGGCATGATCGTCGAGGGCATAAAGAGAAATCCGGATGCCCCGTATACCGTGATCGAAAACAGAAGGGAAGCCATCCGCCACGCGGTAACTATGGCATCGCCCGAGGATATCGTAGTGATCGCGGGAAAAGGACATGAGACGACGATGACGATCAAGGATCAGGTCGTGGAATTCATCGATGCGAAGGTCACCTCCGAGGTCCTTCGTGATTTGGAAAAAGAAAGAGGAGTATAAGTCATGGCGAAGTTTACCCTGTCAGAGATACTTACTGCGACCGGAGGAGAACTGAAGCAGTTTCCCGGCAAAAGCTGCATCTCCGATCCGTCGGAATTTGTGGTGACAGGTATCTCGACGGATACCAGAACGATCGAGGAGGGAAATCTCTTCCTGGCGCTGATCGGAGAGAATTTCGACGGCAATAAATATGCAGTCGCCGCTGCCAAGGACGGAGCCACGGCGATGGTGCTCTCGACACTCGAACATGCACCGGAGGACATTCCGGTGATACTGGTTCCCGATACGAAACTTGCATTTGAAAAGATCGCGGAATACTACAGACTGAAACTGGCTTGCAAGGTCATCGCCGTCACGGGAAGTGTCGGCAAAACATCTACGCGTGAGATGATCGCCAGCGCCCTGTCCCGCGGATGCAAAGTGTACGCAACCAAGGCGAATAACAATAACGAGATCGGTCTTTCCCAGACGATCCTGGCAGCTCCGGAAGATACGGACGTGATCGTTCTGGAGATGGGAATGCGTCTTAGAGGCGAGATCTCCGAACTGACCCATATCGCACATCCGGATGTCGCGGTGATCACGAATATCGGAGTTGCCCATATCGAGCGTCTGGGCTCCCGTGAAGAGATCCTACGTGCCAAGCTCGAGATCCTCGAGGGCCTTTGTGAGGGCGGACTTCTGATCCTTCCTTATGCCGATGAATATCTCCAGAAAGCTGTCGCCGAGGGGTTGATCCGTGAGGACGTGAAGATCGCTTATACCTTCACGGAAAAGGTTCCGCTTCAGAAACACCCGTACGGTATGGCATCTGCGGAATCGATCAGCATCGAGGGCGACCACATCTGTTGTCATGCGACGGCCGGATTTGGTGAGATGACATCTGTTATTCTGCGATTGAGCGTAGTCGGCATCCATCACGTGGGAAATGCCCTGGCGGGACTTCTCTGCGGACTTTATCTCGGTATCGCACCGGACAGAATTGAAGATGGTATTGCTTCCTTCGTTCAGATCGGTCACCGCGAACGACTCGTGGAAGTCGAGGGCGTATACTTCCTGGACGATGCGTATAACGCCGGCCCGGAATCTATGATGTCCGCATTTGGTTCGATCCGCCGTCTGGCAAAAGAAGGAAAAGCATATGCCTGCATCGGTGATATGCTCGAACTCGGTGATGTGGCTGCGGAAAAGCACTTCGAGATCGGCGCGAAGGCAGCTGAACTCGGACTTGACGGACTTCTCGTGATCGGTGCTTTTCAAGAGGATGTAAAAGCGGGAGTAGGATCCGTCTCTTCGGATATCCCGGTATATTGCTTCGAAGACAAAGACCAGATGACGGAAAAACTGGTCGATCTTGCAAAGACAGGCGATTACGTTCTTCTTAAAGCATCCCATGCCTTTGAGATGTATACAATTCTGGAAAGCTATGGTTCAATAGTTCGGAAAGGGAATGAACCATGAAACGTAAGATGAAGGATCTGGTCTCGGAGAATATCGCTTACCGGGACGACGGAAAAATCGAGTCACTGGATGTATATGCTCCGCGTCGTGTGAACCTGGGCATCGTCATTATCGTACTCATCATGATGGCCTTCGGTATCGTCATGCTCTTTTCCGCCAGTATGCCGAAAGCATATACCTCCCAGGGAAACTCCCTTTACTACGTAATTCACCAGGGCGCATTCCTGCTTCTTGGCTTTGTGGCGGCACTTATCATCACGTTCCTTCCGCTGAAGGCCTTTGACAAGTGGCCGGTCACGCTGCTGGTGTATCTTTCCGCAGTCGGCATGGCGCTCCTGACGCTGATGATGGGTAAAGTCGTTAACGGTGCCCGAAGATGGATCTTCATCGGAGGACTTTCCATCCAGCCGTCCGAGTATATCAAAGTTGCAATCGTTTTCTCGATCGCAGGTTACCGTTCTTTCGTACAGAGAGTCAGAAAGAAGGGCGGTCTGAAGGCCAGAAAACTCTCCCAGAAGACACTCGATGCACTGATCGATATTACGATTCCGGCGGTCCTGATCATGTTCTGCCTCCTGATCGTAGTGCTCCAGCCGCATATGTCCTGCTTCCTTATCCTGAGCGCGATCTCCGTGATCTGCTTTCTCTGCTGCGGTATCCCGCTTTCTTCCTGGATCAGAGGAGGTGCGATCCTTCTCGGCATCATGGTCCTGGTCGGCGGCATATTCTATCTGTCCATGCCGGGATCGCAAAAGAAGAAACTAGAGAAGAACTTCGCTCACGTTGTCACACGACTGAACATCTTTAAGTCGATGAATTCGGAAGAGGAAGAAGAGAAGACGGCGGATGAAGACGATACATATCAGATCGAACAGAGTATCATCGCCATCGGCTCCGGCGGAATGACCGGTGTCGGATTCGGCAACAGCCGTCAGAAATACATGTATCTTCCGGAGGCGCATAATGACTATGTGTACTCGATCATCTGCGAGGAGCTCGGATTCGTCGGAGGCCTTACGGTAATGATTCTTTTCTGGGCATTCGCACTTGCGGGATTCCTGGTATCCTGGCAGGCGAGCAGTCTGTTCACGCGTGTTCTGACGACGGGATACACGTCGCTTCTGACGCTGCAGGCATTCCTGAATATCGGAGTTGCGACCGGCGCGATACCGCCTA
The DNA here is from genome assembly GCA_017519205.1 of Clostridiales bacterium. GTDB lineage: Bacteria > Bacillota > Clostridia > Saccharofermentanales > Saccharofermentanaceae > Scatonaster. The sequence goes on along the minus strand of JAFWSW010000052.1, from coordinate 889 downwards.
CGGGCATTACGCTCCCGTTCTTCAGCTACGGCGGTACGGCCAACTTCTTCTTCATGATTGCCGTGGGCATGATCCTCTCTGTCTCTAGAACAGGTAGAAAGAGAAAAACAGTAAAATTGGTGGTGTGAGTTATGAAAGTATTTCTTGCCGGGGGTGGCACAAGCGGACATATTCATCCGGCCGTTGCGATCGCGGACGAACTGAAGAAGCAGGATCCTTCCTGTGAAGTGCTTTTCTGCGGGACGGAAAAAGGACTTGAGTCACAGATCATCCCGAAAATGGGATATCCCTTTGAAGTGATCCGTGCCGCGCAGCTTCCGATGAAGATCTCGAAGAAGACCTTCAAAGCGGTAAAAGAATTCCTTGCAGGAAGAAAAATGTGCAGAAAACTCATCCGCGAAGGAAAGCCGGACGTAGTCGTCGGAACGGGCGGATTCGTCTGCAGTCCTTTGATCGCGGCAGCACATAAAGAGAAGGTCCCGATCGTTCTTCACGAACAGAATGCATTCCCGGGAAGATCCAACCGCATGATGTCCCGCTATGCGAAGACCGTGTGCACGAGTTTTCCGAATCTGGACCACTATTTCAATAAGAAGGCGAAAATCGTCTTTACCGGAAACCCGATCCGCGGTGTGTTCTCGACGGTAGAGCGTGATGCGTGCCGCGAGAAGCTGGGACTTACCGAGAAGGATACCCTGATCCTGGCGATGGGCGGATCACTTGGTGCAAGGACCGTCAATTCCGCGATCGTGGAGCTGGCGAAAGTGATCACCGATCCGAATGTGAGGATCATCCTGAGCGTGGGCAAACAGCGCTATAAAGAAGTTATGGAAGAAGCGGATAAAAGAAGAAGTCTTGGTATTAGAACCATTGTTTTTATTGATGAAAT
>JAFWSW010000051.1 GCA_017519205.1 Clostridiales bacterium | reverse complement strand
ATATACACTTATTGAAAGGATTGACCTGTTTCCTGAAAGACAGGAAAATGGAAGCATCCTGAAGCGAATCAGATTTAAATTCCGCGTAGATTATGACGCTGAAGATGGTGGCAAGGTGTTGCTCAACGAAAACGACGTCGAAAATGTGGCGCTTCTGATCAATACTACCGGTTTAAAGAAATAGAGCATCCGCGATGATAAAATAGTCTGTGGAAAGCGAGGTAATCAATGAAAGTACTGAACTTATTTGACACAGAGAATAAAGAATACTGGCTCTCGGAGATCGAAAAGGGAGACTGGGGAGCCGCCAATTATCTCTATCATCTTATCTCTAACGGCACATTCGAGGATATGGTCGGAGAAGACCCGCAGGTGCTTCTTCTGACAGAAGGTGATTCTTTAATGGCGTTCTGCACCTATGCGAAATACGATGATATCAAGGACCACAGCGTATCCCCGTGGGCGGGATTCGTGTATACCTTCCCGAAGTACAGAGGGATGCGTCGCGCAGGAAAACTCCTCGAGCATGCTTATATGCTTGCGAAGAAAGACGGCTACAAGGAACTCCACATCTCGACGGATAAGACCGGTCTTTATGAGAAATACGGTTTTTCCTTCTGGAAACTGATGGAAGATATTACCGGCGAGCAGGCGCGGATCTATAAGATGGATATCGTCGAGATGGACTATGGAAGTATCATCGGGAAAAGAGTAAAAGGCACGATCGACCGTCCGCTGGGCTCGTCGCATCCTGATTATCCTGACATGATCTATCCCATCAACTACGGTTATGTGGACGGGATCACCGGAGGAGACGGCGAGGAGCAGGATGTGTATGTTTTCGGGACAGAAGAAGCGACAGGTGCTTTTGAAGGAGAAGTCATCGGAGTCGTGCACCGCTTAAATGACTGCGAGGATAAGTGGATCGTAAGCATCAACGGAGCAAGACCCGGGAAAGAGGAGATCCTCTCGAAGATCGCCTTCCAGGAACAGTTCTACATGAGTGAATTGTATATGTGAGAAATACTTGATAGACTTAACCTATCATAAGAAGACCTGTTTACCGAGGAGGACGAAAGATGGGATTTTTAGATAACTTTAAAGAGGCAATGAAGCGCGGACAGGAAGCGGCACAGAACTACAGAGAACGCGAACTGGCCAATCAGGCGCAGGCAAAGGGCGCGCAGGGAGTAAACGCAGGCGCATCCCGACAGAGCGCAGCTGCATCGGGAAAGCATGCACCACGTCAGCAGGCACCGCTTCCGGATGGTGCTTTTAAGATCGGCTTCACGGAATACTTTGATATTACAGATCCCGCATCCGGAGCTCCGGTCACCATGCATCTTCTGGTAGATGGCGTTGCCGTTCCGATGGATCAGGGTGCTTTTCAGGGACAGGATGCCCATGCGATCGCAAAAGAGGCGATCATCGAAGCCGTAAGGGAAAAGGTCAACGATCCAACGTTCCTTCCCAACACGAAAGATGTCAGGACAATGATGATGCTGTCGCATCGTATGCAGCCGATCGTTATTTCGGCGCTTCAGGGAAAAGGCTTCAAATCGATGTTTAAGATCGTGAACCTGACGGTGAAACAGCCCCAGTAAGGAGGCACTTATGAGATTAGGCTTATCCACTCCGCTAAAACACGAAACTGCAGAAGAATGGGCGAAGAACCAGTCGGAGCTCGGCTGCCGTTCTGTCGTTTTTCCGCTTTCTTCCGAATCTCCGGAAACTTCTGTTGATGAATATGTTTCTTCGGCAAAAGCACATGACCTTCTGATTGCGGAGGTCGGCATCTGGAGAAATGCGATGGATCTCGATCCGGAGGAAAGATCCAAGAACCGGGATTACTGTGTGGCACAGTTGAAACTGGCAGATCGGATCGGTGCCAGATGTGCCGTGAACGTGGCCGGTGCCGTGGGTCCGAGATGGGATGGGCACTATAGAGAAAACTTCACGGAAGAAACCAGATCTGAGATCGTGAAGATGGTGCAGGAGATCATCGACCGCGCCGAAGTAACGAACACGTATTTCACACTCGAACCGATGCCGTGGATGATCCCGACCGGACCGGAAGACTATGTCCGGCTGATCGAGGAAGTGAACCGCGACCGCTTCGCTGTCCACATGGACATCATCAATATGGTCAACTCCGCAGACAGATATTTCCGGCCGGAACAATTTGTGGACCGCTGTGTGGAACTTCTCGGAGACCGGATCAGAAGCTGTCACATCAAGGATGTGCACCTGAAAGAAGAATATACACTGCAACTTCAGGAGTGTGCGCCGGGACAGGGCGAGTTCCCGCTCCGCTACTATGTGGAGAAGATGCATGCGATCGATCCCGACATGCCGGTCATCCTCGAGCACTTAAGCTCTGACCGGGAGTATATCTATTTCGCCGGATATCTGAAAAAGATCCTTTCCGGATTGTATTGATTTCGACCGTGTTATAATGTAAAAAAATTCGTTGAGGGTAATGGTATGGTTTTAGAGACACATGGTTTTGCAGAAAAGGAAATGGCAAAAGAGTGCACGAATATCGTTTTGTCACGCTCGAAGATCAAGAAACAGCCGGACATGAAACTTGAAGATCTCTTTTCCAGCATGCCGAAGTATGCCATCTTTCTTTTTCTGATCACGGCTTTCTTTGTGGTCATGACGATCCTCGGAAAAGCCGGTGTACTCGGATATATCTGTCTGGGACTTTCTGCCGCGGCGATCTTCGTGATGGTGATCCTCTGGATCTCGATGAAAAAGACATATAACAATTTCATGAATAACCCGGAAGATGTGACGGTGACGATCGATGAATCCGGAGTCAAGCTGGACGACCATAAGGCACAGAAGATAGAGCTGACCTGGTCCGGTATCGCCTTTGCCAGATTCTTCGAAAAGAACGTGGCGTTTTTTCCGACATCCGACACAGGTCTTGCGATCATAATCCCGGGAGAGTTTGCTGCGGATATCCGAGCCTTCCTCCAGAGCGAAAAACCTGACCTGAAAGTCATCGGATAACGGTTCTTTCTATAAACCCGCAAATAAAGTAATACCAGCGATGTAAAGTCATCTTTACATCGCTTTTTTGTGTGATGTAAAGGATATTCGATAGACGGGAACTCCGGGTGGGGAGATACTCGAGGTGAAAGAAAACCAGGGAGGAAAAAGTTATGTTAAAAGATCTGGGAATTAGTGGAGGAACATTAATCTTCTGTCTGATCATGGGATACTTCGTGATCAAGTGGGCGGTAAAAAATGCGATTATCGAGGCGCACTACAGTATCACCGGTGAAAAGGGCGAAGAGGAGAAGGAGATCGAACGCATGGTGGAAGAGAGCTCCTCCCGGTTTGCGAAGTGAACCTAAGTAGTGTTTAATAGACTTGTCAGTCGACAAGTCTTAATACTTCGAGGGATCAGATGGAAATCGGAAAGCGTATCAAGGAACTGCGGAACAGTAAGGGCTGGAATCAGGAAGCATTCGCCGAGAAGATGTATGTTTCGCGCCAGACGGTGAGCTCGTGGGAGAACGATAAGAGTTACCCGGATATCCGGAGCCTCCTTCTGATGAGTGAGCTTTTCGAAATGTCCCTCGATGATCTTGTAAAAGGAGATCTTGTCGAGATGAAAAACGAAATCAAAAGTGAATCTGTATCCGAGTTTAAGAAATGGTCGTATATCTATGCCGTAGGATTTGTGATCGCGATCCTGATCCCGTACCCGCTGGTGCACTTTTTCAAGTGGTGGGGTATTCTGATCTTCGCACTCTACTGGGTCGCACTTATGGTGCTGGCTTTCCATGTGGAGAAACTCAAGATGGAAAATGATATCCAGACATATAAGGAGATCGTTGCTTTTACCGAGGGAAAAGCACTGAGCAAGGATGAAAAACTGGAAGAGAAGGCGAAGCGCCCTTACCAGAAGATCCTCTATTCT
>JAFWSW010000050.1 GCA_017519205.1 Clostridiales bacterium | reverse complement strand
TGCGGAGGAAGACGACATTGTTTTCCGTATCGGCGGAGATGAGTTCGTGATGCTGACAAACAGCACCGATGAGAGCAAAGCCAGAGAGAAGATGGAGAAACTTCTTTCAAAAAACGGGGAGTGTATCTCGTTTGAAGGGAAGCAGATCCCGCTTTCCCTGTACGGCAGTATTGTGCGCCTCGGAAGGAAGACCATGCACTACAGTGAACTCTTTACGGCACTGTGGGAGTCGATCGAGGCGAGTAAGTAATGTAAGGGTAAAGTGTTGACTATCCGGTTCATGTGTGCGAAAATACCAGCAAATATTAAAGGAGCTAAAGGCCTTATGAAAGAACAGAATACATGTTTTATCTGTTGCTGTTGTTGTATGAACTTATTACATCATAATGAGTCTATTTAGCGCGTAAAGAATTAATTCGATCAGATTAGCAAATAGAGTCATTATGAAAATAGTGACTCTATTTTTTGTTGAAGGGAGAAAGAGAATGTTTACTTTTTACAACACATTGGACAGACGGGTCGAGGAATTTAAGTCAAGAGAAGACGGTAAAGTCAGTATGTATACCTGCGGCCCTACGGTTTATCACTTCGCACATATCGGAAATATCCGTACTTACATCATGCAGGATGCTCTGATCAAGTCTCTGGAATATGCAGGCTATGATGTCAAGCGTGTAATGAATATCACGGATGTCGGTCATCTTTCTTCGGATGCGGACACCGGTGAGGATAAGATGGTCGAAGGCGCCAAGCGCGAGCATAAGACCGTCATGGAGATCGCGAAGTTCTATACGGATGCTTTCTTTAAGGATTTCGATGCGGTAGGAAACAAGCGTCCGGACGTGATCGAGCCTGCTACCAACTGCATCCCGGAGTTCATCCACATGGTCGAGGTCCTTCTTGAGAAGGATTATGCCTATGTGGCCGGCGGCAATGTGTATTTTGATACGAGCAAACTCAAGAACTACTATGTTTTCTCTTCGGTCGAGCAGGATGATCTGGAGATCGGTGTCCGTGATGATGTCGAAGAGGACGTAAATAAGAAGAATAAGGCAGACTTCGTTCTCTGGTTTACCAAATCGAAGTTTGAGGATCAGGCGCTGAAGTGGGACAGCCCCTGGGGTGTCGGCTATCCGGGATGGCATATCGAGTGCTCATGCATCTCTATAAAGCATCTCGGAGAATATATGGATATTCACTGCGGCGGTGTGGATAATATCTTCCCGCATCACACCAATGAGATCGCCCAGTCCGAATCTTATCTCGGCCATCCGTGGTGCAAGTACTGGTTCCACAGCAATCACCTGAATGACCAGTCCGGAAAGATGTCCAAGTCAAAGGGCGCGATCCTTACTGTTTCTCTTCTTCAGGAAAAAGGATACGACCCGCTGGCATATAGATTCTTCTGCCTGCAGTCCCACTACAGAAAACCGCTGGTATTTTCGTGGGAGAACCTGGATAATACGGTGCAGGCATACAATAAACTCGTTAAGCGAGTATCTGAACTTAAGGAAGATGGTGCAGTAGATGAGACGGTCAAGACGGAATATGAAGACAAGTTCCGTGAGGCTGTTTCCAATGACCTGAATACATCCATGGCGATCACGGTTTTGTATGACGCACTTAAGGCAGATACCAACGATGCAACCAAACTGGCCTTGGTGAAGAGCTTCGATAAAGTGCTGTCTCTGGATCTGATCGGTCATGCCGGAGCACTTGCAGATGCCGGCTCGAATGTGGACACAGAGCTTGAGGCTTATATTACCGATGCGATCGCACGCCGTGCAGAGGCCAAAAAGGCAAAGGATTATGCTACGGCAGATGCAATCCGGAATGAACTTCTTGCAAAAGGTATCGTAATTAAAGACACCCGCGAGGGAGTAGTCTGGGAACTTGCTAAATAGGAGCATGCTTCTATAACGGAGAATTAGAGATTATTCCGCGCAAAAAACATGGGAAATCAATAAAAACGTGTTCTGCCTAATTGATAGAATCTATACATTCTATTCATATTAGGTGGAGCAAAATGAGCGATAATCTTGGTTTTCAGATCGTTGACGGTGTTCTAAAGAAATATAGCGGAAAAGATCCCGAGGTGACGATACCTGAGGAAGTAGCAAAGATCGCTTCCCGGGCCTTCATGTTCAATTCGAAACTAGTAAAGGTAAACATTCCCGGAAGTGTCAAAGAAATAGGTGACGATGCCTTTAATTCGTGTACGAAACTTTCAGAGGTAAATCTGGAAGACGGAGTGGAAACTATCGGAATCGGTGCTTTCTGCAGATGTCCGAGCCTTCGGGAGATCACGATCCCGGGATCTTGCACGATCCTGACCCCTGTCGTATTTTGTCAGTGCAAAAAACTTTCCAAAGTGAACATCCTTCCGGGTGTAACCGATATCTTGTCCAAAGCTTTTGAGGACTGCCAAAACCTTACAGAGGTATTTATTCCGGATACGGTGACATATATTGAAGAAGATGCATTTGGCGGGACGCCCTGGCTGGAAAACAAGAAAAAAGAGAACCCCGGGTTTACGCTTAGAAGTATCTATGATCAGGAAGCAGCTACATCTTCTGAAGTGGAAGAGGAGAGTTCTTCCGACACGGAAAACGAAATACAATGGATTCAAGATTTTGCGATACAAAACGGGTTCCTGGTGAAGTATACCGGACACGATCCCGAAGTGACGATCCCGAAGGAGATAATGTATATCTATCAGGAAGCATTTGCCTCAAATACGGATCTTGAGAGGGTGGTCATTCCTTCCCATGTCCAGGAGATAGGCTCGCATGCCTTTTTATGCTGTACGAATCTCAAAGAGGTCATTCTGGAGAACGGAGTCGGCCCTGTCCGTGGAGGTGTGTTTCAAGGATGTTCAAGTCTTCGTGAGATCACGATCCCCGGAAGCTGCAGATATCTGAATTATGATCTCTTTAAGGACTGCACCGGCCTTGAAAAAGTTACCCTTCTCCCGGGTATAACCGATATTGGTCCGAGCGTATTTCAGGGCTGCGTAAACCTTACGGAGATTTCGCTCCCGGATACGGTGGAAAGTATAGCAGACGGTACATTTGACGATACCCCCTGGCTTGAGAATAAGAAGGCTGAGTGTCCCTGGTTTACATTGAGAAGCCTCTACGATAAGGACTATGTATGTGGCGATGTAGTGATTTCTGAGGGAATAACAGAGATCAAAGAAAGAGCATATTACAATAATATGGGGATCAGATCGGTCGTGATCCCTGAGGGCGTGACTACGATCGGAAAAGCGGCATTCAGCGGATGTAAGAATATGATCTCGGTCTCGCTCCCGTCTACCTTGAAGACGATCGAGAGCGGTGCGTTTTATATTTGCGAGAATCTTGAGGATGTGACGATCCCACCTTCCGTAACATTGATCGGTCACTGGGCGTTCGATGGTACGAAATGGCAAAAGAAGAAGTATACCAAGGACAAGCTCCTTATCGTGAACGGGATCCTGGCACAGGGAAATAAATATGTCGGAGAACTGACGGTTCCTGCTAAGGTGAAGTCATTTTCTCCCAGTGCTTTTAGCAGTGCATTTGAACTGACCGGGATCACGATCCCGGGACATATCAAAGAGATCAGCCCGGACTGTTTCAATGGAGCTAGATACGTGAAGAAGGTCACTTTTTCTGAAGGCCTTGAGATAGTAGGAAGATATTCGTTTTTCGACAACAGGATGGACGAAGTGTACCTTCCGGATACTGTCACGGAGGTCCGCGATAAAGCGTTCTGCAAGTGTATTAATCTTAAGAAGATAAGGATCCCGAACGGTGCCAAGATAGGCGAAAAGATCCTCGAGGAGTGCTTCCGGCTGGAGACTGTTGTCGCTCCGTCTCCGCTGGCCTGCTATGGCCTCACCGGTACCTGCGTGGCCCTCGTGATCCCCGGGGAGACGAGACAATACTATTGTTATGTGGCAAAAACGCACAGCAATAACCTCAGTATCGGTAAGAACGGGCAGGTTACTCCTACAGGTGACTGGTCCGAGTACGATCTGGAACTGATAAACGGCGGACCGAAGTTTAAGTATAAGATGCCGGGCCGCCTGATCGGAGCTCTGGGCCGCCTTATGAATCCGTCGAAGATGACAGGACAGAATAGAAGACTTCTGGAGGAACTCGTTAATTCCGAGGCGGAGAAATATGCGGGCATTGCAGAAGACTTAAATATGCCCGAGATCCTTTCTGACCTTTTCGCTCTCGGGATACTTGAAGAAAAAGCGATCAAGGCGCTGAAGAAAAAGATGGCCAAGTCTGAGGTCTCTGAAATCGCGGCACTTGCTGACGTGGAAGTTCAGGCTGCAGCGCCGAAGAAAGAAGAGGAGGAAACATTTAATCCTCTTAAGAAGGAATACCGCGAGAAGTATAAGGCTGTCGGCGGTGAGAAGATCCTTGCCGACATGAAACTTACGGGCGTGGCGCTTCCGGTCGTAAAGATGCAAGATGGTACAGAGGCGCCGGAAGAGCTTTTCAAATATATTCTGGTGTCCTATGGAAGCCAGCTGGAAAAAGGGTATCAGATCCTGCCGGAAGTCGACGAAGTGACATCGCTTCTGTCCCGCATCTCACTTTGTGAAGTCATGGATGAGATGATCAAGAACATGAACGGGGTAGATTATCCGTCTATCCTTCCGTTCCTTTGCCGCTACGGTAATGCGGAACATGTCCGTGCACTTATCAAATCCTGGAATAAATGGGGTAATTACATGCGCTACCATAAACGTGGTAAGGCAGCGCAGAAGATCTTTAACGAGGCACTGGTCCTGAACGATACGAAAGAAGCCATGCTCTGGCTCCAGAAATGGACCGGCCTTAAAAACTATGCGGCGATCCGCGGTCTGAAGGTAGATGAAGCCTACGAAAAGTGCCTCTTTGACTTCGGCTTTAATGCGGAAGGAAAGCGTATTCTCGATCTGGGCAGCACCCGGGTGGAAGTAAGGCTTGGGCCGGATATGCAGTCGTGCTTCTATGACACGAAGAAAGGAAAGACCGTAAAGACTCTTCCGAAATCCGGTGTCGATCCGGATGTATATAAAGTGGTATCGGAAGAACTTGCGGATATGAAGCATAACCTCAGTAAGTCCGTTGAGGTCAAGCGTGAACTTCTGCTTCTTCAGTTCCTGGATGGAAAGACCTCCACGGTGGCTTCCTGGAAGAAGCATTATCTTGAAAATCCAATCCTTAGGAAAATCGCGGGGCTTGTGGTCTGGACCCAGAAAGAGAAGACCTTCATGGTTTCCGAAGACGGGTTTATCGACAGCCTGGGTAATGAGTATACATTAGGAAGATCCTCGATCGGGATCGCCCATCCTATGGAGATGAAAGAAGACGAAGTATTACTGTGGCAGAAGTACTTCCTCGAGCGTGGACTGGAACCGGCTTTCTGCCAGATGGAAGAACCTGTCTATGATCCGGAAAAACTCTCCGAAAACAGATACGAGAAGAAGAGCATCTGGGCAAGTGATCTGACGGATCAGCAGAAGATCGGTATCCGCTGCTACTGGACAGAGCCGCACTATGCGAACTCCGTGAAACTGGAGATCAAGGATTTTGAAGTGGAACTGGTTCCGGAGGGAGAGATGGAGTATTTCCCGGATCGCTCATTTGTATGGGTAGCCATCCGGCGTATCCGTCCGCTTACCTGGAATCGAAGAACGAACCATGTGATCGCTTATCTGGATCAGGAGTCGCATGATTACAACTAAATAGAACAGCTTCTCTTATTGTTCTACATTCATAGAATTTTAGTTGACATCCTTATTCTACACGGGTAGAATAAAACCGTGTAAAACGAAAGGAGTCTGCCTATGAAAGATTTTTCTTTAGGAGATAGTGAATATAAACTGATGGAAGTGATCTGGGCATATGCGCCGATCTCTTCCGGTGAACTCTCTGATATCTGTGAGAAGTCTCACGGATGGAAGAAGACGACCGTATATACCATGATCAAGCGCCTCTGCGATAAGGGATTTATCGCCAGTAACAAGGCGAAGATCACTTATCTCGTAAGGAAGGAAGAAGTCCAGCACCAGCAGAGCAATGAGCTTGTTCAGAGAAACTTCCAGGGGTCGCTTCCGAGCTTCGTTAACGCATTTCTAGGAGATAAGAATCTCAGTAAAGACGATGCGGCCAAGCTCATCGAGATGATCGAGAAGCATACCAAATAAGAGGCGCTCCGGATGAATGCTTTCTTTGCGAAAATACTGGAGATGAGCTTATACGGAAGTATCGCGATCCTCGTCGTGCTCCTTTTCCGTCTTATTTTCCACAGACTCCCGAAGCGTGTTCTGATCGTCTTTTGGATGGTCGTGGCGGTGCGTTTGGTCCTGCCGATCAACTTCGCGTCTCCGACGAGTCTTCTGAATGCTTCCCGGCTCTTTGAATCCGGGGCGAAGGAGACATCTGTCGAGCAGGTCGACAAGACTTCTTCCGAGGTATCTTCGGAAGAACCGGACCGGATCTCTGATCCGGAAGGACAGAGCGCGATTTCGCCGAAAGCCGATGACGCAGAAGGGGATACACGGAGAACCACAGATCTTAAGGCGGCTCCGGCTGAGGATGTCAGCCGTCTCAATAAGGATCAGGCTCTTGCAATACATATCGTAGCGGATGTATGGCTTCTGGTCATCGTCGCACTCAGTGTACTCTTTATCGTCCGATATCTTATTTTCTATTCCAATGCACGATGGAAGTCACGTGCCTATGACGGCAGCTACTTTACAACGAACATCAAGTCTCCTTTCGTTATCGGATTTATCCGCCCGAAGATCTTTATCCCGGAAAAGTTTGATGAGGATGAGAAAGAGTATATCCTGAACCACGAGTGGACTCATATCAAGAACAAAGATGGCGTGATCAAGCTCATCGGCTTTGCTATCCTCTGCATCCACTGGTTCAATCCGTTGGTATGGCTTGCTTTTGTTATCCTTTGCGCGGATATCGAGATGCGTGTGGATGAAGAGACGACAGAAGCTTTTGACACGGATATGGTCAAGGAATACTGTATATCCCTTGTAAAGCATGCATATGCGGATGCGGGCGGATCCTTCATGCAGAATACGGCATTCAGCGGTCTTGGCTTCGGCGGAATGGAAACTAAGCTTCGGATCAAGAATCTACTGAAAAACAGGGAAGTGAAGAAGTTCATGCCGATCCTGGCGATCATCGTCACGTTCAGTGTAGTATTCTTCGCATCCTCCCGTTCTCTCGGATCTCCGATCGAGGACTATTTCGATAAGCTTGGAAGAAGTCCGGAAAAAGAAGTTGAAGAGACGGAAGAAGCAGAGGCCGAGTCCACGGAGATGCCGACTTTCTCTTCGGAGACCGAAGCTCCCTCCGAGAGTACCGGATACGAGCAGGCGGGCTTTGTCAAAGCATATACCGATATCCTGAATAAACTCGATCCGAATAAGCCTACGATCAAGTGCGCACTGCTGCATATCGATAATGACCAGACACCGGAGCTGGTCATCACGGACAGCTGGGACTGCCGTTATAACGGATTTAAACTAACTATATATACATATGTGGATGACGATGTGGCCTGTGTTCTGGATCAGGTTGACGCGGATGATGCATATTATCATTTCTACTGCTATGAGCCGGGATCCGGTGCGGTCTACATGTATGAGGAAACAGACAACGGAGATCCTTCCGTGGATCCCTATGTGGTTGAAGAAAATACGATTCTCAGTATTCTTTCGGGTATGCCTTCCAGAAAGACGAATTATGTGAACGATACGCCGGACTGGGTCATTATGGGACATGAAGATGTGAAGGCTACGATCGAGCGCCTCACGACCTGGAATATTCCGGAGGACAGTCTCTATGAGAAGCATCCGAAGTATGCGCCGAAGGATCCTTCAACCCAGACTTCGACGACGGAGCCGACAACAACAGAAGCTCCGACAGTATCGACGATGGAAACAGCAGAGCCGACAGAGACGACATCCATGGACTATAGTAAATATCTTGGAAGATATGTCATTAATGACGGCTACTATGAACTCCTGATTCCGAGTATCGATATGGAGAAACAGGAGATTTCTTTCAGCTGGTTTATCTACCGGACGGGCTTGCTGGATACAGTAATAATGCCGTTTGCAGAACGCCGCTGTTACTTCTATTATCACGGTACTTATGACGAAAACTTCGATGGTATTATCGATGATTCGGAGTATTACTACCGCATGGGAACCCTCGAATTCCATGATGACGGTATACGTCTTTGTATCCAGGACTGTGAGCCTTCCGAAATCATTCCGGATTTAGATGTATCGGAGTCTTTCTCCGGAAACTACTATGTCAAGGAAGGAATACACTGGTTCCCATTTACCTCAAAGCAAGCGTGGGAGTAAACATCAGATACTATAGCTTTTGCTGCGGGACCGTCACGAAAATGACGGTCTCTTTTTTGTAAAATTCGAATTTTGTAAAAACGATGTTCTATACTGATTTCTCAACGTGAAAAGCACCCTCCCCGAACATAAAATTCTACAAATATAGAAAATTTTTCTACAAATGTAGAAAAAACTATTGACACGGAAATACTACATGTGTAGAATGACCTTGCAATGTTGCAAAAGAGATCTTAAACAAAGCGAAAATTGATGGAAACAAATGGTTTTATTTGGAGGAC
>JAFWSW010000049.1 GCA_017519205.1 Clostridiales bacterium | reverse complement strand
GGTTCCTGGACCGGCTGCGGTGCCGCTGCCTCCGGAGAAGCCACCACAGGTGCTGCCGGCTGTTCTATATTCGGATCTGTGAGTTTCGTTCCGCAGAAAATACAGAACTTATTATTTTCATCAATTTGAGCATTGCAATTCGGACATTGCCGCATAGTATCACCCCCTCAAAAAATTATAACACTACGCAAAAAAATGCAAAGACCCGTTTGTGCTAGAATGAAATCATGAAAATTACGAGAAAGAAATTATGGATATTGGGAGCATGCCTTCTTCTGATCAGTTTCATCGTGATACTGATCTTCGGAAGAAGCTACACCTTCGAACTGAAAGTCTCGGAAGGATCTGTGGTCGAGGACTTCTCGATCGATCTCGAAAGAGATGACGGGAAAGAGATCGCGAAGATCAGCGATGTCTCCGTTAAGAACGGTGAGCTCCATATCACGCTGGATGCAAAAAGCCGCGGGAAAACCTATCTCTCCGTCACCGGTCCGGACAACTACATTTACTACGACGTCGTCTATGTCCACCGCTTCAACATCATGACGATCAACAGTTATATGGGGTTCACACGCGGTTCAAATGCCGTCCCCGCCTGCGGTATCCTGTTTCTCCTCGTACTCCTTTACTTCAGCATCTCCGAGTTACATAAGGGAATGACGGAATCGCTCTATCAGTATAAAAACGTCCGTAACCTGAGCTGGAGCCTATTCACGGGAGCGCTCATTATCAACCTTTTACTCTTCTCCGCCGGGCAGCAGGCACTTGTCTCGCGGCTGGAGCAGGTCCTTCACTCGGCATCCGCCCTGGCAAGGTTCGTCTTCCCGATCGCGATCATCATGGCCGTCCTTCTTGCGATCAGTAACATCCGTCTTCTTCGAAAAGAAGGCTTCACCTGGCGGAACATGCTGGGCATCATCATGAGTGCAGCGATCATCATCGGAACAGTGATTCCGACATTTCTCACCGATTATGTGTACTCGCACGTGACCATTGTCGATTTCCATAACCAACGAGCCGTCTGGCCGTATCTGGATCTTCTTGTGACGAATCTGGTATTGATCCTTGTGTCCTATCTGGAGGTCGTTCTTTTGAGCACGATCATCCTGACGACCATGGCCGCCAAGAGGACGCCTGCTTTTAACAAGGATTACATCGTCATCCTGGGATGTCAGATCAGGAAAGACGGTACCCTGACGAAGCTCCTTCAGGGACGCGCCGATGCGGCTCTCGATTTTTCGAAGAAGCAGGAGCGTTTTACGCAAAAAGCACCCGTCTTTGTTCCTTCCGGTGGTCAGGGCAGCGATGAGGTCATTTCGGAGGCGCAGGCGATCAAGAACTATCTTCTTTCCCAGGGGATCCCGGAAGACCGCATCCTCCTCGAGGACCAGTCCACGAGCACAGCGGAGAACATGATGCGGTCACGTATCCTGATCCACACAAGAAAGAACGATGCATCCCCGGTGATCGCTTTTGCCACAACAAACTACCACGTCTTCCGTTCCGGCGTCATTGCTAACAGTGTGGGACTTAGAGCAGACGGCATCGGAAGTAAGACACGTTCCTACTTCTGGGTAAATGCATTTATCCGCGAGTTCATCGCGACACTCGAGGCGGAAAAGAAGAATCACCGAAGAGTCGTACGCGCACTGTCTCTGCTCGTTACGCTTTCAGCCGTGCTCGTCTATCTTGCGAACCTTCTCTGAAGCCAGTATCAGTTAATTTCAGAAATTCCCATCAAAACAGGATACTGCTAGCATTTCTTTTGACTAGTATTACTTACTCTTCAGATACCAGTAGATGCCGTATCTTTCATCACCTGTCCGGTAGTAAGGAATGAGCGGAAGATCAACGTTCTCCCCTTTACAGTTCTTAAGACCGGAAAGGCAGAATGAACCGTCTTCCTTCCGCAAAATATATTCATTCAGATTTTCACGGAACACATCGACAGAAGTTCCCTCCGGAAGTGTCAGGTACTCGTCTTCCAGGATGCACTTCTGAGTTTTTCCATATGTGATATCACCCATCACCGCAGAATCAAAAACGACCTTCCAGGCAGGAGCGACGACTTCGATCCCCGCACAAAGAACTTCCTGCCACTTCTCGTTTCCGAGAGGTACGCAGAGAACGAACGGGCCATATGAGAAGCCCACGGCGGGTGCTTTTGCCGGAGGAACGGTACCGCTGATGCAATAGTTCTTATCTACAGGCAGCAGAGAATCAGGAAGCACGAACGAGTCGAGCACCATCTCAAAATCAAGTTCATATGCTGCATCCGGACCTACGGTGACATCGAGGAAATCCTGCTCATCCGAAAGGATCTTCGACCGGTCCTTGACCCATCTCGGGATACGAAGAGTCACCGATATATTTGCATCGCCAGGCACAACTTCAGATACAGCACAGATCTTACGGATCGACAGTTTTCCTTTCTCATAGTCCACAGAAAGAGAAATCGTCTCTGCCTCGGAAATGCGGATATTCGAAGAGATCCACTGGGCGATGAAGATCTTCTTTTCATCTTTATATGCCACCTGATCGCCGACCTTCGCGAAGTCTTCAAGGCCAGTCGAAACACAGCACCAGAAAGGATTCTCCGCCGGAGTATTCGGTGAGTACAGGCGGTAGTAGCCGGTCGCCATCGGATTGAAATAAGTGTATCCGCCTTTCGGGCCGACCGATCCGAGCTTGGCGTTCCAGAGCGTCTTCTCGATATACTCAAGATAACGGATCTTTCCCGTCTTCTCGAAGAGATCCTGGGAAAGCTTGATCATGTTATAGCAACAGCAGCTCTCCGCATTACACTGGGAGCGGGAACTATCCATCATCCCGTCTGCAAAGAAATGCTCCATGTCGCCGAGGCCTCCGGTCGCGTATGTCTGATTCCGGATCACGGTCTCCCAGAACTTCTCGGAAACAGCGATACGCTCCTTCACCTCCGGATCGGACGCGTCATCGAAGCTAGTTATTCCTTGATCCTCCGGAAGGCAGATGCTCGTACCTGTTCCGGCAAGATAGCCGAGGATCTTCGGGATCGTCGCATTGGCATGCACACCCTTCATGCGGTTCTTAAAACCGAGCAGATCCGCATACAGTTCCGGCTCATCAAAGGCCTTTGCCGCACGCCTATATTTCTCATCTCCTGTCAGATCAAAGAGCTGATAGAGGCTGTCATTCATGCCGCCGTACTCGACAGACAGCACGCGTTTTCTTGTCTCCTCATCCCAGGAAAGAACACGGTCACAAGTCCAGTCGGCGAGTGCTTTTGCCACGGAAAAAGCACCTGCGGTCTTCGCATATACATAAAGATCGATCATGCCCTGCAGCACTTTGTGAAGCGCGTACCACGGCACCCACTGCTGCGCCTCGGCTTTTCCCTCCAGCACATCGAACTGGATCTCAAGATTCTCCGGATCCTGGATCGTGGCCGCCGACAGAAAACCGCTGCCGTATTTCTCCTGACACTCGGAAAGACCGGACACGATCGTCTCTGCATTACGGATGCTGAGGTCGAGTGCTTTTCCGGAAGGATCCTTGCCGCGAAGATCTGCAATACGCATCGCCAGCGCCGAGAAATAATGACCGACACCATGACCTGCGATGAGACCGTTCTCCCATCCGCCATAGGGTTCTGCGTCCGTCGGGATACCTGCTGTCCGACGGAAACCCGCGAGCACCCTCTCGGGATCCATCGCATCCAGGAACTCCGCATTCAGCGCCATCTTCTCCGACCAGAGAAGATCCTTCACCTCTACATCGTCCAAAGCAAATCGTCTCATCGTCCGCACCTCATAAGCAGTACCTTTTTCTGCATTATAGCACGAAAAACGGGTCGCCCTATATGGGACAGCCCACCTGTTTTCCGATTACTCTGAACATATTCTTGTTCGGACTGCGAAATAGTCTTGTTTAAGAAAAGATAAAGATTATTCTTCCTTCATTGACTGTAAAAGAGCCGTGCAGTAAATTGCAATTAAAGGAACAGTAACAAGGGAGTTATCAGGGGGCATTTTCTGATGGAACGCATCTGGAAACGGAAAGATGAATTTACTCTTCAGCCGAAGCTTTATTCTTTTCCGGAGCTTTTCGCGATGGCGGCGCTCGTGTCACTTCTCGGCTTTCTCGTCGAGAATCTCTGGATGCTTATCCGAAGCGGATTCATCGATAACCGCAACATGAATCTGCCGTTTCTTCTCGGCTATGGTCTCGCCGTCGTGGGCATGTATCTGTTCATCGGCACTCCGAAAAAAGGTCACTTCTTCCTTTATTATTCGTTGGTCTTTACGATGGTCTCACTGGGTGAGATCCTTCTGGGATTCACTGTCGAAGAGTTTTGCGGGTTCTACTACTGGGACTATACCAATCTTCCGATGCACCTGACACGCTACACCAGCTTCTTCACAAGTCTCGGGTTCTCTGCCATCATCACGCTGTTCATGTATTACTGCTATGAACCGGTGATGGGATATTTCCACAGCAAAATGACACCACGAAGAAGACGCATCGTCATCGCACTTTTCATCGTGCTCATCGTCGACATGCTCTATAGTTTCAATACCATGCGTGAACTCGGCGATGTATATAAGTCGTGGAAGATCTACGTTTCCATTCCGGCGAAGTAATCATCGGAAGTTTCAGAAAAGTTTGTCGATCTCCTTGATCGCATCGCCGATTATCTTTTTCTCATCCGTGCCGTCCACGTCGAGGCCGAGCGCCTGGATATACTCAAACTCTTTGATGCCGTAGAAACTCTCTGACATCGCTTTCACATATCCGAAGCCGAATTCCTCCGGAACGAATACACCGCCGGCCGTCATGACGTAGTAGAGTTTTCGTGCTTTACACATCGCTCTCGGCGTTCCCTCCGGCGTATATTCGAAGGTGATGCCCATGACATTGATCTGTTCAAAATACTGCTTCAGCGCCGCCGGGAAAGACAGATCCCAGTATGGTGCCGCCACGATGACCTGATCCGCACGTGCAAACTGTTTGGCCAGTTCGAACATCGGATCGTCCCAGCAGCATGCTTCTTCCAGTTCCACACGATGGTTGATGAATTCTTCGTCCGCCACCGGGAAAAGCACCTGCCCGAGGTCCACTTCTTCGACCTCTTCCCTTACGCCGTTCTTTTCGGCCTGATCAAGAAGCTTTTTAAGAAGATGATCTGCGAGGATCTTTGTTCTCGAGTTCTTACGTACACATGCATTGATAAAAAGTATCATGATTCCATCCCCCTTATGATTTCATCCACGTGCTTTTCCAGATATGGATCCACGTTATCGATAAGCCCGTATTCCTGCATCTTATTCGCGATCCTCTCGGCCAGGCGCTCCGTCAGAAGGATGACCCGGTCCGACAGATTTACGAACTTGCCGCTGTAGGTCTTTCCTTCCCACGCCTCCGTGTCCAGTCCGCACTCGGAAAGTTCTTTTACCCACTTGGAAAAATAACCGTCTTCGTCCAGCTCCGAGAGTCTTCTGTGGGTCCACTTATAGTACGGCGGATATTCTCTTTTCATGAGGAAGAAGAGCTGCATGGCCGCTTCGATTCCATGCATGTGACAGAGTCTTGCCGCGACCAGATCCCCACGCGACATGCATCTTGCGTAGTTCACCTGAAGTGCCATCGAAAACTTGTGAAGTTCCTCCACGATCCTTATCTTCCAGATACGGTCCGGATAGTAGTTCAGAAGCATATTCCGGAATGCGGTGAACACTCCGAGATCATCTCTAAACACCGCTCCGTTCACTGCCGTCGCCAGGCAAGAATGATCCAGCGCCATCCACTGTTCTTTAGACAGTTCCGGCTGCTTCGCATCGATATCAGTCCCCAGTATCTTTGAGTAAAAACCACTGACCGTCATGACGCAGCGCCGTTCGCGCAGGCGCTCAGTCAGGTTGTTGCCCGGCTGCCGGTCGATCAGATCGTTATATGCTGCGGCGAGTGCTTTCCCATAGGAATTCATGTCCTCATCCGGGATCCACAGGCACACACCGGTTCCGAAGTCGTGGTCCCTGGACATGTAGTCATCGTAGCCGAAGCAGTCCGATCCCTCGCCGGCAAGGCCTACCGCGATCCTTCCCTCAAATTCCGGGAACTCACGGCGGATCAGAGGCGCGACCTGCTCCTCATAAAAACGAAAACTGCCATTGTCCGTATAGTCCATGAATGATTCTCCTAAGTAGCCGGAATCTGCGTCGCTTCGGCGCGTGCTCCACAATACAAAGCCGGCGCAGCTTCTTCTTCCATTATAACTTTCTGAGCGCGGATTTGATATCCTCTTCCATCGACGTGATATACCCATCCCAGTCGATGTGGGATTCTTCGATTTCCGGCTCGTACGATTCATCGTCTCTCATATCCTTCGGATCGATCGCATGCATTCTCCCGAGGACATTTCCGGCTGTGTAACATTGTTCCACGGAAGTATGATTCCAGTCCGTGATGCTCCCCTCGAGCCAGTCAAATATATAGAAGAACTGCCCATCAGTTTCCTGCATCTTTTTCCCACGGAAAACCTTCGCCGGCACGATCGGGATACTCACTTCCTCGATCATGGCCTCCAGTGCTTCCGCTTTTTCGTAATTCGCTCTCGCTTCAGGACGCGCAAGGATCTCGGGGTTGAGTGCTTTTACCGCATAGGCATGACCTTCTGACACCACCTTATACATCCGGTGCATGAGGCCTCCGGACACCGGCAGGATCGGAGTCTCTATTTCTCCCAGATCAAGGTCCCGAAAAAGCTTCGCGATTTTACTTTCCATGTCCACCTCTAAAACAATTATATGAATACATAATACCTCAGATATCCACCTCATGGATTGTCGCAGAAGGCTAAATTCTCTCTCTGATTAGACTATTCTTCTCGAAAAGCGCTGTTGGTCTAACCGTTTTCTTGCCCGGATTAGACCATTCTTCTCAAAAAGTACCATCCGGTCTAACCTTTTTCTGTCTTGATTAGACCATTTCAGTTGTAAGCATGCTTTTAGTCTAACTGATTTGGTGATCCGATTAGACTATTCTTCTCGAAAAGCACTGTTGGTCTAACTCATTCTCTCTCTCGGTTAGACCACTGGTCCATAGTGCCTTGTTTGGTCTAACCGTCTCCCCCCATTTAGTTAGATCAAACGTAAGCGTCAAACCATACGCCCCGAGTAAAAAAATAACGCTGCGTTGAGCAGCGCTTATTTTTTGTAGCAAACTTCAGGCAAGGCTTTCGACCATGGCACCAAGTTGTCGATGTCTTCCTTTGGTACG
Organism: Clostridiales bacterium; assembly: GCA_017519205.1. GTDB lineage: Bacteria > Bacillota > Clostridia > Saccharofermentanales > Saccharofermentanaceae > Scatonaster. The sequence continues at coordinate 12 of JAFWSW010000049.1, read as the reverse complement.
GGATTGCCTTGG
>JAFWSW010000048.1 GCA_017519205.1 Clostridiales bacterium | reverse complement strand
TATGACAAATTATATATTTTTCAAGGCAATAAAATCTCAAATAAATAAAAATCAAAATATTGTATTATTAAGTAACAATATGCTTTTAATAAATAATAAAATTAATGCAAAAAATTATAGACAATAATAAACCGGAAGCGGCTTATCAGCAAGTGTATTGGCGATCATGAGCGGGATCAGTTTCTCCGGGAAATGATACGGGCCGTAGTTATTCGAGCAGCGGCTGATCGTAACAGGAAGTCCGTAGGTACGGTAGTAAGCCATGACCAGAAGATCGGCGCCGGCCTTCGAAGAGCTGTACGGGCTGCTGGTATGGATCGGTGTTTCTTCTGTAAAGAAGAGGTCCGGACGATCCAGCGGGAGATCTCCGTAAACTTCATCCGTCGATACCTGATGATAGCGTGTGATACCGTACTTGCGGCAAGCATCCATCAGGACCTGTGTTCCGAGAATATTTGTCTGAAGGAAGATCTCCGGGTTTTCGATCGAACGGTCAACATGAGACTCAGCCGCAAAGTTGACTACGATGTCCGGCTTCTCCTCTTCAAAGAGTTTATAAACGCCTTCTCTGTCGCAGATATCCAGCTTCACAAAGCGGAAGTTCGGATTATCCATTACCGGGGCAAGTGTCGAAAGATTTCCGGCATATGTGAGCTTGTCCAGGCATACGATCCGGTAATCCGGATATGTCTTCAACATATGAAAAACGAAGTTACTTCCGATAAAGCCGGCTCCACCGGTTACAATAATTGTCATATCAATACCTTACCTTTCCTTCTGCAACTGCCTTCAAGTGCGCCCCATACGGACTCTTGCCATAGCAGTTTGCCGATTCGATCAGTTTTTCCTTGCTGATCCATCCGTTCTTATATGCGATTTCTTCCGGCGCGGAAACAGTAATTCCCTGCCGTTCTGCAATCATCTTGATAAAGTTAGCCGCTTCGACCAGGCTGTCCATCGTTCCTGTGTCGAGCCATGCAAATCCTCGGCCAAGAAGCTGGACATCCAGCGCGCCGTCCTGAAGATACATCTCATTGAGTGTCGTGATCTCGAGTTCTCCACGTGCAGACGGAACTACCTGATGTGCTCTTTCTGATACTCCCTTCGGATAGAAGTAGAGTCCTGTTACAGCGTAATTGGACTTCGGCTCCTTCGGCTTCTCTTCGATGCTCGTTGCTTTTCCATCTTCGTCAAAAGCAACTACTCCGAAGCGCTCCGGATCGTTTACATAGTAACCGAATACGGTCGCTCTGTTATTCACCTCAGCATCGTCCACCGCGGCACGGAGGATCTTGCTGAATCCGTTTCCATAGAAAATGTTATCTCCGAGCACCATGGCGCATGCATCGTCGCCGATGAACTCCTCACCGAGAAGGAATGCCTGTGCCAGTCCGTCCGGAGAAGGCTGTACCTTATACTGGAGAGAAACACCAAACTGGGAACCATCTCCGAGAAGCTGCTCAAAACGCGGTGTATCGACCGGTGTACTGATGATCAGGATATCCTTGATACCCGCGAGCATCAGCGTGGAAAGCGGATAGTAGATCATCGGCTTGTCATAGACCGGAAGTAACTGCTTGGATGTTACCATCGTCAGTGGATAAAGACGCGTTCCCGCGCCACCTGCTAAGATAATACCTTTCATACGATCAACTCCTATACACGAATCAAATGCTTTTTGCGTTCCATTGTTTTCTCGATACCTTTTTTGATATCGTACGCCGGTTCCCAACCGGTTTTTTCTTTAAACTTGCTCATATCCAGAACATTGCGCTTGATCGACGCTGTCGAATCCTTGGTCACATGATTGATCGTCAGCGGCTGATCTGCACAAGCGTTGATACACTCTATGATCTCTTCCAGTGAAGTACCGATGCCCGTTCCGAGGTTATAGATCTCGACGCCTTCCGCGTCAAAAGCACTGATCCGGACGACCGCATCGGAAAAGTCATCCAGGAAGATATAGTCGCGGACACTGTGTAATGCATCGCCCCATACTGTCACAGGTTCATTCTTCAGTGCTTTTTGAACGAAAAGATCGATGACACCCTGCGCTGTACTTCTCAGAAGAGGCGTGCCATATACATTTCCGACACGAAGGATCGTTGCCGAAAGACCGAACTGCGAATAGAAAGCGAGCATCTGTTCACTCATCTTTTTGCCGACACCATACGGAGTCGTCGGAGAAAGAGGATCCGTCTCCTTTACGTTTCCGCTGGATACATTACCGTAGACGGTTCCGCCGGATGAAGGATATACGATCTCTTTCACTCCCGCTTCTCTCATCTTCCGGAGCAGATAGTCCAGACCGGAAAGAGTGCGGCTTACCTCCAGTTCCAGAGAATCGGAACTTGTTGAAGGAAATGTGGAAGAAAGGAAATAGAACACCTTATCGATCCCTTTCAGGGCATCCATAAGGAAGGATTCATCATAGAAATCTCCACAGCGGTACTCGATCTCTTTCGGGAAGAAATTTGAATCCGAGAGGACTTCGATACCGATGGCCCGGACATTCCAGCCATCTTTGCAAAGGCCCTTGGCGATTCCATATCCCAGAAGGCCGGTAGCACCGATAACCAAAGCATTTCTACCCATTAGGCATCCCCCTCACTTTTTCCAGCCGAGGCAATTTCTCCCTTATTCTTCTTATAGTACTGCTTATAGAAATAAACGAAAAGTGCAATTGCCATGAGCATATACTCGATGCAGCTGCAGACCGCGACACCCATGACTCCGTAGATCGGGATGACAATGATATCCAGGATCACCTGAAGCACCATGCCGCAGCCGGAGACGATCATGTTCGCACGGATCTTACCCATCGCCGCCAGAAGATTGGCTGTTGTGAAACGAAGTCCGTTATTGATAAACGCCGCGATCAGAAGCACCCACATGAGCGGAACAATGTTGTCATACTTATTTCCGTATATCAGGTGGATCAGGAAATCGGCAGTAGCAATGAGTCCCAGCGTAACTATGCCGACAACAACGGCGCTGATCTTATAGACCTTGGCGAAGTTTCTTCTTACCCAAGCGAGGTTCTTCTCGTTCTTCGTGAAATACGGAGCTACGAAAACACCGATCGCCGTTGCGAAAATCGAAACGTTACCGGGGATCATGATCGCTGCCTTGAAGTCTGCAAGGCCTTCCGGATCATTCAGAAGATTACCGATAAGGAAAACATCATTCAGCATAAACAGCGCCCAGAAACCATTCGTGATCATATACTGTACCGAGTACACAGTGATCGTTTTCTGCTGCTTCCTGGGAAGCGGCTGTGCAGCACGCTTTTCAAACAGGATCCTGGTTACCAGACAAAGAATACATAAGGAGAAGATCGCATTCAGAATAACTCTGGACCAGAGAACTCCAACTACTCCTCCGAGCAGTGCTCCGGCAAGTCGGCCTCCGATCAGGAGCGCCGAAGTACCAAAAGCCAGATACGCATATAACTTATTTCTAAAGAAAGCGCGGAGCGCATAAAGAACTTCGGTCAGAAGATCCTGGAATGGCAGCAGCAATGCGATAATAAAGATAAGATACTTCGCATCCGCATACTTTTCCTGTATCGGGAATATCTGCATGCCTATACATAGCAGGACGCCTATGATGATATCCACGATCATACTTCGGCTGACAATAAACTTGAAGATACTCTTCTTCTCTCCCGGTTCTTCAGCCAGGACCAGATATCTCAGAAGTCCGTTCATAAGACCTAATCCGGCGAATACAAAGGCATAACTGTAGATGTTTTCGACATAACTCAGCATGCCGAAATCTGCCTTACTCAAGCATCGGACGATAACGATCGATCCGAAGAAAGCGACAAACTTGGTAGAGAAGGTACCGATGACAACATGCAGTGCACCGGTCTCCCGCATCTTACGGGTCTTCTCTTTGACTACGTTCATTACACTCATAAAACTATACTAACTCTTCTTACAGATCGCAAAGCACCTTACAGATCTTCTCGATATCTGCTTCCTCAAGATACGGATGCATCGGAAGGCTCAAGCATCTCTTCGTAGCTTCCAGTGTTTTCGGGAAAGCATCGTCGCTCAGTGCCATGGAGCGGTAAGCCTCCTGCTGGTGAAGACCTCTGGGATAGTAGATCATGGAAGGAATTCCCTGCTCCTTGAGAGCCTTCTGCGCTTCATTACGCTTGGTCTCATTCTCCAGAAGGATCGTGTACTGTGCCCAGGAGGAATAGAAGCCCGGAAGCACTGTCGGGACAACGAACTTATCCTTCAGTTTAGCTGTATAGGAAGCGGCAACACGGTTGACCGACTCCAGTTCATAATCGAAGAAAGCCTTCAATTTCGGCAGAAGGATGGCAGCCTGAATGGTATCCAGACGGCTGTTCATGCCGATCTCACGGTTATCATACTTATCAACAGGACTCTTACCCTGAGCACGGAGACTTCTCAGTCTTTCCGCAATCGATTCATCATCAGTGAAGATCGCACCGCCATCACCATAGCAGCCAAGAGGCTTTGCCGGGAAGAAAGATGTGGTAGACATATCTCCAAAAGAACAAGCCAGCTTGCCGCGGATGTTTCCGCCAAATCCCTGCGCACCGTCCTCAAGGACCTTGAGACCGTACTTCTCGGCGATCGGGATGATCTCATCGAAGTTTGCCGGCTGGCCGAAGAGATCTACGGCGATAACTACCTTCGGTGTCAGTTTTCCTTCCGCGATGACCTTCTGGATCTGTGCCTCGAGAGCAGTTGCGGAAATATTAAATGTATTCAGGTCAATATCTACAAAGACCGGTGTAGCACCAAGGACCGAAGCGGATCCGGAAGAGGCAAAGAATGTAAAGTCCGAAGTAAATACCGCGTCTCCGGCACCCACGCCCCAGCTCATAAGAGCAAGTGTCAGCGCATCCGTACCGTTTCCACATGCCACGCAGAACTTTCTTCCGACGCGCTCAGCGAGTTTTTCCTCCAGTTCGGCTACCGGTTTACCCATAATAAATGCCGAACTCTCGATTACACTGCTGATACCCGCATCGATCTCATCTTTCAGAGCGGCATACTGTGCTTTTAAGTCTCTAAACTGCATAATTGTTTCCCCTTTAACACTGTTACTGTTTAATCTCCGACAGTTTTCCATCGGTCAGATCGTATTTTCTTCCACATACATCGCAGGTAAGTGTATCGCCAAGAACTTTTCCGCATTCACATACCCATCCGATCCTTCTGGCAGGAACTCCGGCCATAAGCGCATAGGGCAGGACATCTTTTGTTACGACGGAACCGGCAGCAATCAGAGCATATTCTCCGACTGTCGTTCCGCAGACGATCGTGCAGTTCGCTCCCAGAGAAGCATCGTGCTTCACGATCGTCGGAAGATATCCTTTTCTTCCCTTCGGATATCTGGCACGCGGTGTCAGATCATTGGTGAAAACACAGGAAGGTCCGCAGAAGACATAGTCCTCCAGCTGCACCCCTTCGTAAAGGGATACATTATTCTGGACCTTGACATGGTCACCCACAGTGACATTATTTGAAACATTTACGTTTTGGCCGAAGGAGCAGCCGCAGCCGATACGCGCGCCGGACTGGATATGGCTGAAATGCCAGATCTTCGTTCCTTCGCCGATGGTAACATCATCATCGACAATGCTGGTCGGATGAACAAAATACTCGCTCATAACCTCCACCACTTCATTCCGGAAGCCTTCAGGTCATCTACGCTGTAGAGGCCCTTAACATCGATCAGTACCTTCTTGTCATTCGGTACATTCTTGAACAGCTTATCGATATCTGCGATAGAAAGTGCCTTGAACTCGTTATGAGCAACAGCAACGATCACGCAGTCTGCATCCTTAACATCTTTCAGATCGGTAAGGGTTACGCCATACTCTTCTTTTGCATCTCTTTCGGATGCCCACGGATCAACAACGATCGGGTTGATAGCGTATGTATTCAGCTGCTTGATGATGTCATCAACCTTGCTGTTTCTTGTATCCGGGCAGTTCTCCTTAAATGTGAGGCCCAGGATAACGACCTTGCTCTGCTTCGGAGCCTGATCAGCTTCGATCATCTTCTTAACTGCAGCGTCTGCAACGTAAGCGCCCATAGAGTCGTTTACGATACGGCCGTTGAGGATGATCTGGCTGTGATAACCAAGTTTTTCAGCTTCGTATGTGAAGTAGTACGGATCAACACCGATGCAGTGACCGCCGACAAGACCCGGACGGAAACCAAGAGCATTCCACTTGGTGTTCATGCCGTCAACGACCTCGTTGGTGTCGATGTCCATACGGTCGAATACCATTGCAAGCTCATTCATGAAAGCGATGTTGATATCTCTCTGGCTGTTCTCAACGACCTTAACTGCCTCAGCAGTACGGAGGTTGGAAACCGGATGTGTGCCGACTTCGATAACGAGATCGTAAACAGCCTTGATCTCTTTGAGGGATTCCTCATCCATACCGGATACGATCTTGTGGATGTTTTCCAGACGGTGTACCTTATCACCCGGGTTAATACGCTCCGGGCTATAACCGATCTTAAAGTCAACACCGCACTTCATGCCGCTCTCTCTTTCAAGGATCGGGATACAAACATCTTCTGTGCAGCCCGGATATACGGTGGATTCGTATACTACGATAGAACCCTTGGTGAGGTTTCTTCCGACGATCTCGGAAGCACCGATTACCGGAGCCAGATTCGGTGTATGGTCGGTATTAACAGGTGTCGGTACAGCAACGATGTGGAACTTAGCCTTCTTAAGATCTGCCTCATCAGATGTGAACTGGATCTTTGTCTTGGCGATCTCTTCGTTACCGACCTCGTTTGTCGGATCGATGCCGGACTTGTAAAGCTCGATCTTTGCTTTGTTGAGGTCAAATCCGATAACGTTCAGACCCTTCTTCGCAAAAGCATGCGCGATCGGCATACCTACATAACCCAGTCCTACCAGTGCTAAGGACTCTTCTTTGTTTACCAGTTTCTCGTACAGACTCATATTATTACCCTCCGAAAAGTTTTATACCAATCTCTTACGTGATCCGAATCTTCCGACGAAGTCCATCGTGCTGCAGTCTTCCAGAGGAAGCTTTACAGGACGGCCCTCTGCCGCGGACTTATAGATCGCGAGAACCATTTCAAGAGCACGTCTGCCGGCTTCGGCATTAACGAACGGCTCTCTGTCGTTCTTGATTGCATCGATAACATCTGCATAAAGCGGAGTGTGACCGAATCCGTAAACATTCGGCGGATTCTCGTGGAACTGCTCGATGACTTCTTCAGCTGTATCCAGCTGATCGGAGAAGCGCCACTCTTCGATACGGTTAACAGAAGTACCGCCTGCTTTGACCGTACCCTTTTCACCGAACAGATACAGTGTCTCTTCCAGGTTCTTCGGATAAATATCCGTTGTACCTTCCAGGATACCGTATGTACCGTTCTTGAACTTGATCAGGGCCATACCCAGATCTTCTGCTTCGATATAATCATGATTCAGCTTATCTGTCATACCGACGACTTCATCAACCTCATCGCCCATCATCCAGCGGAGAAGGTCAATGTTGTGGATGCACTGGTTCATCAGGGCACCGCCGTCCTGTTCCCAGGTTCCGCGCCAGTCAGCTCTGGAATAGTAATCCCAGTCTCTGCACCAGCGGATATGAGCTGTTCCGTAGAACATCTTACCGAATCTGCCCTTTTCGACCGCGTCACGGATCTTGCTGATCGACTTGTTAAAGCGGTTCTGGTGGTTCGCGCAGACCTTTACGCCCTTTTCCTTGCTGCGGCGGATGATCTCGTCCGCATCCTTAAGAGACAGCGCGATCGGCTTCTCGATGATTACATTGCATCCTGCATCGATGCAGTCCAGTGCGATCGCCGCATGCTTACCGGACTCAGTACAAACTGCTACCAGTTCCGGCTTCTGCTTCTCCAGCATCTCGTGATAGTCTTCAAACATAGGAACATCGCCCAGTTCGAACTTGGCTACCTTGTCCTTCATGTTCTTCGGATCGATGTCGCAGATACCGACAAATTCCAATCCATTTGCTTTAGCAGCTGCAATATGGTTGGGGCTGATTCTTCCGCAACCAATCAATGCATATCTCATTTTTCAGTCCTCCTTTAAACGAACGCTGTTATCTTTAAAGTAATCAATGATTTCCTTTATCGCGAATTCCACATTCAGATATTTTTCGGCGAATTCCCGCATCGAATCGGCGTTCGCCTGGTAGTTTTCTTCATAGGAAGAATAATACTCGATTATTCCTTTTATATCAATAGGAGCCTCGGTATCGGGAACCCTACAGTAGTCCTCAAATCCCAGATCCGAAATGTCCAGTTTGCAGGCGGAAACGAAGGGAAATCCGCGGGCGATGTATTCCCTGCTCTTAAGCGACGCGGACACCATGATATCCTTGCGTTTCGGAGCCATGATCTCCAGTCCGATATCGCACTTGTCATACATCGCATCCAGTTCCTCACCGAACATAAATCCGTGGAAGATCACTTTGTCTCCCAGTTCTTCGGCCTTGGCCCTGATCTCATCCAGGATACTGCCGCCTCCGACGATATGGAGGATCACTTTTTCCGTCCACTCGCCACGGTAATATTCCTTCATTCCTTCGATGAATCGGTCTACGCCGTGCGCCGGCTGTAAGGAAGCGACGATCAGGGCATGGATCTCTCCGGGGATACGGTTTCTGGTCTTGCGTTTGATCTTCTCCACATCCAGTCCGTTGAGCATCTTCAGGCACGGGACTCCGTCCAGTTCTTTATCCGTGCGGAGTGTCGCGATGCGATCCACACATTTGAGAGTACGATCCCGATTATAGTCATCACGGAACTTCACGAGCGCATCTCCGATAACATCCTTGCCACGGAGGGTATAGTACGGATAATCCGAGTACTCGAAAATGATCTTTGCATCTGGATTTTCTTTTCTGATCTTCGTGATCAGCTTCCGGAAAGGGTAGTCATAGGCACGGAAACGGACGAAGTAGCAGTCTGCTTTTCCGACTTCAGAATATCGGATGATGCACTGATTCGTGCAAAACGGCAGGATATTCTTTGCCTTGGTCATCAGACGGTCGAAGAGACTTGCTTTTCCGGTTCTCGCCGGCGGTTCCTTAATTACGGTACGGACATCAAATCCGCTTCTTTTAAAAGCCTCGATCTGTGAAAACAGTTTCTTGACATTGCCGCCGTTGATTCCCTTGACGTCACTGCCCCACTGGGAAATAACCACCAGTGATAACTGATCTTTCATCTTCTTTTCCACGTTACTTTCCATTTCTTTATGCTTCCACCATTTCGGCCGTTTCAAGAACCGGTTCACTTTCTACATTTTTGCGGAAAAAGCGCGACGCCAGCAGAACAAGTACCATCGTAATAACGAACGACGTACTGGTAATGACATCATTTGAAACTGCCACAGCCACACAAATGCCGAGCAGCACCTTAACCGCACTGCCTGAATCCCGATAGCAGTGATCGATAAGAAGGAACAAAACTGCTAAGAGGACAGGATAAATAATGATTCCGAAGAATCCGCAGCGGGAGAAAGCCTCAGCGAACATACCCGCATTCGGGTTTCCTTCCAGTTTATTGAAATATACTTCGGAGATCTGAAGCGGAACGGACTGCTGATACACCGGCACGAACAGTTTATCTACAAGGAACGTATCCTGTCTCCACCAGATCGGTTCATTCTTCGTGAAGAAGTCATAGTATACATAGTTCAGATAGGTCGGAACGACCATCATACGACGGGTCAGGAGTTCCATGATCAGGGTCCGCTTGATATTGACCGCAGCAAGAAAGAGTCCTGCACCGTAGCAGAGATAGCCTGCATTCAGGCACTTCTCGAACTTCTCTTTGATCAGGGAACTGAAGAAGCCGACAGCGATGGCCAGAGGCAGAATGAAAAGATATACCTTATCTCTTGCCAGAAGGAAACAGAAGCACTGTAATACACAGGCCGCCCCGGCAAATACCCATCTCTTTTTCGCGCAGTAGTAAGCGATCATGCACGGGCAGATATAACCGCCGGCAGCAGATTTTAAGAAAGTGACCACATCACTTGCATTCTCTTTATACATCGCACGGATACGGTAGATGCCACTGAGAGAGAAAGAAACGGTAACACCGCCGACCGCACGGATACAGTATGCGATACCCGCTACGACCACAGCCAGGATGCAAAGACGGACAAAGCTCTTCGGCATCTGAATTTTCTTCGGTTTTTCCGCAGAACGGTAAAGCTTGGACATGAATCGCAGTGCTAAGCAGATACAGATCCAATAGGCGACCTCCGACACGAAGAACGTGAAGAAGTTCTCATGATCAAAGAGGCAGTACGAGAGGATCAGCGGGATCTCATACAGGAAATACAGTGCACGGATGATGTAGTAGGATACAGAATCACGATTCGAAACGAGTGCATAGGTGATCTCCTTGACCAAGATAACAATACCCAGGCATGCGATCATGCGGAGGATGGAATAACTCTTCTCATACGAAGAAACCACGAGCTCGCCATTCATATAATCCGGTTTCAATGCCCAGTTTACGGCAAGGATGTACATCAGACAGAAAAAGAGTATGCAGATATTCTCGACAAAAGAAGAGAACTTTGCCGTACCTGCGAGTTTTCTGTAGTTGAAGTTAAAATCCTGCTCCATGTCTTACTTTGTTTCCCCGTCTATCACTTTATAGATCTCGGACATGATCATCTCCGGATCAAACGACTTCGATTTCATAAGGCTGTACTCACGCATGGCCTTCACTTTTTCAGGGTCCTTCAGAAGACCTTCGATGATATCCGCCAGAGACTCCTTGTCTCTATTGTATATCACTCCGCTTTTCCCGTCCTCAACGATCTCGGAATTGTAATGCCAGTCCGTTGCAACGACAGGAAGTGCCGCCTTCATGGCTTCCATCAGAGCGATCGGGAATCCCTCACCTTCGTAATACGTCGGAAAAAGCATGAGATAGTGCTTGGACAGTTCATCGATCGCATTCTCATCCGTCAGAAGACCCTGGCTGAAGATCATGTCAGGAGCAGCGTTTACTTTTGCATCAAACTCCTCTTTGTATCCTTTTACCGGCGGTCCGTAAACATCCAGCACACATACGGTTCTTCCGTATCTGCGGTTCACCTCGGTAACCGCATCGATCGCATCGGAAATACCTTTTTCCTTGCTTACTCTCGCATATGTGCAGAAACGGAACGGCTCTTCAAATGTCATCGCTGCGACATCTTCGTCTGTTTTCGAAGGACGTCTCGAGAATACCGGAGCGTAACGGATGTTGGTGTGTCCATGACCTTCCAGCATATTCTGAAGCGCCTTGGTTTCCACATAGACGGCTTCCACGTCTTTTAAGTGTTTACGGATATACTTGTTCTTCTCGTACTCCGTGATCAAAGCACCGCCTACTACCGAATACAGGACCTTGTATCCGTACTTGCGCTTTCTGCTCAAGATGATCGGGAACACGGTCTTGATGCTCAGTCCGTTGGCGCAAAGAAGCGGAACAACGTTTTCGCTGGTCTTGCAGGCCTTGAATAACTGGCGGGTATAACTGAAGACCTTCTTCTGCCAGCCGCGGGTATC
>JAFWSW010000047.1 GCA_017519205.1 Clostridiales bacterium | reverse complement strand
GGGTATGCCGGATTCAGGTAGTTCCACCAGCCGATCTGGCCGTCTTTATATGCGACGGAGAGCTCGCCCTGGTTGTTGATCGCACGTGTCACCATGTAGTAGAACACGCAGTCCTGACGGTATCCCTTCTTCTCGAGTGCCGGCAGAAGCTCGGTCACATCGATCTTTCTGTTCACGGAGATGTGAACGGGAAACATCTTTGCATAGTAGTGGAAGTGCTGGGCTCTCGGCCAAGTCGCCTGATCGTAAGTAAAAAACTGTGATTTCATAAGATCTCCTCAATATGATCGATGGACATTACCTGTGCATAGCGGTGATTCCAGATTTCATAGCTGTAGTAGTGATAGAGTTCCTCGCCGGAAAGATACCGGTTGTCAAATGTCGTATGTCCGCCTCTCGGGATAATGACATCGTATCCGAGTTCAAAAGCGACCTTCACGGTAGCATCCACGCAGAAGTCCGTCTGCATGCCGGTGATGATGAGCCTGTCGACTCCCTGATCTTTCAGGTATTCGGAAAGTCCTGTCTTGCGGAAAGCACTGTTATATCTCTTGTCGAAGATCTTCTCTCCATTCTTCGGAGCGACCTGCGAATAGATCTCAAAACCGTTCTCGCCCTTAACCAGCGTATTATCCTCATGACGGATAAAGATCACTTCAATCCCCTTATCCCTGCAAATCTTCTCCATCTGCGAGATCGTCTTGATCAGACGTTTCTCATCGTAAGGATGCTCCAGCACCAGAGCATTCTGCATATCGATCACAAGCATCGCCGTCTTCGGCATAAGACAACACTTCCTTCAATAATCAAAATCATACCCCGGCCGCGCACCTCCCCGGGGGAAGACCCACGCAGCCGATATACCCTATTACTATATCACAAATCACATCGTCCGAAACACTTTATATCCCTTATGTGCAGATACAAAACGATTGTATGCATCCCTAAGATCTTCCTGAATAATAAACGCAAATTCATAATTCATTTCAATTCCATGGTCTTCATAGTAGCAAAGAGAATTCAGCACTCGGATCATGGTTTCTTCATCTGTTCGCACATGGTCACTACATATAGCAAAATTCTGAAGTGATGGTATAGTATTGAGAGCCTCAAAATCATCAAATACTATATTAAAACTTACTTCTACACGTTTATATGAGACTGGGCAATCCCGAAAACTTGAAGTGTAAATTCTCTCGGTCGAATTATAAAACAAATAATTTATTTCATCCTCATTCGGATACTTGGCAACACTTGCATAGAAATCCATATTCTCATAATCTCTCTCATTGGGATTCGCAGGGAAAAATGTGATCCGAAGTCCATATTTCTTTGTCAGAATATCAGAATTGGGATGACTTTTAAGAAACCAATTTGCCTTTTTCGTGATAAGAAATACATCTTGCAGATTACATTCTCCCTCAAAACACAATTCAACGTTATCGTTTGAACCTATAGTTTTCCATAGTTTTAATGTCCCGAGACAATCTTCTTCTTTGAGGTAGTTGTATAGACGTCTAGCTTCCCGCATTTCTTTTTCAGCAAACAAATCCGAACACGAGGAAAGCATCATAGTATTCAAGGGCAGTATCAATATCAGCATGAGCGACAGTATCCGATTTCTCATTAAATCTTCCTCCATACGGTAATACCACTAATTTATTACAATAATGAGATTTCCGAAAGCCGAACGACCCTTTCCTGTACCACAAAAGAGGATCTTTCTTAATGAATTACGAGAGAGAAAGGATTTCGACAAGCCTCCGCAGACGCGAAGCGGCGAGGACCAGCTCAAGAAACCTTTCTCTCACGTGATTCAAAACATGAAAACATATTTGCTTTTGTGGTTTAGGAAAGGGTCGAGGCTGCCCCGTTGGGTAGATGGGACAGCCTCTGGAAACAAGGAAGTAGAGGTATATATTTAGTGAGGTCCTGCTATGTTAATCAGCCATTGCTGGCCTTCGCTTTTCCGGCATCTGGTTCTGCCGGAGGATTATTCTCTACCCAGTCGATGGTATCTTCGAGCGAAGCTCTGAGATCTCTCGGTGAGTAGTGGAGGTCCGCATTCGCACGTTCACTCTCATAGAGCGGCTCCGGCGAGATAAACGGTCCGTATTTGTCTTTCGGATTGGACTTCTTCGTGATCTTGTAGTAGAGCTGGGCAATACCCTTGCCGCTCAGAAGCCAATTCGGAACTTTCTTCGTTACTTCATCTCTTCCCGTGATCTCATGCAGGCTGTGCAGGAAATCCTGGGTGCTCATGTACGCATTGGAGAGGATGTAGCATGTGCCCTTCTCACTCTTTTCCGCCGCTTTCAGAACACCGGAAGCTACGTCGCGTACGTCGGTAAAGTCCACGCCGCCCGGGATGCTGACCTTGAGGTCTCCGGAGAGGTAATCGCGGATCAGACTGATGATGTCCGAGTTACCGTATTCATAAGGTCCAAGTACCAGCGAAGGAAGAAGGATCACAGCGTTTAAGTTATTCAGTGTGACCTTGTCCAGGATGTACTGGGTCGCTTCCGCTTTTGACTTGGCGTAGTCGCCGACTACTTTATTTCTGTCAAAGTGATGTACATCTTTTACCGGCTTCGTCTTATCGTCCGACAGCGGTATGGATCTTGCGGATCCGATGTAGATGAGTTTTCCGATCTTCTTCTTTACACATACATCGGTGATGTTCATCGTGCCATGTACATTTACTTTTCTGACCATCAGATCCTGTTTCTCTGAGATCACGTTTCTTTCCTGTGCATGGATCAGGATCGCATCACGCGGGTCTTCCAGATCGAAGAAATCCTTCAGAGAATCCTTTACCAGGATGTCGCCATACTTTACTTCTACGGGAAGCCCTGCCAGAGGAGTCGTATCCTCTTCCGGGTGTACAAGAACGCGTACGGGCTTATCATTATCCAGCAGCATTCTTACGATCGTGTTGCCGATTTGTCCGGTGGCACCGGTAACTAAATACTGGGTCATCCTCTTGTCCCCCTTGTTGAGAATTACGGGTCTCCTTGTCTCGACCTTATGGTTACATTATGCAGATAACAAATGAATAAATTATTGAAATCAGGAAAACAAACGGGCTATATTACGTCTTTTCTATGACTGATTTGTAAACAACCGCGCCAAAAACACCGTATTCTGTCATACGGCGTATCGGTTCTTGTCATTGGAAATACAGGGTTTTCAGATCAATGCTTCGTTGATTGCGTCGACGACCTTTCCGGTACGTGCAATTGTGAAGAACGGCATCTCGGAAACAGAACAATTCGTCTCGAGCCACTTGCCGAAAAAGTCCGGATGAAGCGAAATCGTCTGGGAGATACCGGTATAGATCTCACTCGTGCCGATCGGGCGTGCACTGGCGGAAAGCTCGGTCTCTTCCTCATCGATCAGGACGGGAACGACGCGTCTTGTTTCTTTTGCGGGAAGAGCCTTATTTAAGGTGAGCCAGTCGACGATCACACACGCTTTTTCTTCCGCCGCACGTGTCTCCACCATATCCGGAAGCTTCGCAAATCTCGTATCGTAGCGGTCCCACTCGATATGCTCCTTCGTCTTAAAAAGCACCGGTACGATCAGTTCATCGGAAATGATCAGGAACTCGATCGTCGTGGCGGCCATATCCGTTTTTATCGTTATATTATAGTAAACAGACAGCGGAATACCGGAGCTGACGATCTGGGAGGCGATCTTCTGGTGAAGTTTCACCTGCTTGGCGAGGTCCGCCCAGGCAGACAAAAAGACCTTTTTCATCTCTTTGGGACAGGTCTCCGATCTCTCTTTGAGCCGCAGGATCTCATCCATCCGGTTATCGAATGGTTTGATCCATGTCAGTTCTCTGTTGACCGGCTCCTGTGCCCGATGAAAAAGGTCCATCCAGTACTCCTTTTAGTGGGGCATCTGTTACATGTTCGGATCACTGCGGCATCCGTGCAAGTGCTTTTGCAGAAGGATCAGCCGTTCAGCGATTCGTATTTTCTCACCCCGTAGTGAGTAATTATAGCATAAGCACCTATACAAAGTCCCGTAAGAAGAAGGATCTCCGATCCGAGGAGGACCGCATATCCCATCGACGATCCGATGATCAGGGAAACGACCAGGCCTGCTGCGAAGATGAATGCGAATACGAAGTTCAGGATCATGGTCAGCGTGACGGCAAATCCTTTCTTGATGACCTGTGCTTCATTGGTCCAGTCGAGATTGACGAAGACCAGTCCGAAGATCAGACCGACCATCGAGCAGAGAAGGTGGAACAGACAGGTCAGGATGATCAGAAGCAGGCACGAAAGGATCCCCGATCTAGACATAATCGACAGCACGATCGAGCAGATGATGGAGACCGGCTGGAAAATCGCGACACTGACCAGGAGCTTACTAAGAAGGATATCCTTGGTCGCGATCGGGAGGCTCTTGTTGATCCAGATCCTCTTACCTTCCATCGAAACAGACGGCGGTGTGGTGATGGTGATCGTCGAGAAGAAGTTGATGAAAAGCGTCCAGATCGCCGCCCAGGCAACTCCGGTAAACTTCGTCATCAGATCGACCTTCTCGCCATTGACGGTGACCTCTTCGACGATATCGATGTTCGGACCGCCCTTGGCAACGACATAGCCGGTCAGCACGATAAGGAACAGCGTTCCGAAAAGAGTGTTCATGATGTAGTTCGTCGAAGAGAAATATCTTCTAAACTCCATCGAGAGCACAGCTTTTCTCGGAGAAGCCGACTTGTAGGAGCGTGCTTTTTTCGAGTTGTCCGCATGGAAATCCACACCGTTCAGACTGCGTGCATGGATATATACGGCAAGCGCCATCGGGATCAATGTGATCAGGAGCGTAAGAACAACATAGATGATCTTTCCGCTGTAGATTGCTTCCGTGATCCAGTAAAACGGCGGAATCTTCTTCATGATCGAGGTGGCCTCGCCTGCAGAGATATTGAGTTTTTCCGCATAGGAAGACAGATTCGGAACGACGATCATATAAAGGATCAGGACGACAAATGACAGCATCGTGGAAACAAGCTGACCGAATTTCGTCGCCTTCTTCAGGAATCCGATGAGGGCACTTACGAGAAGCGAGATGAAGAGCGGGAGTGCCGGGATCAGGAATGCGAAGAACAATCCTCTTCCAAAAACGGCAGCTGATCCGTCGCCGACGAACCAGACGATCAGGTAACTCGGTACCAGAAGGACCAGTGCGCAGAGTACATCCAGAAGATACATGCCCAGGAGCTTGGAGATGACGATGCTGGACTTCGGGATCGGCATCGCCAGAAGCATGTCGGTATCGCTGGATCTCGCATCGCGGGTCGAGTTCATGACGCCGAACATGAGCGCGATGATCATGGACAGGGCAAGCGAAACAAAGATCGAGTACTCGCCGAGTCCTTTTTTCGTAAGTGTATATGCGGTGGCGCCGCCGATGATGGCGAACATGCCGATCAAAAACAGGGCTGCGACACCGAGACCGATCGCCGCGAGGACGAACGATGTGGTGTTTTTCTTATTGACGCTGTTAACGAGGGATCTGAACTCGTTTCTCAGCAGTAGGAACAGTGTACGCATATTACTTGGCCTCCTCGGTAATCTCCAGGAAGACCTCTTCCAGAGAAGCATTACCCTTGACCTCTTCCATCGTGCCGGAAGCGATCAGCTTCGCGTCCTTGATGATCGCGATCTTGTCGCAGAGCTTCTCGGCCACTTCCAGAACGTGGGTCGAGAAGAAGATCGCGCTTCCCTTATCGCAGAATTCACGCATCATTTTCTTTACGGTAAAAGCAGCCTTCGGGTCGAGGCCTACGAACGGCTCGTCCATGATGAGGAGCTTCGGGTCGTGAAGGAAGGCCGCGATGATCGCAAGCTTCTGCTTCATACCGTGAGAATAGGAAGCGATCTGATTATTCAGAGAATCGACGATCTCGAGTTCTTTTGCATAGTACTCGATTTTCTCTTTTCTTTCCGTTTTCGAGACACGGAAGACATCCGCCACGAAGTTCAGATACTGCATACCGGACAGGTTATCGTAGAGCTCCGGATTATCCGGGATATAGGCCAGGAGGCTCTTCGCCTTCAGCGGTTCATCACTGATGGAGATCCCGTCGATGGTGATCCTCCCTGTTTCAAACTGATGGAGTCCGACGACCGCCTTGATGGTCGTGGTCTTGCCGGCACCGTTATGACCGATGAATCCGTAGATCTCCCCCGCCTTTACTTCCAGCGACAGATCGGATACACCGACCTTTCCTCCCGGATATGTTTTCGTCAGATGTTCGATTACCAGCATGATTTTTTCCTCCAGATAATACTCTCTATTTCCATAGAAGTGCCCGGCTTTTTCTTTTTCTGCCGGGCACGCCATTTCTTCTTGCCTGATTTCATTTTAGGAATAAATCCCCAACCAATCGCAAAGCAAATATAAAGAAATAATAAAATTCAAAAATTTGAACACTTTGCACAAATTTATACTTGATTTCTACGTATTCCTATGTGAAAATAGGAACAATGATTTATATGTGGAAATTTGGGTTTTCAGGAAGGACGCATCTATGTCTTCAGAACAAGTAAATCGTATCCTCGAAGCAGAAAAGAAAGCTTCCGAGATCGAGCAGGAAGCAAGAGTAAAATCGGATGAGATCTTGGCAAATGCGCAGAAACAGGCGCAGAAAGACTATCAGGAAGCTCTGTCGGAAGCAAGAAAAAGAGTAGCCGCCCTGTATGAAAAACACAAAGAAGACGGTTCTTCGAGTAACACCGCGAATGATGCCGCATCGGAAAAAGCCGCGGAGAAGCTCCGTGATGATGCCGAACCGAACCGTGAAGCCGCAATCACCGCTGCAATGAACATACTGATGGGAAGGAACTAAGATCTATGGCTATACTTCCCATGAAGCATATCGAGATCATCGCCATGCAGAAGGACGCGAAGAAGATCGTTGACCTCCTGCAGCGTCTGGGCACCGTCGATGTCACTGAGCGTGACGCCGAGGACGAGACAGATCAGCTCAGCCTGTTCCCTACCCGCACAAGCCTAAATCAGCTCGAGAAGACATCGAACTCGATCAAGCACGCGATCTCTCTGGTGGAAGAATTCTCTACCGTAAAGAAACCGTTCCTTTCCGGATTTGCCGGACGTGAGGAATTAAGCGTCGAAGAGTTTAACGAGCGCGCTTCCCGTAATGATGAGACCATGAAGATCGTCTACGATATCGAGGCACTCGATCGTAAGATTGCATCTGAAACAACGGTGCGGACACATACACAGCATCAGCTCGATGCGATCCTCCCGTGGGAGAAGCTGGATATCCCGATGCAGTACACCGGTTCCCAGAAGACTGCCTGTATCACCGGACAGTTCTCAGAAGCGTACGATGAGAAATCCTTCTATGCCGAGTTCTGCAACCAGTATCAGGCGATGAAGGAATCCGAAGCGGTCCTTAAAGGGATCTCCGAGGATAAGGACGAACTGGTGATCCCGGACATCTATACCGAGATCGTCTATACAGCAGGTGATCAGACCTGTGCTTCTTTTATAGTATGACCGTG
>JAFWSW010000046.1 GCA_017519205.1 Clostridiales bacterium | reverse complement strand
GCATACACGTGATCTCATTGCAAAAGGACTCGACTCCTGCGAGGCGGATATCCTTCTGAACAGCGATGATTCCCTCGTTTCCGAGCTCTATAACGGACGTGAAGGAAGAACGATCTTCTACGGACTGTCCGAAGAATCCATGCACTACAATAACGTCACGTACCCGGATAAGTCGGGTGTGCTGCCGGCATCTTCCGATGCGGAGTACTGCACCGGATGTAAGCAGAAATACACTTACACGGCAAGATCCTTCGGCCACTTAGGTGCTTTTACATGCGAAAAATGCGGAAAGACACGACAGGCACCGCGCTTCTTCGTAAAATACGATCTGGCGAAGAACCCGTCCGACGAAGGATACGAGCTGTCGCTCCTGGATGCCGGATCAGGAAGAACGGAGAAAGATCCGGATCCGAAGGAAAGACGCGTCAAGCTCCCGATCCCGGGCATGCATAATTTCTATAACTCGATCGCCGCAGTATCCGCCTGTGTAAGAATGGGCGAGAAGATCGGCGACACGGAAGCACTTTCTTTCGACAAATGCGCTGCGGCACTTGAACACGTCGAAGCCGCCTTCGGAAGAATGGAGAAGATCGCCATCGGAGATAAGAAGATCTGTGTGCTTCTCGTGAAGAACCCGGTCGGCCTTGACCGTGCGCTGTCATTTGTTGCCGGCGCTTCGGATGCCGAAGGAATCTATATGCTTCTCAACAGTAACATTGCCGATGGAAAAGACGTTTCCTGGATCTGGGATGTCGACTTCGAGTCGAAGGAATTCCCGAAGAAGGTCTATGTCTCGGGCGACCGCTACGGCGACATGATGCTCCGTATCCTCTATTCCGGCGTGGATCGATCGAGGATCATTGCCAAGCCGATGGAAGAATGTGCGGAACTTCTTGACCAGGCGATCCAGGATTCGACACCGGGAAAATGCCTGTATATCCTGCCGAACTATACATCGATGCTTGCACTCCGGTCGATACTCGTTAAGAGATATCACCTCAAGGATTTCTGGAAATAAGGAGGGAAGGAAATGGCTGAGATTGAACTTAGAATCTGTCATATGTACCCGGACCTCCTGAATCTCTACGGAGACCGTGGAAATGTCCTGAGCCTGATCCGTAGAGCCGAACTCCGCGGGATCTCCGTGAAGCTGGTTCCGGTCTCGATCGGAGATGAATTCGATGAGAAAGAGTTCGATATCGTTTTCCTGGGCGGCGGACAGGATGCCGAGCAGAATGTCATCCGCAAGGACTTCGTTGATGTGAAGGGCCCGAAGGTAAAAGAAGCCATCGAGAACGGCATGGTCTTCTTATGTATCTGTGGCGGATATCAGATGCTCGGACACTACTACCAGGAGCATGACGGCACGAAGATCGAGTGCCTCGGCGCCATCGATATCTACACGGTCGGAGAAGATATCAGATACATCCAGGACACGACCTATGAAGCGGATTTCCTTAGAAAAAGCACCGCCGGTGCATCTGACCCGGCAAAGGATCCGGGGATCCTCTACGGATTTGAGAACCACAGCGGAAGAACCTATCTGGGACCGTCGGTCAAGCCGATGGCAAAGGTCTTAGAGGGCGCCGGAAATAACGGTAAAGACGGATACGAAGGTGCAATCTATAACAACGTGTACTGCACATACTCACATGGAAGCTTCCTGCCGAAGAACCCGGCCATGACGGATCATCTCCTGAGCCTTGCGCTGAAGCGCAGATACGGGGAAGACTACGAGCTTCCGGAACTGTCCATGGAGAACGAAGAGTTCGCACGTGCCGCACTTCTCCGGTATAAAGAGAAGGGCAACACCGCTCCGTAAGTTCATTTCCAAAGAATCAGAATGAAACAAAAAAGGCGTCATGAAAATGACGCCTTTACTAGTGCTTTTCGCGAAGAAAAAAGATCAGGTTGCGCGGTCACGTCCGAGATTCTTGGAAGTGTAGAGACGCTCGTCCGCACGGTGGATGAGGTCAGCCACATCACTGCAGTCGCGGTAACAGGAAATACCCATGCTCGCGGTAAGACGTACCGGAGCGGCATTCTCATCGAGAACGATCGGTGCACCGGAAAGTGCAGATCTCACACGCTCGGCCTGTACCTTCGCACCCTTAAGCGGTGTATCCGGAAGAAGCATCATGAACTCATCCCCGCCGATACGGAAGACCATATCGGACTTTCTGCACTGGGAGGTCAGGATACCTGCCACGAGACGCAGCACATCGTCGCCCTTGTTATGGCCGTAATCATCGTTGATCTTCTTGAAGAAGTCGATATCGAGGGAGATCAGGGAGAACGTGTCGTCCGGATCGTCCTTCTTTCTGTTATTTCTTCTGTCATACTGAGAAGCGGTCTTCTCGATCATCTCATAGAAATAGCGGCGGTTGAAAAGACCTGTGAGATCGTCGACCTGCGACAGTCTCTTCAGCTTCTCGTTCGTGCGGCTCAGCTCCTCCTCCACGATCTTCAGCGCGGTGATGTTTCTGCTGATGCCCCAGGTACCGATGACCTTATCGTCTTTATCGATGATCGGATATTTTGACGCGGAATACCAGACGACGGAACCGTCCGGCTTCTCGAGTTTCTCGATGTTGGAAATAAGAGGAATACGGGTCTCCATGATCTCCATTTCCTCTTTACGTGCACGGGTGGCAAAATCCTTCGGGTAATAATCGGCATCTGTCTTACCGACCATCTCTTTCGGGTCGGATATTCCGAACTGTGCCGCGTGGGAACGGTTATTCCAGATAAACTTGGACTGGAGATCCTTGAAGTAGATCGTATCGTTGGAATAATTACGAATGACTTCCAGGATCTTCTCATCGGAGAAGTAGGGATTGAATTTTCCTTTGCTCATAAGCGCAACTCCTTAAAAATGTATTGCTAACCGTCCTTTTACTTAAGATACTTTCCCCCACGGACTTCATTATCTCAAAAAAATCAGAAAAAAGAAATAGACAAAAGCAATTCTTTGCGGTTTCTGCTATACTGGGTCTGATAGTTTTTACTTACGAAATACGGGAAAGGTGAATCGCATGAAACTTGAAATCATGGATACCACCCTTCGGGATGGTGAACAGACACCGGGAGTTTCCTTTACTCCCAGCGAGAAACTCAGTATAGCCAAGATCCTTCTGGATGAGGTGCGGGTCGATCGCGTCGAGGTCACCTCCGCACGTATTTCCGACGGTGATTTTGAAGCACTTCAGAAGATCACGGAGTGGGCAGGAAGAAAGGGGTATCTCGATAAGGTCGAGGTCCTTGCATTCGTTGACAGCGGGCACTCTCTTTCCTGGATCCAGAATGCCGGCGGACGCGTCGTAAATCTCCTTTGCAAAAGCTCGATGCACCACCTTACCGCCCAGCTCGGGAAAACACCGGAGCAGCACGTCGGTGAGATCCGTCGTGTCATCGAGGATGCGGCCTTCCGCGACATGAAGGTCAATGTCTATCTCGAGGACTGGAGCAATGGCGTACAGAGTGATTTTGACTACGTAAAGATGCTCGTTTCGGAGATCTCGGTCCTTCCGGTCGATAGGATCATGCTGTGCGATACACTGGGCGTTCTGACCCCGGATATGACTTTCGAATACGTAAAGAAGATGTGCTCTCTCTTCCCGGAGGTACACTTCGATTTCCATGCACATAACGACTACGACATGTCGGTAGGAAATACCATCATGGCGGTAAAAGCCGGCGCCAAGGGCGTTCATGTTACCGTTAACGGCTTAGGTGAG
Organism: Clostridiales bacterium; assembly: GCA_017519205.1. Lineage (GTDB taxonomy): Bacteria > Bacillota > Clostridia > Saccharofermentanales > Saccharofermentanaceae > Scatonaster. The sequence goes on along the minus strand of JAFWSW010000046.1, from coordinate 7,187 downwards.
AGAGCGGGTAATGCACCTCTGGCATCGATCGTCGGCGCAGTCACGGACTTCTGTGAGAATAGATCGACAGGCGTCAATGAAACGGCGCTCGAGCACGTAAGTAAGATGGTCGAGTCTTTCTCGGGCATGCGTATCCCGAAGAACCAGCCGATCACAGGTGCCGCCGTATTTACCCAGACCTGCGGTGTCCATGCGGACGGCGATACGAAGGATTCCCTGTACTGCAATAAGCTTGCTCCGGAGCGCTTCGGCAGATCCCGCCAGTATGCCCTCGGCAAGTCCTCAGGGCGTGCGAGCATCGCGAAGAACCTCGAAGAATTCGGACTCGATCTCGATAAGGATTCTCTGGAAAAAGTTACCGCCCGCATCGTTGAGATGGGCGATAACAAAGAGAGCGTCATGACTGATGAGCTTCCGTACATCGTTGCGGACGTTCTCGGTAAGGGCAACGGCGAGTCCCACGTTAAGATCCTGAATTACTATGTCTGCCATGCGCGCGACCTCAATCCTGTTGCGACGATGCGCATCCAGATCGACGATAACGTACACGAAGCGAGTGCTTCCGGTGAAGGTCAGTTCGACGCCTTCATGAGAGCCCTTCAGAAGGTCTACCAGCAGTTCGGAAGAACACTTCCGTTCTTCGCCGACTATACCGTCACGATCCCGCCGGGAGGCCGCACGAATGCATTTGTTGAGAGTGTCATCACCTGGCGCGACGGCGAGCATGAGTTTAAGACCAGAGGTCTCGACCGTGACCAGGTTGCCGCAGCGATCAAGGCAACGGCGAAGATGCTCAACATCATCTACGAGCAGGAACAGCTTGGCGAGTGAGTTTTTCATTCGCCTTTTTTTTCGCTTATTTCGCTAAATACTTAAAGAATGCCGTGTCTTCGTAATCGTAGACGTAGAACTGCTTCTGGACGACCTCAAGTTCACTCTCTTCGATAATGTTTCCGAAGGAGCCGATCATGTGGACTTCGTCGATGTAGTTGACCTCATCGGTGAAGTGCATCTGATAGGAGATAAGACCGGTATAGAGCATGTAGTTCACGGGGATATACGCGGCAACGCACATGATGAGAAGGACGGCACGTCCGGCGAGCGCCTTTTTCAGTTCCAGCTTATTATCGCGGCACATCTCGAAGTTATCGGTAACGAGCATCACGGCGTAAAGTCCGATCAGGAAGGCGGGAGCCATACTGCCGCGCATGATGAAGTCGTTGGCGACACTGATCTTATAGATCGGAAGGACCAGAAGCGTACCGACAGCGGTCCAGAGCATGGGATCCTTCTTATGCCGCTTATAGATCAGCAGGAGCCAGATACCGAACTCGAAGATCACGTACTTGATGTAATCCACGAAGAGGCCCAGCGGAGACGCATAGAACTTCCAGATGAAGCCGTCGTCGCCGGTGGCATTCGGGTTCGCGGTATAAAGAAGTCCGAAGACGACCAGCACGATGATCGGCGGAATTATATTCACGGGTGTGAATGTATTTTTCAGAAGTGTCTTAATATCCAGCTTCTTTCCGTTTTCGCCTTCGATGCGGCTGGTAAGAATGAGCTTACAGATGCACATCGGGAAGATACCGATCGTTGCCCACGGAGAATAGCAGAACATGAGTCCGCCGAGAAGACCGATGCTTCGGCCGTCCTTTGCCATGAGAAGAAGTATCGTGATGAGCCATCCGGGGATGCTCTGGTTAAATACGTTCATGATCTGGAAGAAGTTGCCGTGGATGAACAGGTGCGAGTTCCAGCCTTCCCAGGTCGTTTCCACGCCGATGATGCGGTTGATCACATAAGGGATGACATCAAATCCTGCAAACAGGATCAGGAAGATGAACAGTGCACGGGAGAAGCGCTTGTAGAGGAAAGATGCGCCGAAGAATACCAGCACCAGACCGATCCCTGACCAGATGACCAGGACGATACGGGCGACCAGAAGTCCGAAGATCTTTCCGAACAGGGCCGGGATCATCCAGAAGACGAAATAGTAGGCAAAGGCCGCGGTTCCGGATCCGAGGCTCGCAGCGACAGCCGGATTCTGCTGAGTGGAAAAATCATAGACGACCGGCCATTTATACTCGACGAGGTCGTTTAAGATCGCGAAGCGGACGCGGTGGTCCTCCGAGCAGCAGCCGAATTCTCCGATACCTCCCCAGTAGAGAATGATCGGCAGTACGATCAGAAGGAAGATGATGCAGGATGGCTTAAGCTCGAGCGTCTTTTCCTGAAGATTCGGGAGTTCTCCGTCCTTTTTTCCGAAGTCACGCATCGCAAGGAATGCGCCGCCGCCGAGAACAAGCGAGAAGAGGATGGCCCACCAGATCTTCAGATATCCGAAGAAGAAAATGATGACAGGCAGCGTCAGATAGATGAGCGCTGCCCGGTATACACTATTTGCGCGGATCGAGATCGACCGCGAACCGATACTTTTTTCCGTTTTCAGAGAATCTACGACTTTCATGATTCTTCTGCCTCCAGGTGATTACTGAGTGACGATCGACAGCTTCGCGCCGATGTACTTCAGATTGATTTGTACATTTCCGCCCGGTACGGCCTCGAAAGAGATCGAGCGCGACGCGCCGTCTGCGGTATAGTGAACGCTGAGTTCGTTATATCTTACGAATGTCGTCATGGAGATCGTCTGGCCGTTTTTGACGGTGGCCATCGAGGTTCCGTTCAGATAGACCTGCACGCCCATCGCGCATCCGAAAGCACAGGCAATTCTGGTAAAGGTGACTGTACAGGGAGCTTCCAGAGCACCGGCTACGGCATTAAGTTCCACATTACGCGCCATGGCGGCAGACTCCTGTTCTGCGATCTTCTTTTCCTCGCCAAAAGCTCTCTTCATGGCGATGATATCGTATGCGATAAATCCGGCGACAACGCCGCCAAATACACCCGGCGAGAGCTTGATGCCGAAGATCTTGACTTCTGCACCATGCGCGAAAAGAAAGATGCCGGAGAATATGATGATCACAGTACAGACGAGACTGATGACCGCTGATGTCTTACGCATAATGAAGGACCCTCCCCAGGCAATTCATTGCTTTCCAAATTCCCATGTGACTATGTTGCCATATTTTATATAAAAAAGAAAGGGTGCCATCCGTGAAGCCACGGCGGCACCCTTCCGGGATAATTCATTTAGTCTGCTTCGGAAGTATCCGTCAAGTGACTTGTCCGTCGTCCGGTCCTCCGGGATTAGGAGAAGTCGTGATGACATCTTCGTTCTCAAAGAAGATCACTTCCAGATCCATTTTCGAGTAATTTTTTTTCTCTTCCATAATCATTGTTCCTTTCCTTCCGTTCAGTATACGTATTCATAATACTTGAGTGAATACCAGTACATCGCTTTGAGCAGATTCTGTGCTTTCAGATTCTTTCCGGTGGGGTTTTCCATATTCAGGAAAGCCGACATATACTGACCGATTCCGAAAGTGACTACCTGACCGTTCGCCTTGAACTTAAAGTTACCCATAGTATAGTCCGGACGGCAGAGTGTGTACAGGTCATATCTGTTATTGGAGAACCTTACATAGATGTAATCGTCATCGTGAGAAACTACAGGGGTGACGATCTCTGTTCCGTTGGTCGTTGCAAAGGAGATGTTTTTGACCATACCTTCTGCTTCTTCGATGGATACACCTTCAGCAGGTGTGAATACCAGAGATACATACGGAACCTTCTCGAAGGTAGCGAACATGCCGTAGTATCTGTACTTGGCGTTTTCCGCCTCGAGCAGGGCATTCAATGCAGCTTTATCGAGTTTGCTCTGACCGGAATAATTGGTGTCAGTAATGGTAAGATACTCGCCTGCGCCCGGGATGTCTTTGTTTGCAAGGTTATCGGTATCTACGCCGAAATACTCCTGCGCAGCCGCACCGTAATCCAGCATCTTCACACAGAGATCACGAAGCGCATCATTGTTTCCGGAGATGGTGTTCTCCGTGTCATTGATAAGGAGCTGGAGATAGCTCTTCATGGAGATGTCAGCGGAACAGAGGTCAGCTCCCTGCGTGCTGTCGAACGGATTCGTGACACGGCAGGTAATCACATCAGTCATATCCTTCGCATTCACAGTGAAGGAAGCCTTGTAGTACATCTCATTTCCCATGTTGGAATCGAACTCAAGGTTATTGGCTAATGATAAGTCCTTAAATGCCAGAGTCTGTTCATAGTTATAACCCTGTATATCCTTGGAATGATACGTGTTGTCTGTCAGATATCCGACGTAGTTACTCTTGTCCAGGGAACCCAGAACAAAATACACATTACATGTCATATTGGCATCTGCTGTCGCGCTGATGTAGATCCACGGCTTTACTCTTCTGTACTTGTGGTCGATGACCGTAAAGGTGGAAAGATCCGTGACATTTGTCTTATCTGCGACGTCATGGAACGAATCGATGACGCATTCGACCTTCCAGTCTTCAACACCATGGGATTCACTGATCATGAAGTGATTCGTGGTGACAGTGTGGTCATGACCGCAGCGGTCACAGGTAACAGTTACGGATACCTTGTTATATTCCGTATCCCAAGACCATGTGCTGCCGGCACTCCAATCCCAGGGAAGGGCAGATGTTGCGTAATGATGGCCGAGAGCATGTCTGGTCACGTCTTCCGTTGTTGCCGGCTCATAGTTCTTGCCGGTGGCATAAGGACGGTAGGTGCCATGACCGTCTTTGTTTATCAGATAATTATCGTTACCGTTTGTTGTGCAGGTTGCATTTTTTGCAGGAACATTGGTAAACGAGGTAAGGATGACCTGGTATCTGCCATCATCTCTTTCGACCTGGAGATGATGTTCCGGAATGAAACGGGGCTCGATTTCCAGATTCGAGTTACCGCCATAAACGACGATCGTATCACCGGAAGTATTCGAGGCGCCGTTATCGCAGTTGCAGCCGCTGTTAGCGTTAATGATGCCGTCTTTACCATTGAATGTGGTGAAACTGTTGCTGTTGATGCGCACCTGCTTGGGTCCGGACAAGTCTTCGTCGCTGATGCAGTATCCGGTGCTTCCGGTGCAGTTAAAGGTTCCGGACTCTATCTGGACGTCCGAATCGTCACCAACGATGATACAGTCGGTGCTGCTGTTGATCACCGGCATGGAGCATGACTCATTGGTGGCAACGAGTAAGGATGCGTCTAATCCATCATTACCTGCGCCGGATACTTTTACGCTGCCGTTGACGGTAAGATCTTTTCCTTCGATACGGGTCCAGAGTAAGCCCTGAGAACCATAGAGAATATTAACATCTCCATTGATGACTGCTGATTCCGCGAGTAAAGAACTGCCGTCAATTACGGTTACTCCGCCAAACGTACCCCCTTGAGGTAGAGATTCGCATGATCTGCCATCTGGCTGATATTTCCGTTATCGATTGCATTGACATTATAATCAAGATCTCCCGGGCCAGCGGCAGTGAGCTTGCCTTTTACGAGCACGTCTGAACCTTCAGGAACGATGAGGTGAGCATTTGCTCCCATGACAGTGACAGCTCCGGTGATCTTTCCTCTGTTCAGCGTCGCGGTGGCGCGTTTAGCATCCGAAGTCAGATTAATCAGTCCGATGATAGTATCCGTGCCATCCAGAGGAGTGTCATAGGTTGTGATGTTTCCGTCGGTCACGGAAATCGCATCTATATTAGAATCTTTGACAGTTACATTACCCCATTCCTTAACGACGATGGATCCGATAACACGAGAGTCCCACTCCACTTTAACATTGGAGCGATATGCCAGAACGGCATAGTAAAGATTTACAGTATCGTTCGAATCAGGTTTTCCTTCTGTTAATTTACATCCGTGATATGTGGCATTACAGTCGGTCAGCTTGGTGTTATGAATGGTTCCACCATCAATAGTCAGAGAGTTGATGGAGTCTGCCTCAATACCCTGACCTCCAATCGTACAATCCTTAATCAGAACTGTATTCGGGTTTGCAACATCACTGATTCTTAATTTCTGGTTGATGGTCGAGTTCTTGATGGTAATACTATCCATTGTTTCTCCCAATGGTGCATAGTAGTAGAGCTGGTCAGCTTTGAGACCATCGATCTCCTTATTGGTAACCGTTGATCCCTGGATCCACAGACAGCGGACCTTGCAGTCGGAATAAAGTGTAACTGTTCCCTTATAGATCTTTGTCAGATAACCTACTTCATGGTTGATGGTGCCCTTAACAGTAAGAGAGATTCCCGTGATGCTATCACTGTAATCACTGGTATCCAAAGTACCGTTGATTACGCCATCTGTATCAACGAGGATGGTCGAATTCGATGTAAGGACATAGATTTCACCATTTACGGTACCGGTTACGGTCAGATTGCATCTCGGATTAATATCGATATCTGCATTGATCGTTCCTTTCAGTTCAATAGTGCGTGGATCGCCATTAAAGGTGATCTTCTTTCCTTCACTAAGGGTCAGAGAAGAAGAAGGATTTGCATTCGGAGCTAGATCCGGATCATTTGCCGTAAAGAATTTAGATGTAGAATTAAAGGTAACATTTCCGTTGATTACATTTCCGTTGATTAATGCATCTCCTGCCACAAACAGGGCACTCTGCGCATTGAAGGTCAGATTTCCTTTTACGGAACCGCCTCGCAATACGACTTTGGAACCATCACCTTCTGTGATACTTCCGGAGAACGAACTACCCGCTTCACAGGAGAAGAAAGCAGATCCGGAACTGGTCAGGGCGTCGACCTCAATCGATCCGACGTTATTAAATTCACATTCATCTTCCAGAAGAATAGTGGATTGCCCGACAGTCTCAAAGAGTGGAACGATGCTTCCGGCGTTATAAAACTGAGATGCGCCGGAAAGAGAGATGATGGTATTTCCGTAAGCAAACAGCTTATTGCCATCAGCAACGTATACAACAGATTCGCGTTTTCCGGTGGTCGAATTGATCCCGCCTTCTTCTTCGATATTTCCGATGCGCAGGTAAGAATTAAGATTTACACGACCGTAATTGACGGAAAGCGTGCCGATCTCACCTGTCTGAAAATCATTATCCGTGCGTTTAATGTCAATGGTTACTGTTGATCCGCCGGTGACATTCAGTTGCTGACACTCAAAAGCACCCCAAGTATCTTCTTCTTCACATTTTCCTTCGCTGGTGACGGTCAGATTGTAACCGTTGGTGTTGATCGTCTTAATCATAAAAG
>JAFWSW010000045.1 GCA_017519205.1 Clostridiales bacterium | reverse complement strand
TACATAGAATTGAGTAATCGAATGCTATTGCACTATAGTCTGTAATCAACAAGTCGGATGCTATCATCAAATCATTAACTGCAGGATAATCAGAAGCATCTCTAACAAACTCATTAAATTCTACACCCAATACTTTTGTTGTTTGGTGATGAGCTCGAAAGAGAACAATATAATCATCCCCTAATTGTTTCTTCCATTCCTCAAAATGTATAGGTGGCTTTATAGAATAACTCTTTCCACCATCAGTGCTATCTCTCCACGTTGGTGCATAGAGCAATACCTTCTTACTTTCCGGAATATTCAATTTAGATCTCAATGATTTCTTTCTATCTTCATTAGCAAGCCATAACTCCTCATTTCTCGGCATTCCACATCGCAGGTACGATTCCTCTTTTGCATGGAATGCGCTCCTGAACACTTTCTCATCATAATCTCCTGAGACTACCAGAAAGTTAACAGACCTAAAGTTAAAGTCTTTTCTTCCCGGGCAATCATTTCCGATATGTTTTAGTGCAATACCATGCCAGGTATTCAAGTATATTTGTTTCTTCTTTTTAAAATGCAAACCTCTTTCGATATTTGTATTCGTAATCCAATATTTTGCCTTCAGTGCTCGTTTAAAATATGCAGGAGTATCTATCTTGACCGTTTCCAACTCCGGATACTTTTCGGGATGTTCAAATGCCCAAATACAACGAAGATCTTGATAGCCAGGCTGACTATTCATAAAATCGTATATGGCTTTAGGACTGTCATTAAAGCTCTTTCCCATAAAGGAAACAAAAAGAACCATTTTTTCATCTACAGGGACAAAAAATCCTGCTATGCGGAATACAAAACTCATTACTGCCCTGTATATAGCTTGAATTATAGAATTATGCTTAATTATGTAGATTACTCTTTGCCGCATTGTGAATTCTTAATTTCTCGGGTTCGTATTTATTTCATCATGATTCACTTTGCTCTCTCCATCCGCAGAATTCGCATCATAAAGATCCTTCTTGATCTGAGAAGAGCTGATCTCGGGGGTTCTTGGCAAATAAACAACATCAACGCCCTCTTCTTTAAGAAAATCGAATTTACCTTTCCAATCGTCGCCCATAACAAATGTATCAATATGATACTCATGCATATCTGTTCGTTTTTGAGACCAGTTTTCCTCGGGTATAACAAGGTCTACATAGCGTATAGCTTCGACAAGCGCTTTTCGTTGTTCGTATGTAAAATAACACTTTTTGTGTTTTTCATTCCAATTAAACTCATCCGTGGAGACAACAACAATCAAATAGTCTCCGAGAGCCTTTGCTCTTTTTAGAAGATTAATATGCCCATAATGAAGAAGATCAAACGTTCCATAAGTTATTACTCGTTTCATACATTCTCCTCCTGCTCACCCTTTTCGCTTTCCTTCTCATAATCTATGAGAGCTTTCTTTCCAGTACTCATCGCCGTTGTTGCACCCTCTTCAATTCCTTCAGTACTCTCTGACTGGAACAGGATGAAAAATGTTGCAAAGCAAAGCTCAATATCTGTCGCAAAACTCATTTTGTTGATATAGAAAAGGTCAAACTCAAGTTTTTCGTATGGATCTGTATTGTACTTACCATATACCTGTGCATATCCTGTTAGACCGGCTCTCACCTGAAGTCTTAACTTAAAATCCGGCATGGTTTCATAATACTGCTCCGCGATCTCCGGCCGTTCTGGTCTTGGTCCTACAACAGACATATCTCCCTTGAAAATGTTGATCAGCTGAGGCAGTTCATCGATACGGCACTTGCGGATAAATCGTCCGATAGGTGTTATTCTGTCATCGTTATCTCCGGAACTAAGTCTGGCAACGCCATCCTTTTCTGCATCTACACGCATGGAGCGGAATTTCAGAATTTTAAATTCTCTGCCGTTCTTTGTAAGTCTGGTCTGCTTATAGAATGCTGGGCCTCTGTCATAGAGACGGATAATCAGTGCTGTAATCAGCATAATCGGGCTTAGAAGGATCAATGCTACACCAGACGAAACAATATCAAACGCTCTTTTTCCGAATGCGTAGAGTGGATCAACCACAGTTCGATTTACATAGAGCACAGGGGAATCAAAAGAACGGATGTGTTCCGCACCCTGCATAATCGCATCTCCTACATGAGGCAAGAAAAAGCCCGGAACTCCTCTATTTTTGCAATACTTCAATATTCCGTTTCGGCAGTTGGAATTAACGCCAGCAACAAATACTGCTTCATACTTGTCTAATTTCTCTTCCAGATCTTTGAATTCTCCATCGAACTGAATCTCATCTACGATCTCGTGAAGACGCTCGATCGGCTTTCCCTTTACAGCACCAAAACGCCTGCGATCGATCTCATTTCTGTAAATGAGAACCGTTCGTTTCGGCGGATACAAACGGAAGAAATCTATTGAACCAAAGTAGGACCAGAGAATATCGATTGCCAGTTGTACCGCAAGGAGAATTAAAAAAATGCAGGGATTTGTGAAATGACGCCAGCCAATGCATACACCACCGTAGACAATGGCGGCCGAGAACAGTTGGGCCATAAACTGAGATAGAGCGAGCATTCTAACTCTTATAAAGCCAAACAGTTCTGCATTATAGGTTTTCTTGAACCAGTACAGAATCACAGCATAGCCTATGGTCACAAAGTAGTTATAGAGGAAGCCATATTCCGGAAGATCCGTCAGTCTTCCATAACGGAAGAAAATAAATGCAAGATAGAAGAGCACTATGTCGAAAACTGTACGATACAGTTTGACCCACATCATCTTATAGTGATTCTTAGCACCACGAATATGCGATTCGCGTATTACATAACTATTCTTCTGTTCGCTTTGTTTACTCATTCTGTTTCATAAACAACAAAAAAGAATTCGTGTTTTCACTTCTCACGAATTCTCATTTTCTCACTATTATCGAGTAGTCATTGTTTATTTATCCAATCCTCCATTGTTTTTTCGTATGCTTCGCCAAGGAAGGGGTCTCCTTCCTGTGAGCATCGGCTATATCTGCATAGTATCTGCAACGCGCATCCTTGGCGACGATCACTCGTTTCTATGCATCTTCTGCATACATTAGTTTGGCATACTAAACAATTATCTATTATAACCTATATATACAAAAATGGCATCTGTTCGCTCAAAGAAAAGTGATAAAATCGCTTAGAATTGTCACTGAAAACACGCAAAAAAGCGATTTCTTGCAGTTAAGCAAAGGAAATCGCGATCTTTTTCGTACTTAGACTGCTCTCAACCGTTTTCGACTAAGGGTGTTTCTCCACTATTTCCAGGCCGACACAGCCTTTTATCACCTGATCAAACATATCAAATTCAAGATAGGCGACCCTTTTGTGGCGGTCGATTTTCCGGATCAGACCTTCCTGTCCCATGAGAGGACCGGATGTTACAATGATCTGATCTCCTTCGATAATTCCTTTCGAAACATCGAAGATGCCGTCATTCTGGTAGAGTTCTTCCACCTGATCCGCATCTTTTCCTATCAGAGGACTATACTTCTTATCTACCGTGAGAATAGTACTGAATCCTTCGATCTTACGAAGTTCCAGAGAAAGATCTTCCACATCATCAGTATCTACGAAGAAATATCCGGGAAACATATCCTTCTCTTCATACACCCAGTCACCTTTTCTTCTTATCTGAACGATACGTCTTGGAACAAAACAGCGGTTCTGGCAGGACATATCCTTTACTTTCTTCGCAAGTTTTTCTTCCGATCCTGTCGATGTCCAGACCACATACCACATGAGACGTTTTTCTTTCCTTTTTCTTTAGCTGATTTGCTTTGTAACAGTGTTACAATCCCTATATTACTGGGCTTTCTCTTCATAGAAGAGATCCATGACGATTCTCTTCAGCGCTTCCTGATCCGGATAGAATTCGAGGAATTCCTGCCCGTTTTTTGTCTCGCCGTCGATCTTCACCTTGCCAAGATATTCATAATCGGCGAGATATCCGGACAATTTTGAGAGGCCGTTAAGATCCTGATCCGCGACCATGTAATAACTAAGATCAGCTATCAGGTCGAGAGCAAATCCGGCATCTGCGTTCATTTTCTGTTTCGCCTTCTCTCTCCATGCGTGAAGATAGGCATCCTGACGACCCATACGGGCAACGTTGGTATCGTCCTCCAGTGCGCCACGGGAACGAACGAAGAATTCCGCCTGCTTATCAGAGAGGACCATGGTCTTATCTTTCTGCATCTCCGGGTCGACCATCGTCATATCGACAGGAATCGTCACTTCGACACCTCCGACACTCTTATTTAGAATAGCGATCGAGTCCAGTTTCAGGGAAATGTAGTGATCTACCTTCTCATCCATGAGGAACATGCTTACCGCTTCCGCAGTATACTCACAGCTGTCCTTCTGGCCGGTACCATAGGTGTGAGCCAGTGCGATCTGCGCGTCGATATTGCCATCACGATTACCTGTGACACCAATTCGGGGGATCTTGGTGTAGGTGTCTCGGTTGATCTGAAGTACCTTGTAGGTCTTCGCATCGTGATCGACCACACAGAGCATCAGAACATCGACCTGCTCATGGTTTCTATAACCTGTCGTCTCCTCGGACTCACCATATTTATCGATACCCATAAAGAGGAACGTCTCGAGATTCTTCTTATGGACATATGGTTTTCCGGAATAATAAATGACAGGATCGATCTCCTCATCTCCGTAAGGGTCATCCCTTAGAAACGAAGATGTCGGAGCAGAAGCAGCATCATCCTTCTTCTGCTTCTTGATCCTGTCAGTTACAACTAACAAAATAGAAAAGAATAGCAGTGTTGCCACTGCTATTCCTACTATTCTGATTACGATATCCTTAGTTTGCGGAGCTCTTCTTTGCACGAACTACACACACTACACCAGCAGCTGCGAGGATTACTGCGCCTGCGAGAACTGCCTTTGTTACATACTCACCGGTTTGCGGAGACTTCTTGTCGCCTTCCTTGTTTCCTTCATCGCTCTTGGAAGCCTTAGCGGAAAGGAATGCGAACGGGCTGAGTGTGGAAACCTTTGTTGTCAGGCTGCCTTCTGCTGTCCAAGCACCGGCCTTGACCTGGTGAAGAACGATGTTCGCGCCGGAGCACTCGAACTCGATTGTTGTCTCTTCAGGAAGAGCGGTTACCTTACCATTCTCAACGTAGCTTACGTCTACGATCTCGGAAGCCTTCAGAGTGGAAACATCATCCATACCGCTCAGGCTCTTAAGCTTAGCCTCGAGAGTATTTCCGTCTGTACCCTTCAGATCCTTAACCAGATCATTAGCTGCCTTGAAATCATCAGATGCGCTCTGCAGATAAGCCTTAACCTCAGCGTAAGGTGTGGAACCCATCTCACTCAGAGGAGTGATTACGAGATTCGCTGTGATGTCCTTACCGGAAGCTGTCTTTGCGCTCTTGATCTTGACATTACCTGTGTTCGTTGGAGACGGTGCAGCTGCCAGGACTGTAGATCCAAGCAATGCTACAGATACGATTGTTGTTGCAATTACTTTTAAAGCCTTCATTTGCAAACCCCCATTAGATATTTAAGTTTCCCATTAGTTAACAACTTAGTACACTTGCTTCGCAAACACCAGATACCGGCTCTTTCGATCTCCCCAAAGGCAGGAAGAAAGAACTAATACATGGTCGCCTTGCGAAGGCTTTGCTTCCGGGATCAGATGCACATCCACGCCTGTTTCGGAAAACAGCGCATCAAAATATTCATCGAATACACCATCCGCATTGAAGTCATTATAGTACAGAATATGGTCACTGTCACTAGGTAATGTAGCAAAAATTTGATAAATTTTGGTTACAGAAGGTGTAAAAATGACGATATATCTGTTTTCATCGAAGTATCCGTCCTCAGAAAGAGTCGCCTGAAGCGTGCCGAACATGGCTCCGCTGTTCATGCGGTGACCGTAGATAACGGTAACCGGATCGCTGAAATCATAGGTGTTATAGTCATGCTCTACGAAGAGCGATCCGCCCTTTTTATACTTACCTACTACATCATGATAGAGATACCAGGTATCATCCGTGTGGGATCGGAGAATCGGGAGACTGATCTCCGGCTTACTCATATAGATCCATCCGATGATCTCCGCATTAACATCCCGAAGTTCGTCAAAGTTGACCGGACAGTCGACCTGGATCGGCTGGTTAGGCTCGATCGGTGCATCCGGATCCGTCGGGGCAGAGTGATCTGCGGTCGTAAAGTCTGTAAGCTTTGCGATCTCCGACTCATCGATCGACGGATAGGTAAACTCTTCGTATGTTGCCGGCGGCGGTGCCTTCTTCGCTTTCCAGAGATAACCGTTACCCCAGAGATAGTAGAGGATCAGGCAAATGCTGGCGATAAACATCACGACGGAGAGCACGATCCATACGATTCTTTTTTTCATAAGGGTACTTCCTTTCATTACACAGTCTGCGCGATCAGTTCGCGGCTGTTTCGCTCGATCCTTCGAAGTTCGTCCGTACCGAGCTTATCTTCAATGATCTCCCAGCCATCGAGAAGATTCGGCGGCCGGTAGGTCATGTTATGGCAGTCGGACCCGAGAAGGTCGATCCTGCCTTCCGAAAGAAGCTTCATGACCTTCTTTCTGGTCTTCCGGTCAATGAATGCTTCCGCATTACTCTGTATATAGATCCCCTGCTCATCAAGAAGCTCTCTTACCAGGTGTTTGTCCTGATCGAGGTATCTCTCGATGTGCGCGATGATCACTTTCAGGTCCATTTCATCTCTTAAGCTTCTTACATCCTCAAGAAATGCCGGTGTCCACGAACGAAATGTAGGTTCCAGTAAGAGGTATCGGCTGTTTCCGATGCAGAGCTTTCCGATATCTTCCGATCTTCCGATGCCGCGGTAGTAGTGTACTTCCGCGCCGAGAACAAATCCCGGGAACGAGATCCCCTCGATCGAATCATTGATATGTTCCGTTTCCGTCTCCTTCATTTTCTTAAGAAGGAGCTGTGCTGCCTGGTTTCTCTTAAGAAGGAAACTCTGGGGATCGATCATATCCGCATAGAAATGAGGGGTAAAGCACATCCACTCCACACCCTGGGCTTTACTTTCCCGAAGCATCTGAATGGACATCTCCACGTTTTTGGATCCGTCATCTATTCCCGGTAAAACGTGGCAGTGGACATCGATCATGAGCGGCTGTAGCCCTTCCCGTATCCGTACTTATACTTATAACGTCTTGTCTTACTGTCGGCACTGTTATATACGAAACCAAGAACCTTCGCATCTACGTACTCGAGCTGACGCATCGCATACTCGAGGTCAGTGCTGGTGCTGTAGTCCTGACGGACAACCATCAGCATACCATCGGTAAGCTTACTTACGATAAGTGCATCGGATACTTCGCATACCGGCGGAAGATCGAGGATGATGAAGCTATAGTAGTTCTCTACCTTCTCGATCAGGCGGGAGAAAGTATGGGAAGCCAGAAGCTCCGACGGATTCGGCGGAGTCTTACCGGCGAAGATAACATCCAGTCCCGGAACATTAACGTTCTGGCGGAGTACTTCACCATCTTCTTCCACACCGGCCAGAAGGTTCGAAAGGCCTGCAGCCTTCTTCTGTCCGAGTTTTCTTCTTAAGGTAGGGAGACGCATATCGCACTCGATCAGGAGCACCTTACGTCCGGACTCCGCGATGGAGTACGCGAGGTTGACAGATGTCAGGCTCTTGCCCTCACCGTGTACCGAGGAAGTAACACCTACGACTCGCGCGGATCTGTCTTTTCTCTTTACGGCGTAGAGGATATTGGTACGAAGAAGGTTAAAAGCTTCTTTTCCCTCAAATCCGAGGTTATCGCCGATAAAGGACATATCATTATCATTTACATTCTGTGTGTTTGCCATATCACTTACCCTCGTTTCCCGGTCTCATGGGTGTCTTCTCTTCTTCGTCCGAAGTATCGGCTCTTGAAGAAACAGGAGCACGTCTTCTGTCCTGATCACCGGAAGACTGCTTTCTGTATCCATAGTAGCCGCCCTTGCCGCTCTCGTTCAGGTTTGGAACAGAGGTCAAGATCGGGATGTCACGGAAGGTCTCAAGGAGATAGTCTTCATTTCTGATCTTCGTATCGATCAGGCTTAAGAAGATGATGACACCGGAACTGAATACGATACCCAGAAGAGCGCCGATCGCAGCAGTCTTGATCGGGTTGCCGTTTACGACCGGCTCACCGGTAACGGCGTAATCAACGATCTGAGCGGAAGCTCCCTCGATGACCGTCATGATCTTCTTCGGGAGGACCTCCATGATGGAGTTACAAAGGTGCGCCGAGAGCTCCGGATCCGAAGTGGTGACCGTGATTTTGAAGATCGCGGTATCTCCGACCGTCTCGGTCTTGATCATTTTCTTTAATTCATCATAAGTAAACGGAATACCTGTCTCCTCGATGATCTCGTTCAATGTATTTCTCGAGGTCAGGATGACGGAGTAGGTCTCCATGAGGTTGTTAACCGCCTTGATATCACCGCTCGTGATACTGAGCTTTGCCGAACCTAAGGAAACCGCATTATTATTTACGTAAAGCATTGCCGAGGAACGGTAGGACGTATACATCTTTCTGTATGTCCAGTAGTATCCGCCTGCTCCGAGGATCATTGCACAGATCAGGATGATCCAGATCCTGCGCCATAAGACCTTGGCTAGTTTAAGAAGGTCAATTTCCTCTTCCTGCTTCTTTTTTACATTTTCAGACGCCATGTTGAATATGCACCCCTATATCAATAGTAAACCAAATTTGATTATAGCATACATATTATTAGATGCAACTTGATCACTCTGTTTTATATTCCTTTGAACATAATGTCCTCCTTTAGTCAGTCGTATTTTACTAAATCATGTTCTAGTTAATTACAATTTGCTACCAAAAGCAGATAAGTCAATC
>JAFWSW010000044.1 GCA_017519205.1 Clostridiales bacterium | reverse complement strand
CCGGTGTTGCTTTCACACGTGACCCGGCAACAGGTAACAAGGGCCTCTTCGGTGAGTTCCTGACCAATGCTCAGGGCGAGGACGTTGTTGCAGGCGTTCGTACTCCGATGAAGATCGCCGAGATGCAGGAGAAGTTCCCGGAGGCATTCAAGCAGTTCACTGAAGTATGCTCCATTCTCGAGAAGCACTACCGCGACATGCAGGATATGGAGTTCACAGTTGAGCACGGTAAGCTCTACATGCTCCAGACAAGAAACGGTAAGAGAACCGCTCAGGCAGCTCTCAAGATTGCATGTGACCTCGTTGATGAGGGCATGAGAACAGAGGCTGAGGCTGTTGCAATGATCGATCCTCGTAACCTTGATACACTCCTTCACCCGCAGTTCGATGCAAAAGCATTGAAGGACGCAACTCCGATCGCTCAGGCACTGGGTGCTTCCCCGGGTGCTGCATGCGGCCAGATCGTTTTCACGGCTGAAGATGCAAAGGCTTGGAAGGCAGAAGGAAAGAAAGTTGTTCTCGTACGTCTCGAGACCTCTCCGGAGGACATCGAAGGCATGAAGGCTTCCCAGGGTATCCTCACCGTTCGTGGTGGTATGACATCCCACGCTGCCGTTGTTGCACGTGGTATGGGTACTTGCTGCGTATCCGGCTGCTCCGAGATCAACATGGACGAAGCCAACAAGAAGTTCACACTCGCAGGTAAGGAATACCACGAGGGTGATGAGATCTCCATCGACGGTTCCACAGGTAAGATCTATGACGGTATCATCCCGACAGTTGATGCAACTATCGTAGGTGAGTTCGGCCGCATCATGGCTTGGGCTGACAAGTACAGAAGACTCAAGGTTAGAACAAATGCAGATACTCCGAAGGATGCGAAGAAGGCTCGTGAGCTCGGTGCTGAAGGTATCGGTCTCTGCCGTACAGAGCACATGTTCTTCGGTGACGGAAGAATCGATGCTTTCCGTGAGATGATCTGCTCCGAGACAGTAGAAGAGAGAGAAGAAGCTCTCGAGAAGATCCTGCCGATGCAGCAGTCTGACTTTGAGGCTCTCTATGAGGCTCTCGAAGGCTATCCGGTAACTATCCGTTTCCTGGATCCGCCGCTCCACGAGTTCGTACCTACAGAAGAAGCTGACATCAAGAAGCTCGCTGACAAGAAGGGTAAGACCGTTGAAGCCATCAAGGCAATGATCGACTCCCTCCACGAGTTCAACCCGATGATGGGTCACCGTGGATGCCGTCTGGCAGTTACCTATCCTGAGATCGCTAAGATGCAGACAAAGGCTGTCATCCGTGCTGCTATGAACGTGAAGAAGGCTCATCCGGATTGGAACATCGAGCCGGAGATCATGATCCCGCTCATCGGCGACATCAAGGAGCTCAAGGTAGTTAAGGCTGTCGTAGTTGAGACTGCTGATGCTGAGATCGCTGCTGCCGGTTCTGACCTGAAGTACGAAGTAGGTACCATGATCGAGATCCCGCGTGCTGCTCTTACAGCTGACGAGATCGCTAAGGAAGCTGCATTCTTCTGCTTCGGTACAAACGACCTGACACAGATGACATTCAGTTTCTCCCGTGACGATGCCGGTAAGTTCCTCGAGGCTTACTACGAGTCCAAGATCTTCGAGTCTGACCCGTTCGCACGTCTCGACCAGAACGGCGTAGGTAAGCTCATGAAGATGGCCATCGATCTCGGTAAGCCGGTTAACCCGAACCTGCACATCGGTATCTGCGGTGAGCACGGCGGTGACCCGACGTCCGTAGAGTTCTGCCACAAGATCGGCCTGGATTATGTATCCTGCTCGCCGTTCCGTGTACCGATCGCACGCCTTGCTGCTGCACAGGCTGCAATCGCTGAGCAGAAGTAATTCGGAAGTGTAAGTAAACGAAAAAAAGAGAAAAGCCGGAGTAGCAATACTCCGGCTTTCTTTTTGCTTCTCGAAGTAAAAACGAGTGATATACTGAACATAAGAAATCAAAGGAGTGTTCCAGAATGCATTTTGGTTTTTCCTATGTGGGTCTTATCTTTCTGCTGATGTTGTTTGTCCCCAATTCTTTCTGGCCGAAATATCCGCCGCAGGACTACGATAAATATGTCGCAAGAGAAAGCAAGGTGCTGCTGCTTTTCGAAAGGATCGGGCAGGTGACGGTAACCACTGCCGCGATGATCTTCACGGACTTTAATCTGAAGCCGTGGTCGCTCTGGTATCTGTGGCTGATCGCAGCATTCCTTCTGATGATCCTCTATGAGATCCACTGGATCCGTTACTTCAGAAGTGAGAGGACGATGCTTGATTTCTACAGGAGCATCCTCGGGATCCCATTGGCAGGTGCGACGCTCCCGGTCATCGCGTTCTTCCTTCTCGCGTTATACGGCAGAAACTGGGTGCTCGGGGTCGCAGTAGTATTTCTGGGAATTGGACATATCGGCATCCACTCGATCCATAAAAAGGAAGTTGAGCAAGAGTTGCGTGAGAGCACGTGAGCCTGTTACACTACGAGTAACAGATTAGGATATCCTTTCCAAGCCTATCCTAATCTGTTACACTACGAGTAACAGATTAGGATATCCTTTCCAAGCCTATCCTAATATTTCCTGCTAAAGGAGGAAGTTCAATGAAGAATTCCGTAAAACGTGTATGTGCATTGGTTCTGATCACATCCTTCCTGTTCTCGGTCGGCTGTAAGAAAAAGAAAAAAACCGAAACGAAGTTCGTCCAGGAAACAGATCCGTATTACAGTTGTGAAGAAATCAAGCTGGACTTCCAGATTCCGGGAGATGAGGATAGAAAACTAAAATTCCGCTATTTCGATGACCAGAAGATCTTCTCCGATGGCATAGTGATGACTGTAACGGAAGAATATGTTATTCCGGAAGACCTGGAGGAACGCTATACGCATTTCCAATACAACCCGGAGGATGAAAACAATGTTGCCGAGTATACGAAGCTTCTGGAGGAGCGCAGCAACTATTCGCGAAAAGGACTTGTTGTTTTCGGGCTGGATGGGAAGATGAAGAAGTTTACTCCGTTTGATGCCGCTTCCCAGGTTCTCGGAATAGCTGAGGATCCTTCCGGAAAAGTGAAAATTCTGCTAAATACATCAGACCTTAATCTGAACAAGAATAATTCGACGATCCTTTGTGACCTTTCGCCCGAAGGCGACCTGGTAAATCCGGTTTCACTAGGAAAAACTGTGCGTAACGGGCAAGATTTATTACTCCTGGATAATGGTAATTTTTTCTGTTTTGATAATGAGGACCGTGCACTTCTTCTGTTTAATGCGGATGGAACGCTTCTTAATTCAGAGTCGTTTTTAGGTTTGTACGTGTACCGATTATTCCAAGTTGATGGGAAGTACTACGCTTACTTCATCCAAGAACATATGGATATGTCTGCTCCGGATCAGTTTATGTATGAGTTTGATCCTTCTACAGGAAAAAAGATTGGTGGGAAAAAGGGCGAAAAATTGGATGTCGCTTGTCCAATAAATGGCGGTTATCTGGTTCAGGGGGAAGATGGCGTGTATGCGACCCTTGGAAATGGAATCAGGAAATATGATCTTCTTAACGGAACCGAACCTCAGCAGATACTATCCTGGAGCAATACAGATTGCAATTACCATGGAATAGAAAGTGCGAGCACATATATAGAATCTGAAAACGATATATATGTTTTAAGAAAAGCCTCTCAAGGTGTCGCTGAATCCTATGGATGGTTTGTGTTAGATAATCCGGATTCACTAAATATCATGCATCTGCATCGCGAGGAAAAGAATCCGCATGCAGGAAAGAAGATTATTTCTTTAGCTTCCATCGGAAATCTGGATGAATACTTTCTGAATCAGTTGAATAACTATAATCTCGACCCCGAAAAAACGGCCAGGATCGTCGTAAAAGATTATTCAACAGATAATATGTATTCACGAAGCGGATCCGCTGGTGCCACATTCGGGAATTCTATGGATTTTCAGACGACAGAAGATTTTTCAAAAATCGCAGATCAGGTCTATCTTGATGTGAGAGCGGGAGATGGTCCGGATATTCTTCTGAATTTCGGGTCTTTTTCCCAGTTCAATACGGAACGTGCACTGGTAGATCTGAATGCTCTGATTGATGGGGAATCGCCACTGGATAGGAGTCTTCTGTATGATAATATCCTTCGCTCTTATGAGACGAATGGAAAACTTTACCAGATTCCGCTAACGTTTAACGTGACCGGTATGTTGGTAAATACAAATTATGTAGGTGATCGAACCGGCTGGACATACGAGGAGTTTAACAATATCAGCCAGTCACTTCCGGAAGATGTCAAAATGATTGGCATTATGACACAGAGTGATCTGCTGGAGATGTTACTGGACGGATCAACAAGTCATTTCCTCGATTACGACGGACAGAAGGTCAAGTTCGATGATCCGGAATTCCGAGAGATACTTACTCTTGTAAAATCGTATGGAATCCCGAAAACTTATAGCGAGATCTATGAGGAATCTTTAAGTGACGAAGCAAAATTTCAAGAGGGCATGCTTGCCTCGATGAACTGGTCATTTTCGATAGGAAATTACAATTTTGGAAGGTTCCTAAATATCTACGATAGTTTTGATGGGAAAGTCAGCATGCTCGGATATCCCGGGATGGATGGGTCCGGCGCAAGAGCGGATAAAGCCACTTCTATCGCGATTTCCCAGGCGTCACAATATAAGAATGAGGCATGGGACTTTATCCGATCCCTTTATGAAGAGGATACGCAGATTGCTCTTTCCCGCGGAACACTGGGTTTTCCGCTCAACAGGAAAGCCTTGGATTATATGCTGGATCTTGAGACTAAATCGAATCAAAGAGCTTGGGAAAGGG
>JAFWSW010000043.1 GCA_017519205.1 Clostridiales bacterium | reverse complement strand
TGTCGGCTCCGGTGTCGGGGTCGGTGTCTTGGTGGCTTCCGGCGTCGGGGACGGAGTCGCCGTCGGTTCCGGAGTCGGTGTAGGATCAGGCGTTGTTTCAGACGTTGTTTCCGGTGTCGTTTCAGACGTTTCCTCAGTTCCGCTCGTCAGCTGGGATGCTTCCGTTGCAGAGATCTCCGGGACAGATGTATCCGAAGACGTAACTGACGTATCAGAAACAGTCGTTTGTGTCCCTGCTCCCGGATTCTTCAGGGAAGCATCATCCGATGACTTTTTCCACGGCCCGATCGCAAACAGCAGCACGATCGTGGTGATCACCAGGATCCCCGTAACTACTGACATGATCGGAATCAGTTTCTTATTCCGCATTATGTTTCCTCCTCGATCGTTGACTCTCTTAGAAGTTTTCCGGACGGGGTATATGTCCGGATCGTCAAAGATCCCTTGATATCAATATCCAGCGGGATCTCGATGATCTCCGCCTTATCTGAAGCGCATATAGTGGTATTTCCACTCTGGAAGACTTTTCCTTCACCATCTGCGACCTCATAAGTTAACTCCATATAATCGAAACTTTCAACTGTATGTACCTGATAGAATACACATTTCGCTCTCTTAGAGAGCTTATCAAGTGCATTCTTCATATCCGGTTCCTCGCACCATGTCTCCGTGAAGAAGGTCGCATCCCTCGAATCCGGCTTAAAGCTCTGTCCCTTATCCAGGACCTTAAACTCGATCGATCTCAGGCTCGTCTGATGCACATCGAATATCAGGACATAGTAGTCGCCCGGCTCCGGATCCTTGACCTCGAGCCAGGGAAGATTCAGTGTTGTAGTATCCGCATTGACGCTTCCACGGAAACAGAGAACATCCGAGTGGAGGCTCAGATCGTCGGCCATTCTATAGTATTCGTAGTTTATCACGGTATCACTTACAGCATGGTCGACAGTGATCTCGGTCGCGATATAATCGGTATCCACCGTATATCCGGGAACCGCTTTTCCCTCGGCATCGACCATATGACAGTCGAGCACATACAGCTGTTGCGGGATAGGTTCAGTATCCGCAACGATCTCGATGCAGCCGACAGTTATTATATTATTATTCCCGTCATACACCGTGCAGGAGATCCAGCCGGTAGGAAGCATGTAGTCCGGACTCCAGTCGCAGTACACGAAGTTATCTCCGTTATCGACCACGCAGGAATCCTGATAGATATTGTAGTTTTCATCACAGAACTCATAAGTTATGGTCTCGCCATAGCAGTTTTCCCAGAAAACGACCATGAACCGGATAAAATCTGCCGACTGGTGATATGCCTGTACGTAATTGAACTGGTCGTCATACCAGGTCGAAGACAGCTCTGTCAGATTCTGCGCAGCGGATGTGGAGGGAGCTGCAGTTATCGGTTTGGTATCAATGTCCAGTTCCCCGATAAAGTCAAACAGGTCGCTGAGGATCTCATCCGCACTCTTATCATCGATCAACCAGTCCTCATCGTAAGAGAGCTTTACGGAGAAGTCCAGTTCATCCTCTTTCGCCGCATTGATCAGGCTTTTCAGGTCGTGGGCCGATCCACCGGATTTCCCCTTTTTCACTTCATTTACATCGAAATAGGTAACGGTCAGAATGGCCTCGCCCTCATCGTCCGATACGGACACATCCGAAACCGCATAGGAGATACGTTTCCTTGCCGCATCCAGGAGTTCTTTTGCTTCGGAATTACTGATGTCTTTGAGTCTTTCGAGTTCCTTGCTGGACCCGTCGACCAGTTTATCCATCTTGTCGTATTTACCGCTCTTGAGGTACGCACAGAAATCGTCCAGCATCGCAGAAGCCCGCCGGTTCTCGTCTCTATCCTTTCCGGATTTTTTGGAACCGCAGCCGGCAAGGATTATCGAAATAGCCATCAAACAAGCCAATATCAGTGCCTGTGCCCGAATTTTCCTCATGTCGATCCTCCTTTTTCCCTATCTTATAGTTTGCGCCTTAACAGGGGGATAAGCAAGCGGCTCTGTTTCCTTTGTGTTAAGTTCTCTTAAAAAAACTAAACTATCTGCTCCAAAAGGGTTTTTTCTTTATCCCGTCCTGTGTTATTATTATTTTGGTTGGACAGACATTGTTTTTGATCTACTTGGGGGGAAGGGAGCAGTTTTTTTCTTGCATGAAACTGTCGGATTTGACGCAATTTAAAAACATCACCATACAGTGTCATGATAATCCGGATCCGGATGCAATTGCTTCAGGTTTTGCGCTCTACAGATATTTCAAGAGCCATCGTTGCAACGTGCGCCTGATTTATAGCGGCAGAACCAAAATCACCAAAGTAAATCTCACCATGATGATCGAGATGTTCCGTATCCCGATCGAGTATTGTGTCACTAATTTCGGTTCCTGTGATCTGCTTATCACCACTGACTGCCAGTACCGTTCCGGTAATGTGCGGTTCTTCCCTGCTCCTAAGGTCGCCGTCATCGACCATCACCAGTTCTGCGGAATCGATGTGGACTACTCCTACATCCAGCCGAATGTCGGCTCCTGCTGCACGCTTGTCTGGCAGTTGTTCCGTAACGAAGGCATCGACATCAACAAAGATCCGATCTGCGCGACAGCGCTCTACTACGGACTTTACTGCGATACGAACCAGTTTTCTGAAATCTATCACCCGCTCGATCGAGATATGCGAGATGCTCTGGCCTTTGACCAGGCAGCACTTGTTCGTCTTTCGAACTCTAACCTGTCTCTTTCCGAGCTCTCTATCGCTGCTCAGGCGATGAATGATTTCACTTTCGACAGCGAGCTTCGTCTTGCGATCGTCCAGGTTCAGCCCTGTGACCCGAATATCTTAGGTCTCATCAGTGACTTCCTGATCCAGGTCGACCGAGTCGATATCTGTATCGCTTTCAATGAAACCTATACCGGCTATAAGCTCTCTATCCGAAGCTGTATCAAAGAGACCAAGGCCAGCGAGCTTGCCGAATACATCACCGATGAAGTCGGATTTGGCGGCGGACATAAGAACAAGGCCGGTGGTTTTATCGGTAAAGACGAATATTCCGCCAAGTATAAGGATCTGCGTATGATGCAGTTCTTAAGAATGAAGCTCACGAAGTACTCCGGAGAGTGTGAGATCCTCCGCGCCGGTGTCGATAAGGTCAGCATCGAGGGCCTGCAGCGCTACAGAAAGAAGAGAGTTCCTGTCGGTGTCGTCTTCTGCAAGGACTTCGTTACCGCCAATACTCCTATTCTCGTCCGTACACTCGAGGGAGATATCGAGATCAATGCCAACGCCGATACATGTATCATGATCGGTGTCAGCGGCAGTATCGTCCCGACCACGATGACCAGATTCAAAGAGAACTACGATATGGCCAGTGCCAAGTCAAAGGTCTCCTCAGAATACCGTCCGACCCTGAAGAATCTCCGTTCCGGTGAGACATTCGACCTGGTGGAGCATATCCGCTCCTGTATCAACAAGGGTACCGAGTATGTCTACATCAAGCCGATCACGAACTCCGTCAAGATCTTCACCGTCTGGGATGCGAATAACTACGTCCGCGGTACTGAGGGCGACTATATCGCCATCCGTGAGAACGATCTGTCTGATTTCTATATCGTTGAGAAGGATCTGTTCGACCAGACCTACGAGAAAGCCTAAGCTACTGCTTAGAATAATCCTCTTTCAATATCGGATTCCCTTACATTTGTCAGGAATGTGCCATCGTCCAGTTTGACGGCGTATCCGTTCGTGTTGACGTCTAAGATCGTGCCGGACTGACGCGAACCATATCGTCTTACATAGACGCGTTCACTGATACTGTATTTCTTCTTTCTGTTCATCCAGGCTGGTGCCTCATTCTGAAGACGCTCTTCTCTTTTTTCTCGCATCTTTTTATCTACAGAACTTGCGAAGAGGAATGTACCAAGACGATCCAGAAAGCCCGTTTTCTTTCCGGATGTATCCGCGTAGTCGTAGGAGTCATCTTCTTCATCGTCATCCTCTTCCCAATCGTCTTCCTCAATCTCGTCATCATAGACATGTGTCCCAAGCTTCCTGTCGATTGAAAAGAGGACCTGTTCATCAACAACTCCGTACAGATTTTCAATATCGCGTTTCGTCAGGTTCGGATTACTTATCTGAAGTGCCTTCGTGAGGACTGCTTCTGAGACGATACCGTCCAGATCGATGATCTGCTTGGCCGTGAAACCATATCCGAGCCCGAGATCATAAAGAATGATCTTATCCATCATCTGATCAGATACCAGACCATCCAGATTCTCTATGTCCTTATATGAAAGAGGCTTTCTCGTTGACATATATCGCTCGACAAGATCATCTGTCAGGTCTTCTTCGATATAATCTGCGATATCAGCGATCTCTTCCGGAGAAAACACTGTTCCCATGGAATGCGCTTTTTTAATGAGTTTTTCGCTGGCATCGTCATTGATACAATTGGCAACCTCTGTAATCTCATCAGAAGGTCCCATATCTTTAAGAGATGATATACGGTTCAGGATCGTGCTGTCCGCCCACTCATCGTATTTCTCATAGAATTCACTCCAAGTCGTCATATCGGTCACCACGCTTTCTCATTCTGCATCGGAAGGATATACCCGCCTGCTGCATCAGGTGTTAACGGTCCTCTATGATTAGATTATAGCATCGGTGCAGGGAGAATATTCGGACAACAAAAAAGACCATCTCAATGAGATGGTCTTTGGCTCCTCCAGTAAGACTCGAACTTACGACCCTGCGGTTAACAGCCGCATGCTCTACCGACTGAGCTATAGAGGAATATAATCCGGCAGCGATCTATTTTCCCGGGCCGTCTCCAGCCAAGTATCTTGGACACCGACGAGCTTAACTTCTGTGTTCGGGATGGGAACAGGTGTGGCCTCGCCGTAATAACCACCGGAATGGTTGAGGGTCTTTAAG
>JAFWSW010000003.1 GCA_017519205.1 Clostridiales bacterium | reverse complement strand
TTCGGCAAAATCCATCGGGTCCGAGATCTTACAGGTGATGGCTGCGACCATCCCCTGTTTCAGCTTATCCTTCGGTTCCAGAACTCCGTCCCTCGGATCTTCCGCCCAGAAGATCTGATTCTCCGTCCGATCTGACCCCAGTCTCATGCATGCTTCGAGGATGCTCTTAAACTGCGGATCGTCAAAGCTTACCTTCTCATTTTCATAATCGATGAACTTGTCTCCCGTAGATCGCAGCAGTTCTTCCAGAAGTTTTGCTTTCGGTGTTTCCGGAAGGAGTGTCATATTGCCCGGAAGTTTATCCTTGGTATTGACCATCTCCTCGTACGTCCACGAAGTTTTTCCGTCTGCATATTTCTCATTAATCACCATGCCGTTTGCGGAGAAGAGGATCGGGATCTGATACAGTTTCCCGTCTTTTTCACATGCGCGGAAAAGATTATCGAAGTAATCTTCTCTATTGATTCCGCCTTCACCATCGATCAGGGTATTCAGATCCGTCAGGATCTCGCCGCTGTTAAACTGACTGTATTCTCCGAAATTCACGAGGATGTCCGGACCCGTATGTGCTTTGAGATCCAGATAGACTTTATCGATGGTTTCCGAGAGGCGCTTCTCCTCAGATACTTCCTTCTGCGGAAAGATCGTGGGTTCATCCGAATAGTCCTTCACTACGATCCTGGAGTTTTTCTGAGGATCCTTGTTATAGTCCACGATCTGTTCCATAAGAATAGACGGGACTCCCTGGAAAGATGCGAGCTCGATGATCTTCTTACCGGCGTGCGGATTTTTCTCCGCCCGGGTCATATGGTATAAAGTGATATCCGGATCAATAGTGGTGCTAAAATGCATATCCCAGGTCTCTACTATGGAAAGCGCATACATCTCCTCATCCGAGAGCACATTACATAAGCTTACACCGGTCGGATTGATATCCGTCTCGTCCCACCTGAGAAGTGTACTGTTACTATTGTTCTGTGGATCGAGTTTCTCCACTGTATTATTCACGACATAATACACACCGTTTCTTCCTGAGCAGAAAAAGGGCACCTCGCGCGAAAGAACAGTCGTTTCGCCCTTAAACTTTCCGGCCGCTGCATCAAATTCTATGATCTCCGGGGCAAAAGAACTTTCTTCCTCCGGCGTATCTTTCAGGGCATAGCAATAGATCTTGTCGCCCTGGCAGATCAGAGACTGAATAAGATCATTCGTTACGTCATTCGCTATTTTCTTACCATCCTGATCAAATACACTGATACGTGTTCCTCCGTGGCAGACGATATTGCCATTTGACAGCTGAAAACACTCATGTGGTATTTCATCGTCTGAAAGAGCGATCGGCTTTTCGTTTATCAGGTTTCCGGAAGCATCCACTTCGTAGGTGAAATAGGATCTGGAATACTCCGGCGGCTCTCCCATCTTGCTGCGAAGTGCCATGAGTTTTCCGTCATTTCCCGAAAACAGTATCGGTATATCATTAAGACCGACTTTCAGATCCAATTTGCACCGGTAAGAACCATCCAGGTTATATACCAGTTTGCACTGGCTATCATATTCCGCGTATTCGTTCATCAGTGCCTCGCCTTCCTCCGGTGAGAAGGAGTCGGGATTACCGTAAAATCTATCCACCTTCGCCTGAAGATCCGCCGGAACAGCATACTGACAGATATACTCGAAGACCACTGCATCATCGAGAAGCTGCGGTACCCCTACAGCACGGCACTGATACTCTTTTTCCGGATCGATCTCCGGCAATTTGATCTTAATCGTCTCTGTCTGGTAGAACGGATCGCTTTCCTGCACGGTCTTACCGGATTTCGGAGCCTCATGCGTCTGCGATTCGGAACCATTCTCTTTCTTCTTCGCACAGGCAGGAAGCGAAAAAATAAGACAGCATGACATCACAAGCGACATCGCCTTAATAGGTATTCTTTTCATAGCACACCTCGCATAAAACATTTTCACCCCTGATACTTAAATTATATTAAGTCGGGGGTGAAAATGAATTACAGTTTTGTCATTCAAAGTTTTTTGAATTTGTTTACCGATGCATGCTCCTGTTCAATTTTCCTGCACTATGATACTTGCCCGTTTCTGGATCGTGCCCGCAACATCTTTTGCGCTCTTTTGCTCGCTAAAGAAAGCCGGCGCCTCTTCATTAACTACCATCAGGATCGACGGATAAGTCACGCTCTTTGTGTGCACATTTTCGATGATCTTCGTCCATTCCTTTGAAGCAGTCTCATCCAGCGGAGCCGATCTCCACATCATTCTGTCATTGGGAAATTCCGCTTTCGTCTTGTTATACTCATCGATTTCTGCCTGATCCTTCAGCTGCTGTGCATTTCTGGAGACCGGAATGCTCGAGAACTGCTTCTGTGTCCCGTCTTCAAGAAGGAACTTGATGAAATCCCAGGATTCTTCCTTATGCCTGGAATTTGCGGAAATGGCAACAGAACGGGTGCTCTTGGCGCTCAGTCCTTCTCCCTCAGAAGAAGGATACCCCACAAAAGACACATTCCCGCCGTTGATGTCGCTATAGCGGCCGTATCCGAACTGCAATGAGGTTGCATTGAAATCTGTCATAGCACAGATATTCTGCGTGATCGCATTGGCTAATGGATCGTGATATGACATATCGTCAAGTTCTTCCATAATATCACGTGACACTTCACACTTTTTCGCAATCTCCAGAAGTTTGATGAATTCTTCAGAATCGAAGTGTACTTCTTTTTTCTCATAATCCACGAAGTGTGACATGTCGGATGTCAGAAGATCGACTATGAAATCCTTTGCCGAGAGACTGCAAAAAGCTGTCAGATCAGCCGGCAGTGTGTTCAGAACACCGTCGAATTCATCATATGTCCATCCGTACCGCTCTCCGCAATATGTCTTATTCCCGATGATGCCATTGATAACGAACGAGAGCGGCATCTGATACAGTTTCCCGTTCGTCTCGTATGCTCGGAAAACATTGTCGAAATAGAGGCTCCGGTCGATCCCGTTTCCTCCGTCAATGTAGGTATTCAGATCTTCCAGTACATCACCGTTTTCAAATTCACCGAAGTCCGTAAAATTCATAAGGATATCCGGACCGGTGCCGGAGCGGAGATCCTGATACACTTTATATCCCATATCCGCCTCCGTCTGCAGCGAGATCAGCGTACGATCCGCATCATCCGAATAGTCATAGAACAGGACACGGGCTTTCCCGTCCGGTCTGGTGTTATACTCGATGATCCGGTCGATCAGATCATTCTCATCATACAAGTTATAAGCAGAGAGGTGCAGAAGAGTCTTTCCCGCATGCGGATTTACAGCCGCCCGCTGGAAATGGACGAGGGTGATCACGCTCTCCTCTCCTTCATTTTCCTGCTCATAAGATTCTGTGAAGAATTCAAATTCTCCATTACTTAGGATGCGGCTGTTATCCGCGCGGATATGAGTACAGTTCACATCTGTTTCATTCCAGTTCAGGACCGCCTCCCGGCTTCCGGTAAAAAGATCCGCTTTGAGAACACCATTCGCACCGATACCATATACTGCATTGTTGCCCTGGAAAAGCGTATTCGGGAGATTCGGCGAAAGCGCTATCTTCTCCCCGGTCAGTTCTCCTGTATTGATGTCGATCTCCTGGACTGCCCGCTCGATCACGACTCCTTTTTCGTTCTCCGTCGTTCTGAAAAACATCACATAGATCTTCCCGTCAACAACAAAAACACTTTCACCTGAACCGGAACCCAACGAGCCCAGAGCCGACGGACTGACCTCCCACAGGATATTCGCATCCTTATCCAGGCACATGATCAAGGCACTTGATATAAGCAGTATTTTGTTATCCGGCAGGATCATCTCCCTGATGTTATAAGCATTTGTTTCCCGCTTTCCGCTATCTCTTCTTTCCAGAAGATTTCCCTCACTGCTATAGATCAGGATCTCAGACTGACAGCCGATCTGATCCGAACTAAAGTCCGGTTCATTCTTGAACATGCCCATCCGGCCGTCCGGAAGTTCAAACAGGGCTCCCAGTTCCATCCCATTTGTTTTTTCCTCGATAGGAAAGAGATATTTCCCATCTGCGTCATAGACAGCCCATGCATGGATCTCGTAGCCTTCTACCAGATCCATGTATTTCTGATATTCTTCCGGAGTCCCCCACTGGATCTGATCGACCTGTGCCTGGATCTCCGGCGGGAACTTGTACCTTATAAAATACTGCAGAGTGATCCTGTCTTCCAGAAAAACCGGATCGCTCATGATCGTTAAAGTATCCACCTCTTTATCGGGATCGGTCGGTATTTCGATACGGGTCTCTTCCACCGTGTAGAAGGGATCTGTATCCTTCACGATATCCGCACTATAATCCACATTGTTGTTCGGATTCGTTTTATCATCGCCGGAAATAACTTTATTCGTAGTCTCCGTGGAAGTCTCTGTCCCGCCTTCACATGTCACGCTCGGACCCGTTTTTTTCTTGTCGCAGCCGGTCATGGAAAGGACCAGGATGCCTGCCATAAACAGGGATACACACTTCCTGATTTTTGTATTCATCATAATGCCTCCTGAATAGTAACTACAGAAAACCGCATCTTCCTTTCCGAAGAGGCGGTTCTGCATTCAACCCCTATTTAATTTTATATGGCAAAAGCACTTGCTTACATTACTCTTTTGTCATAAAGGCTCAGTCATTTCTTGCTTCGAAATCCTCATCGATCGCCTTCCTCCAGGATGCTTTTATCTTTCCTGCCTTTCGGACACTTCCGATCGCTTCGCTGAGGCATTCGAAGTTCAGCGCCGTTCCGGCTGCATCGCAGTGGTAGTTCACTGCATTTTCTTTCGCGATGCCGAAAGATCTCGCCGTCTCGACCGCATCGATATTCGCGCCGAGGAAGATAAACTCCCAGCCCTTGCCCTTCTTCTTTTCGATCATCTTCTTGACCTTGTCGGAAGAATACTCACGGCTGCTGTTCTCCATACCGTCTGTCGTGATGACGAAGATGGTGTGCGCCGGCACATCCTCTTCTCGCGCATACTTATGGATGTTGCTGATGTGCTTGATGGTCGAACCGATCGCATCAAGAAGTGCTGTAGAGCCTCTTACGAAATACTCCTTATCCGTCATCTCGCCGATCTTTTCAAGATCGACTCTGTCATGAATCGTTTCCACGACCGAATCGAAAAGCACTGTGGTGACATAGCACTTACCGTCTTCTTTTTTCTGCTTTTTGATCATGGAGTTAAAGCCTCCGATCGTGTCTTCTTCCAGTCCTCCCATCGAACCGGATCTGTCGAGGATGAATACGATCTCGGTGATGTTGTTCTTTGTTTCTTTGATGTTGTTGTTTTCCTTTTTCATGTTCTTTTCCTCCTGAACTTACTTGCCGGTATCTCTTTCGAGGCCGGTGCGGCATCGTGCTTTTGCTTCGCCGCATCTCTTTCTTACAAGTTCATTAAACAGGAAAAAGAAAAAGAAAAGGTCGCCCGATGGGCGACACTTTTTTCAAATCACAGACCTCTGCCACATTTTAGAGATGGTGCAACAATTGTCTACTTCGGAAGATCCTCATCCAGAATCTTATAGTTCACCTCTTTATTATCCGCACCCTTCAGGATGTAATCCGGGTAATACGCCATCTTTCTGATAATAAGTTTCCCTTCCTCTTTCATTGTGTACTCGATCTTCAGAAGCCCGTCATTCAGGTAGTGAAGCGAGCAGCTGTATGCACCTGTTTTCTCTTCCTCACCGGCCCGATAGGGATTGAATTTGACATATTTCAGCAGGTACTCTTTATAAAGCGCAGCTACATCATCAATAGCAATTACATCGTCAATGGAATCGCCTTCTTGCAGATTCGAAAAATCGGAATACGAATGGACTTTCCCGACTACCAGCCCGTATCCTGCTGTCGAACGGCACTTATTATATGCATCCGAGAAAAACAGATACAGACGATAGTTTTTTTCCGTCAGAAACATCATATAGTAGCTATCATCATCTCTCTGACGTATCGCCGCGGTCGGTAGATTCTGGCGGATATTACGGATACCATCAAACCGCAGACTTAAGTCCGGGCCATAGTATGCCTCCTGCGAGAATCCAATCAGCTCACCGTGCTCATACAGAAGCTCCTTCTCGCTATAACTCTTGGCCAGATCGGTAATATCTTTTCCCTGTGGATAAGAATTACGCTTCATGTCATAGGCGGCACTGTAATCATCTTCGTGGTAGGTCGCATTGTAGGAAGTGACATTTTCAAGATCCGCATCGGCAACATCGTAGAGAAGGAAGTATCCTGCCTGTACTGCCACGGTGTAATTCCTCGGCCAGTCATGTCTGGTAATAACATACATGTGATACTCGCAGGATTCACCTTGCTGTTCTACACCCTGCGCAGATAAGAAAGCATAATCTCTTGTATTCTCGCAGGAGACATATACCGCCATGACCGATTTTTTGGCAAAGAACGTGCTGTCATAGCCGGCACTTTCCGATGTCAGATCAACAAACGACGGATATCCGTATCCTCCTTCATCGAGTGTCAGTTTCGCGGAATAGTTCTTGATAAACGCATCCAGTTCTTCTCTCGTATCGAAGCGGTACAGCGGGAAGCTCCGCTCATGAGACAAATGCACGCGATCAGAATTAAGCGCTCCATCGCAAAGTTCGACCCAGTCTTCCCCTTTCGCAAATGCCACACGGGAACCCGCCAGTCTTTCGGTGTCATCCGTCGTCAAGGCAGGAGGTATATTCGACGTATCCGCACTCGTGTCCGATTCGGATACGTCGCTCATTCCACCAGGTTGACTCGTGTCGCTTCCCTGGCTCACTTCACTGATCGGCAGCACACTCTCCAGACTGCTCTGAATCTCACTTTCCTCTATCTCTTCCTCACCATCTTTTCTGAAGAAGAGTTTTCTGATTTTTGCTTCGTATCTTTCCAGTGCGCCTTCATTCGGATCGTTCACCTGCAGATAGCTCGATAACGGATGCTGGTAGGAGGCAACTCTCACTTTCTCCGGAGAGATATCGTAATCTTTAAGGATCGCCCGCATCTCATCTGCCGTCGACAGGTTCTTCATTTGGACCGCCTCGTCCAGTGACGGTTCACCGGTGCCTTCTTCCTTCAGATAACAGTAGTATGCTCCTTCTGCGAATTCGGAAACATAGACGACCAGTCCGTTTTTCGTTGAAAGTCCGAAGAACTGCGGATATTTAGATTTCAGATTATCCATGTTGATCTCTGATCTTGCAGATAATAACACTTCGCTGCTCACTGATCCTTTCTTCTTCACCGGTCTCGTCAGGAAAAGCACTGATACTGCTACACTGATGACGATTAGTCCGACGATGACCCAGAATCCGGGTTTTTTATAGTTGAGCACATTTTTCACTCTCTGCTTCACACCCACTTCACCAAAGGCAACCGGACATGCTGCGATCGCCGTCTTCCGCGAGCTAAGATCAAGGAGTGTCTGGGAGTAAGACGCGGCTTCTTCCTTCTTCATCATGCGGATGACCTTCTCATCGCAGGCCATCTCTATATCTCTGCAAAGAAGCACATATGCGACCCAGCAGAGAGGATGGAACCAGTATACGGAAAGGATCAGAAATCCCAGCGGTTTCCACCAGTGGTCATGCCTCTTTATATGCGATTTCTCATGGGCAATGACGTGCTTCAGTGCATCTTCACTAATGGACGATGGCACATAGATCTTCGGGCGGAAGGCACCGAGAATAAAGGGAGATTCTACCTCATCACATGCCAGCACTCCATCCTTTACAGAGATGCACGCAGTCAGGCTTCTTCTTAAGCGGACATAGCTGACCAGCGCATATCCCAGCATCAGCGAAAGTCCTCCGATCCATACATACGATGCGATCGTGATCTTCTGCTCCAGTGTCATTTTGCTGCTTTCCGATGAGGCAGACGCCGTATCTGCTTCCGGAAGAATTACTTCCGGATTTGCTTCCACATGCTGATTCCCGGAAGAAACTGTTTCTTCATTTTCTTCATTTGCTTTTTCAGAAGCCGGATTCAGCGCCTTGTTGATAAACGGGATCCCCGTATTGATCCTGGGATCTTCCATCTCCGTGATATTTTCCGGGATCGCTTCGTCACTCGGCACCAGGCTTAAGGGGCTCTGGATCGTCACCGGGCAGAGGAGTCTTATACCGACCAGCGCCCAGAGAAGACACGGAAACCATTTCGGTGCTTTTTTAGTAAGAGCACGGATCAGGATCACCGCGAGTATGATCCACGTGGCTGCGATACTCAGATTCAGCAAACGGATAAACAGTGTATTCATTCGTATTATCCTTTCTTAAAAGCATCGATCATCTTCTGGATCTCTTCGGCCTCCTCGGAGGTAAGTTTCTTCCTTGAAATGAAGGATGCGACAAACGCAGGAAGTGAACCCTGATACGAGTCCTCCACGATCTGCTCGGATCGCGCGGAATAGAATTCTTCTTTCGGGATCCGGGAAGTCACGATTCCGTCCTTGTTCTGAAGAAGCCCCTTCTCACAAAGCTTTCTTAAGACCGTGTAGGTCGTTGGTTTCTTCCAGGAAAGTTCCTTCTCACATATCTTGACCAGATCGCCGGAAGCGACCGGTTCATGTTCCCATACAATATCTGCGAAGCGCAGCTGCACTGCGCCCAGTTCCATATCCTGCATGTTGATCTCCTGTTTCCTGATTGCGGATCACATAACGTTAACCATGTCCGCAATCTCGTTTTCTTTTCGCGCGAAATGGTTTATCCGGATAAACCACTTGTCTGTAGTTTACTCGGATAAACCACACGTGTCAACATGTATTTGGGAAAGTGACTAAAGCTTCACAAATGCTTCTCTATATCGATGATGCAGTACTCGGAGATCGTTCCGGTCTTATACGGCACTGCCCAGCTGGCAATTCCGGAAGATACGATAAAGGTCGTTCCGCCTCTGGTCTTCTTTCCGTAAGTAGAGTCATTCACACCGAAGAGTTCGCCCAGCGGACGGATCGGGATCATCTGGCCGCCATGTGTATGTCCGCTGAGAACTAGATCACACTCCGCTTCTTTTTCTGCAGTATAGTCATTCGGCTGATGGTCCAGCGTGATGATATATTTCGACTTATCAAGAGGAGCGGTCAGTTCGCCGATCGGTTTTCTGACCACGCTCTTATCTTTTCTTCCGACGATATAGTAGTCCTCGCCGATTTCCGCCACTTCATCCAGAAGCACATGAACATTATTCTTTTCCAGTTCAGATATCAGATCGTCAAATGTGAAATCCCTATCTCCTTTATCTCCCATATCGTGGTTTCCCATCACGTAGTACACGCCATACGTGGTCTTGATTTCCCCGAGCGACTCACAGCAGATGACCATATCTTCTTTCTTCGTGTTTTCGTCCACAAAATCTCCGCTGATCAGAAGCACATCCGGGTGCTGTTCTTCGATCTTTTTTATACGTTCCGCAAAACCCTCCCCATCGAAACATGCGCCGACATGCGAATCGGAAATGAGAGCGATGCGAAGTGGCGCGACATCTTTTTCCGTGGTCAGTTTATACTCTGTCTTATACATGTGTACCGCCAGAAAATACGCCACACTCATGTAGATGACAGTGACCACGATCGCCAGTACGGACGACAGAAAAAAGGGCATCTTCTTTTTCTTGTTCACGAAGAAAAGGATGACGTCAAAGAGGATCCAGAAGAGTACCAGATGGCAGACCGGAACGATAAAAATATACGGACGGAACACACTGATCACGCCAAGGATCAGCACCGGAATTGCCGCAAGGATACAGGCCTTCTTTTTCTTTTCAGAAGGAGCTTCTTTTGCCGGTTCTCCTTTTAGAAAGAGAACACGGAAACGAAGAAAAAGATAGGCCAGGCTTCCCAGTAGAATAACTGCAAATAATATAAACATCATATGTCTTCACCCAGCCGGAAGTCAGAGAACCCGGCCTTTCCTCCAGACTCTTTTGTCGAATAAACAAACAGACCAAATCTCGCTCCGGTGAAGTGGTCCAGCCGGAAGCTGAGTTTGTGTACGCCACCGATCTTTTCCCACTTTCCGTCTCTGAAGATCCCGCATATTGCCTCATCTTTTTCGTCTGCGAAGTTGACGTGGATCCTTACTCGAAAAGCACTCTCCTTCGCCTTTTCAGATGCACTCTTTGCTTCTTCTTTAGTCGCTCCCGCAGAAGTGATCATTCTTTCTTCCAGAAGATCCGCCGGATCTTTACTTAGATCCCAGATATCTCTTTCTTCTTTCTGCGAGTACATCACTGCATAGAGTTTCCCATCTCTTTTTTCGATACCTACCCAGCAGTAATCTCCCTGCAGTGCGCATAATCCCGCGCAGTCTCCGTCGTTAAGATGCGATGCATCGATCGTGATTTCCGCACTACATCCGGGATAGATCATGCGCTGTGTCAGTGTATTTCCGGCGTGGTTCAGATCCGTGCATATCTTATCTGTCGTGATCCA
The DNA here is from genome assembly GCA_017519205.1 of Clostridiales bacterium. Lineage (GTDB taxonomy): Bacteria > Bacillota > Clostridia > Saccharofermentanales > Saccharofermentanaceae > Scatonaster. The sequence continues at coordinate 9,844 of JAFWSW010000003.1, read as the reverse complement.
GAGTTTGCCCTCTTTCTCATCACGGGAAACAAGATCCAGATCCGGTTCATGGTTGAACTGCCAGATACTGCGGAGCCCGAATGTTCCATACCTTCTTTTATATGTTCCTTTTCCGACGCTATTCTCATCCGGCATCTCTCCCCACTGAAATCCGTAGTGGAAATCATCCGAATCGATCAGCGGGGAATATTCATATTCTCCGTTTTTCACCGGGCACTTTTCAGACACGGGAAGGGTAAGTTCGTGCGGTGCTTTTCCATCGATACCGAATACCGGTCTTCCGTTTTCCCACGTTACGGGCACTACGACCGGGATGCGCCCTACCGCACCGCTATCCTGGAAAAGGATCGCATTCCAGATCCCATCCACACCACAGACGATACCACCCTGTGCGACACCGGAATCTCTAAATCCCATGTCGTCATCAAAGATATCTCCTCCGGTAAATTCTCCTTCCGGAGAATCCGAAGAAAAGCATGCCTCCACACGTCTCCATCTTTCCTTCAGTGAGTGGATGAAAAACAGATAATATCTGCCGTTGATCTTATAAAGATGAGATCCCTCGTAGCCCAGTCTTGCCTCGTCCGAATCCTGTACGATCAGACGGTGGAGTCCGCCTTCCTTCGGTCCGGTCAGATCCCTGTTTAGTTCCGTCAGATAGATCTGCCGGTTACCATATACGATATAGATGCGGTCATCGTCATCAAAGAGAAGCGAGCAGTCGTGATAGAATCCTTCGATCTCACTTTTTCTCCACGGACCTTCGATCTTCTCTGCCCGGTAAAGATATGTTTTCTGCGTATCATTACAGACGAACACGACATAAAATGTTCCCTTGTGATACCGGAGACTTGCTGCCCACATACCCTTCCCGTAGATGTATTTATCCTTCGCAAGGCACTGTGCATCCGTGCTGTCCAGGTGGTCGAAAACATATGCTGCATGTTCCCAGTGAAGAAGATCGTAGGAACGAAGGATCTGCCCTCCGGGAAGAAAATGCATCGTGGTGGAAATAAGATAGTACACTCCATCGACAAAGATCACATCCGGATCCGGAAAGTCCATCTTAAGAATCGGGTTGGTGCCTGAAATCATCTTTGTTGTAGTCATCTTTGCTGTCTCTCTTATCTTCCCTTAAGGATCAAAATCGGAATCGGCGGGCAGTTGCTCCTGTTAACAAAAGGCATCTCAACAACCGTATATTTCGAACTGTCGATCGTCGGCAGATATTCCAAAAGTGCATCCTTTTCTTCAAAGCCTGTCTCTCTTCCATAGTAGAGGATCAGTGTCATGATGCCGTCCTCTTTGAGAAGCTCCAGGCCTGCTTCGATCGCAGGGATACTTGTCTCTTTTTTCGTAAAGATATTGTGGTCACCTTTCGGCAGCCATCCGAAGTTGAATGTGATGCAGGACACCGTTCCGGGCTCCGCATATTTCCCCATCTCACTGTGGCTCTCGAGGTGCACTTCCGCACGATCAGAAAAACCTTTATTCTCAAGAAGTTCATTCGTGCTTTTTACTGCGTCTTCCTGAATATCGAACGCAATTACTTTTCCGGACGGACCCACAAGTTCGCACAGCATCGCCGTATCGTTTCCTCTTCCGGCCGTCGCGTCGATACATAAGTCGCCTTCTTTTACATGTTCACAGATTACTTTGGAGATAATATCCAGGGCGCTGAAAGATGGTCTTCTGTCCATAGGATATTACAGCTCCTCGATGTGTTCCTGACCGATCTCCAGGATGTCTTTTACATGTTCATCAGCAAGTTCATAGAAGATCGTTTTTCCGTCACGGGTATTCTTTACCAGCTTGTTCTGTTTCAAGATCTTCAGCTGATGGGAAACCGCGGACTGATTCATCTCCAGTTCTGCAGAAATATCACTTACGCAGAGAGGACCCTCCATGAGTGCATAGAGGATGCGGATACGCGTGGAATCACCGAACACCTTGAACAGGTCTGCAAGATCGTAGAGCATCTCTTCCTGCTTTTTCTTCTTAGCTGATTTCTTCGTTGTTCCCGCCATCTTCTTTTCCTTCCTTCTCTTCTTGTCCTTTTCCGGTCAGGACCGCCAGTACTCTCTGTGCCACGATCTTCGGTTTCGTACGGTGCGTCTTTATCCGGATATCCGCATAGCGCAGATAGAGCGGACGACGTTCTCTGTACACACCCATGATCGTCTGGTTCGGTGCCAGTACGACTCCTCTTTTCTTCGGATCGCCCATGCGGCGCATCAGCATATTCAGATCTGTTTCCAGATAGACGATCGTCGCTATGGAACTCAAATACATCATGCCGTGCTGACAGAAGATCGCACTTCCTCCGGTCGCCACGACCTTCGGTGTATCATCCAGTGAAAAAAGCGCATTCTCTTCTGCTGCGAGGAAATACTCCATTCCCTTCTCCTGCTGGATCTTCGCAAGCGGCATTCCCTCCGCTTCCGCAATCAGCACATCCGTATCAACGAAAGGGATCCCGAGTTCCTGTGCAAGGATCCGCCCGATCGTGGTTTTTCCACAACCCGGCATACCGATGAGGATGATCATTTTATCAAACAATGTATCTCCTCCCTTCTTCACCTTGCAGCACTTACTATTAGTATATCAATTCATGCCCGAAAAGGCAGGGTGAAATAAAAGGATTCAAGTAAAAAACATGAAATTTCGTGTAATATCTCTTGTTTCGTATTAATTCCCCCTTTGTTATAATGATTTCTGTTCGTATATCCCTAAAAGAGAAAGGATTCCGTTTCATGTCCGCATCGTCTTCTGACCAGAAGCAATTCAAGAGAATGACTGAGGCTTCCGTCTGTCCGCTGATCTTAAAGTTAGCGATTCCGACGACAGTCAGCATGCTTGTAACCGGAATCTACAATACGGCCGACACCTATTTCGTATCCCAGCTCGGGAAGAGCCAGTCCGGTGCCGTCAGTGTCGTTTTCTCTCTCATGGCGCTTATTCAGGCCATAGGCTTCACACTCGGCATGGGTGCCGGTTCTCTTATTTCCCGTTCGCTTGGAGCGAAGGATAAGGATACCGCCAGCAAAGCTCTGTCCACCAGTTTCTTTTCCGCACTCGGCATCGGTGCCCTGATCACGACACTGGGCCTGATCTTTCTTGAGCCGATCATGAGCATCCTCGGCTCTACAGAGACTGCGATGCCGTATGCGAAAACCTATGCCCGCTATATTCTTTTCGGTGCCCCGATCATGATGGGCACCTATGTTCTCAATAATCTATGGCGCTGGGAAGGCAAAGCCGTCTTCTCCATGATCGGTATCGGATTCGGCGGCGTCTTAAACATCTTCCTGGATCCTCTTCTGATCAATGTCCTCGACATGGGCGTTGCCGGTGCGGCTATCGCCACCTTGATCTCCCAGTGCATCTCTTTCTGTCTGCTTCTGGTGCCTGTCCTTCTTAAGAAAAATATCGCCAAGCTCAGCATCTCGAATTTCTCCAGGAACCTTTCGTTCCATGGAAACATCTGGTTCACCGGTCTTCCTTCTCTTCTCCGTCAGGGACTGGCCAGTATCTCCACGATCTTCCTGAACCTTCAGGGCGGCGGACTTGCCGGTGATGCGGCACTCTCCGCTATGGGTATCTTCTCGAAGGTCACCATGCTGATCTTCTGTGTTCTCCTTGGTATCGGCCAGGGATATCAGCCGGTCCTCGGCTTCAACTACGGAGCAAAAAAGTGGGATCGCATGAAGACCGCATTCACCTTCACCTGGATCTTCGGCACCGCAGTAATGTTTGCCTTTGCTATCCCGCTTTTCATCTTTGCCCCGCAGCTCGTCCCACTATTCATTGACGACGCGGAGGTTATCGCCATCGGTACCCGGGCACTCCGTCTCGAAGCATTCATCCTGCCGCTTCTTACTGTCAACGTCATGTGTAATATGACATTCCAGTCGATCGGCGAACGTTTCAAGGCGTCGTTCCTTTCCTGCCTCAGACAGGGTGTTTACTTCATCCCGTGCATTTTCATTCTCCCTTATTTCTTCGGGATCCACGGAATCGAAGCAGTCTATCCGGTCGCAGACATCCTTACATGTATGACCAGTATCCCCTTCGCTCTGCACTTCCTGTATGCGCTGTCGAACAACAAACTCCCTGCGCAGATCGCGGAACGCAAAGCTTCGGAAAGCACTCAGGAATAATTCTCTTTTGCGGGCAGTCCGATCAGGCATCCATCACCTCGCACCAGAGTCTCTTACGCATCTCATTCAGGGCATATCTCTGATTCATCGGAGTCTCGATATGGATGTTCTCATATCTCGGTTTCCACAGGTTCTCATATACATTTGCTTCGTCATACAGGACCGGCAGATTCATACTTCTTATGCGCGTCACCATAGTCCCCTCTTCCCTGTGTACTGCGGCCATCTGATGCGTCTTATCGTAAAGAAGGAAGTTGGTATCCCCCAGCCTCTTTTCAAAGTAATCCGCCAGTCCAGGCAGCACCAGATTCCTCGGTGTGATGCAGGAGATCATGACATCCGGGAATGACCGGAAGCGAAGTCCCCCTTCAATATTCTTCACTTCCGAGCGGTAGTTCCTGTACGCCCAGAGCACCTGCTGGATCAGATCCTCTCCCTCCTGCGGAACAGAAACTTTTCCATAAGATTCCCGTTCTTCCGTTCCCCCTTCAAAGAGTATCCTTCGCCCCATCCAGTATCCCAGGCGGATATACCGGAACAGTGTCATCTCCTTGTCCGGAATGTGCGTGAGAAAGACATCCCTGACTATGTCCTGTGCTTCCATCCCGATTTTCTTACTCAGCGAAATATACACACTCTGCGCCTTTTCCCACTCGGTCGGGATCCATGTCGCCGTCTCCCCCAGAAGCGGCAGACCCTCTTCCACATAGATATATTTCGGTACTTCTCTTCTTACATAACTGGCGTAGATGCAGCACAGAAAACCTTCAAATGTTCCGTCGTAAATGTATTCCAGATCTGGTTCCATATCCGGTTCCTCCCCTCATAAGCGAATTTATGTTCTCTTTGTAAGTTGCATTTTAAGACCGAACATTCGTTTTGTCAACCCGAATATTTGGACAGCAAAAGTTGTATCCTTGCTCCAAGGATGAATCACTATAAATCAAAAAACTTGCGAGGCAGAGGTGATGCTTTATGAGATAATTGAAAAGGAAAAACATTCCTTTGGGAGAAAGAAATACTATGGAAAACATAAAGAGAATACTGATCACCAACGATGACGGGATCGATGCCAAAGGGCTTAAACGGCTGGCAGAAGCGGCAAGTAAATATGGGGAAGTCTGGGTCGTTGCTCCGGACGGACAGCGAAGCGCTGCGTCCCACAGTCTGACGATCAATGATCCTCTGGATGTATATCCGGCGGACTGGAAGATGGAAAATGTGCATGCGTTTTCCTGCACCGGTCTTCCTGCCGACTGCGTCCGTATCGGCAGTAAATATGTCATGCCGGAAGAACCGGACGTAGTCTTCTCCGGAATCAATAACGGCTTTAACGCAGGTGCGGATATCCAGTATTCCGCGACCGTAAATGCCGCTCTCGATGCTGCCTTGTGCGGCTACCCGGCGATCGCTTTTTCCGAAGGCTTTCTCAATGACCCCAGAAGCAGCGGCCACGGACACAAGCTCACAGATGAATATCTGCCCTCTGTCCTTCAGGCGCTGATGGATCCGGACGGGGCGGGTGCTTTTGCCGAAGAAAAGATAAACGTGCTTACGGCCGGGCAGGTGATCAATGTCAACTTCCCGGACTGCGCGCCGGAAGAATGTAAGGGGATCAGGTGGAACTGCCGTGTCAGTATCGATACTCCTTATATTGATTACTATACGATGGATGCGGAACTTCCCGGCGGCGGGAAGCGATACACGATCCACTGGATCGATCGGGATCACGCCGAGGAGGGAACAGATCTTCGCGCCCTTCTGGATAAATACGTATCTGTCGGAATCGTAAACAACATCAGCTGATCCGATTCTTAGCAAAAAAAGTCGAGAATCGAAATAACCTTTTCAAGTAAGATGAGCTCACAAAGGAGGTGAGCAGATGGACGAACATAAAGAGGCGGTACGGGCCATGCAGGATTACATTCGTGATCACATCAACGATGAGATCACATTGGGAGACCTTGCGAAGGCTTCGTCGTTTTCTCCCTGGTACGCGAGACGGCTCTTCATCGAGCACCTGAACATGACGCCGGCAATCTATATCAGACGCCTGAAATTGTCGAAGTCGGCTCTGCGTTTAAGAGATGAAAATGTATCTGTCCTTGATGTCGCCATCAGTATGGGATTCGGAAGTGTTGACGGATATCAGCGCGCATTCAGACGTGAATTCGGCTGTAACCCGAAAGAGTACTCCACCAGCCCGGTTCCCATCTGGCTCTTCACTCCTTCGCTGATCATTGAAAATGAAAGGAATGTGGATACTATGAGTGAGATCAGAAATGTGTTTATTCAGGTAATTGAGAAACCGGAGAGAAAGGTAATCATCAAGAGAGGAATCAATGCAAACGAGTACTGGAGCTACTGTAAGGAAGTCGGATGTGATGTGTGGGGACTTCTGACAAGCATCAAGTCCATCAGTGGCGAGCCGGTATGTCTGTGGCTTCCGGAACAATTGAGAAAACCGGTAACGAATGAGTATGTCCAGGGCGTAGAAGTCGAGCCGGACTATAAGGGATCCGTACCGGAAGGATTTGAGGTCATCGACCTTCCTGCATCTACCTATCTTCTCTTCCGTGGAGAACCCTTCAAGGAAGAAAACTACGAGAAAGCTATCGGAGAGATCTGGGATGCCGAGAAGAAGTATAATCCGGAGTTCATCGGATATACCTGGGATGACAAGAATCCGAGGATCCAACTCGAACCCCGAGGTGAGCGCGGCTACATCGAGCTTGTCCCGGTAAAGAAGATCGAAGGCTGAGTAATCACGCCGGAAGATTCTTAAGAGTAACTGAAACTGCCTGAATTGCAATCCTGCATAGAAGGCACAAAAAACCTCGTGGCGACGAGTTTTGCGTAAGCAAACTGTTTGAGTCGCAACGAGGTTATTTTGTGTCTATTTGCCGCTTGCAGGAAGGGCAGTTTCAGTTACTCTTCCACTTCGGCCGCTGCCGGTGCAGGTACTTTTGTCTCTTTCTTACGGATCACGATCTCATCATTCTCCGCATCGACAAGTGCGGTAGATCCGGCTTCGACAGCTCTATCGAGGAGAGCTTCGGAGAACTTATCCTCTACCATGGACTGGATGACACGCTTGAGCGGTCTTGCACCGTACTGCGGATCGTAGCCCTTCTTGGCGAGAAGTTCTCTTGCCGCGTCGGTCAGTTCGATCTCGATACCGAGTTCCTTGACGCGCTTGCTGAGGCTCTCTGTCAGGAGATCAACGATCTTGAGGATCGACTGCTTACCGAGCATTCTGAAGAAGATGATCTCATCCACACGGTTGATGAACTCCGGATTGAAGGCCTTCTTCAGTTCTTCGAGAACAAGTTCTTTTGCCTCGCTGTAGGACTTACCGCCGTAGAGCTTATCTGCATCCGCCTCATCGAAGAACGGATCATCGGTCTTCTTTTCGGACGGGATGGAGAATCCGATATGACGTCCGGCAGAAGTAGTCAGCATTCTGGCACCGATGTTAGATGTCATGATGATGATCGTATTCTTAAAGTCGACAACACGTCCCTGACCATCAGTCAGACGGCCATCGTCCAGGATCTGCAACATGGAGTTAAAGATCTCCGGATGCGCCTTCTCGATCTCATCGAAGAGAACTACGGAATACGGCTGACGGCGTACCTTCTCAGTGAGCTGTCCGCCCTCATCGTAACCGACATAACCCGGCGGCGAACCGATGAGTTTAGCGGCATCGTGTTTCTCCATGTACTCGGACATATCAACACGGATCAGTGCATTTTCGTTACCGAACATGACCTCGGCCAGTGCTTTTGCCAGTTCTGTCTTACCAACACCGGTAGTACCGAGGAAGATGAAGGATCCGGACGGACGCTTCGGATCTTTGAGACCCAGACGGCTTCTTCTGATCGCCTTCGCGATCGCGGTAACCGCTTCGTCCTGACCGATGACACGCTTCTTCAGTTCTTCTTCGAGAGTCTTCAGACGCTCGGCATCGCTCTCCGTGATCTTCTTGACCGGGATACCTGTCCAGCGGGCAACGATATCCGCGATATCATCCGGTGTAAGAGCCAGTTCTTTGTCCTTGGAGCTGACGACCTGCTGACGCAGTGTGCTGAGTTTCTCCTCAAGAACAGTTTCTTCATCTCTGAGTTTCTGTGCAGTTTCGAAGTCCTGATTATTGACGGCTTCCTGCTTCAGACGCATGATCTCGTTGATACGCTCACCGATCTTCTTCGTCTCATCCGGTTCTGTGGAAGAGTTGATACGAAGTCTGGATGCCGCCTCATCGATCAGGTCGATCGCCTTATCCGGCAGGAAACGGTCGGTGATATAACGGCTGCTCAGGATAACTGCCGCATCGATCGCATCGTCCGGGATCTTGATGCCGTGATGTTCTTCGAACTTGCTTCTGATACCCTTTAAGATCAGGATCGTGTCCGTCGTGCTCGGCTCTTTAACAAGGACCTGCTGGAAACGGCGCTCGAGTGCAGAGTCTTTCTCGATATGTTTTCTATATTCATCAAGTGTCGTTGCACCGATGACATGCAGTTCGCCACGTGCCAGGAGCGGCTTGAGCATATTCGCTGCATCCATGGCACCGTCCGCGTTTCCGGCGCCCATGATGGTGTGGAGTTCATCGATGAAAAGGATCACATCGCCGGCTTTTGTTGCCTCTTCGAGTCCCTTCTTGAAACGCTCTTCAAATTCACCTCTGAATTTCGTTCCGGCTACCATCGATGCCAGGTCAAGAGACATGACTCTCTTTCCGGCAAGAAGATCCGGTACATCGTTATCTACGATCTTCTGGGCCAGTCCCTCAGCGATCGCCGTCTTACCGACACCAGGCTCACCGATGAGGACCGGGTTGTTCTTCGTTCTTCTAACGAGGATCTGCATGACACGGGAGATCTCCTCCTCACGTCCGATGACCGGATCGATGCGGCCTTCCTTCGCCTCTGCAGTCAGATCCTTGCAGTACTTATCGAGGACCTTGGTCTTACTGTCCTTACCCTTGCCGGAAGCATTTCTTTTACTGGAAGCTCTGCCTCTTCTGGAAGGAGCTTCACCTCCGAAGAATTTGGCAACCGGATCATCTTCTTCACCCTCATCGCCATCCTCTTCTTCCTCTTCATCGCGCTCTTCCTCATCGACATCGTCATCGTCGAAATCGGCGTTCTCCTCGCGGGCTCTCTCACGCAGGATATCGATCAGGTCTTCTGCGGCCTCCTTAGCATCGAAGTCGTGATATGCAAGGATACGGTATGCCGTGCACTGGCCGTCCTTCAGGATCGCAAGGAGCACGTGCTCCGGCTCGACAACATTCTTGCCGGTCTTCTTTGTCAGGAATTCAGCAAGATACAGAAGTCTCTTCGTACGGTTCGTGCAGTGGGTGAAGATCTCGTTCGGATCTCCTTCTCTTTCTACAAAAGCACCCGGCTCGCGGCCTGTGATCTTTACGATCTCGCCCATCACTACGTTCTGGCCGACACCGTAACGGGAAAGTATCTCATCTACCGGCGTCATGCTCGCATCCGAGAGCGCCAGGAGTATATGTTCCGTTCCGATAAAATTCAGGTTAAAAGATGCTGCGTACATATGTGCACGGGAGAGCATCTCCATCGTTCTTTTCGATATATTCATAGGCTATTTCCTCCTTACTCGTTTTCGTTCTTTTTCTCTTCTTTTTTGAGCAGTACCTCTCGTACCAG
>JAFWSW010000042.1 GCA_017519205.1 Clostridiales bacterium | reverse complement strand
CGATACCGTTAAGCGACATCATGTTCTCCGAGGGCATATGGAACTACAGACCACGATCCGATTTCTGAAAAACAATGTGGATGAGCATACGAGGGCAGTGGTGCTGGCTCACTTGAGCAACGAGAACGCTAACAGGGAAATGTTTAAGGCAGAAGTCGAGTCGGCACTGAGTCCGTTCGGAGCAGTGGCAATAGCCAAGAAAGGTTTGGTGATTAATTGAAAAAAGAAAAAGAGAAGCAGAAAGTCATTGAATTGATGGATGGATATGTCTGTCTTGTTGATCGATTATCGTGGACGCTTGCCAAACGAACCGGGGTGAACAAGGACGGTTCTCCTCGCTACAAGTACTGTGGCTATTTCAGTGGCCTCTCAGGCGTTTTAAAGCAGTTAGGTAGGGAAATTATCGTTGAGAGGCTTCCAGACGGTTCTCCGGCTATTTCCGAGGCTCTCCGCACCATTTCTGAGAGCAACAACAGGCTCATCAAATTCATCGAGGACAATTTCCCAGACTACGAGATCAAAAAGAAAGGAGATTGATAGCTTGGCAAATGAAGTTGATGTGAAACGACCATCGTTTTCCGAGTCATTGACTACGGAGTTGGTCAGTGTAAAGGATGCTCTTCCGGCAGATTTCAACATACCGAGATTTGTTCAGAACAGCATCGCACTGCTTAACGGAAACGATACTCTGGTTAAGTTCAACAAGCAGTATGGGTCTTCGCAGATTAAAGCCGGACTTGTACGAGCTGCGTACCTTGGTTTGGACGCACTGAATGCAGAGTGCTATCTCGTGCCTTACGGTTCAACACTTAACCTGATGCCGTCCTACAAGGGTTCGGTAAAGATGGCAAAGAAGTATGCGACAAGACCGATAAAGGATATCTACGCAAGGGTTGTCCGGGAAGGTGATGTGTTCGAAGAGTCCATCGTAAACGGAGAGCCTACAATCAATTTCCATCCGAAACCATTCAGCAATGCGAAGATCATCGGGGCATTCGCCGTATGTCTGTATGAAGATGGCGGTCAGATGTGTGAATCGATGTCTATCGAGGATATCGAAACTTCCAGAGGGCAGAGCAAATCAAAGAACGCAGTACCATGGACGAAATTCTATTCAGAAATGGTAAAGAAGACCGTGCTGCATCGCCTCTGCAAACATCTCTCTATCGACATGGATGCAAAGGAATGGTCATCGTGGAATGAGGGCCTGGAAATCGAAACCGACCAGAAAGAACTGCGGAATCGAGAGGTTCAGGCGAATGAAAACTCCGAGGATTTTATCGAAGTCGAGAGCGAGGTGGTGATGCCATAAAAACTATCGTCATAGATACGAGGCAGCAGATGCGTAACGCAAGCCACAAGCGGAAGGAAGAGTACTTCAGGTCGCAAGGATTTAACACGTTACATAGCAAGTTGCCGATTGCCGACTACAGCCTATTAGATAATATGTCGGTCGTTGTTGACAGTAAAGACGGCTTGAGCGAGTGCGTACAAAACATCTGCGGTTCTGAACATGATCGATTCCGGGAAGAGTGCAAACTTGCAAAGGACAACGGAATTAAACTCTACATCTTGGTCGAGGAAGATCAGACAGACGAGAACGGTCACTATGTGGTTAACTCACTTTATGATGTCCATCGTTGGCAGAATCCTCGATTGAAGATCCGGGTGAAAAAAGATGGTCAATGGGTACAGAAATATCCAAAAGCTACTACTGGCGGCACTCTGAAGAAAGCAATGATAACAATAATGTACCGCTACGGTTGCGAATTCGTTTTCTGCCGGAAGAAGGACGCTGGAGCAAAGATACTGGAACTATTAAACGTAAAAGGAGATGAATGATGGATACTGGAGCAAGAATCGATATCGTCAATATCTACGAACTGGTGTTGGCTATTGCGAAACACTCTGTGGGAAAGATAACAGATGAAGAGTTAATTAAACTCATCGATCAGCACGAAGCTATGTTCAAAGCAGCGCAGAGAAGCACAGCAGTACTTGCGCTCAAAGATCTCGTCAATATGATCGGCGATGATGATGACGGAGAAGAATAACGAATCTCCACAAAAATGATAGTTCTGAAAAAATAAAACTTCCCATGTAATCCTGCGCTTTGTTATACTTGTAATAGAACAGGATGCACTGGGATGCAACCTCTTGAACCTTGAAAAGGAAAGATTATGAATAGTAGAACCAAGAGCGACAACGCATTGTATGTGTCCGTTCCTGAAGCATCGAAAATGTTCGGAGTCGGTACGGCTACCATGAGGAAGATAGCTGTAGAGGCAAACGCACTGGTGAAAATCGGTGGTCGAGTCATCCGGGTCGATGTGGAGAAGATGAAAAATTATATATCTACGGAATGTGGCACGACATAAGCGTTGTCTTTTTCTTCCGTAGAGGAAGGATAACATGGCAGAGAGAAGAATGTTTACGAAGAAAGTAACCGATGATGATAATTTTATGAGCCTGTCTTCGTCAGCACAGGCACTATACCTTCATCTGTCTATGAGCGCAGATGACGATGGATTCTGTAATCAAGTGTCGATATCAATGTTCAAGGCTCATGCCAGTGTGCAGGATCTTCAGGCACTTCTTGAAAAACGATATATCTATCAGTTTGATAACGGAGTGATCGTTATCAAGCATTGGCGAATGGCAAATGCTCTTCGGAAAGACAGATATACACCGACAGCGTTCCAAGAAGAACTTGCGAAATTGAAGCTCAAAGACAATGGTTCGTATACTTGGTTGCCAGATGGTTGCCAAGAGGGTGACGATCGGTTGCCACAGGATAGATTAAGTAAGGATAGTTTAGATAAGAATAGTAAAGAGAAAGAAAAGAGAAAGAGGTTTACACCACCCACTGTCGAAGAAGTTACCGAATACTGTCTGAATAATGATAAGTTACACGTTGATCCAGAAGCGTTTGTGGACTTTTACGATTCAAAGAACTGGATGATCGGCAAGAACAAGATGACGAACTGGCACAGCGCAACGGCAACATGGGAACGACACGCAAAGGAACGAGGCGAGAAGCAGAAGCTGTTCCCCAAGAAAATCTATCCTTATCCAGAAGACGATTTCATGGTAAAGCCGGAGACATTCGATGAGCCAGATGGGGAGTGGATGAACTGATGCTGCACTACGAGATAAAAGAGCAGGACATAATAGCATTCGCCAATTCACAGGGAATCCGAGCAAAACGAGTCGGGGAAGAGTGTGCATTTCTGTACTGTCCGTATTGCAGAGGTGGAGCGAGTAGGGATAAGTGGACTTTTTACGTCAACACTAAGACCGGGCAGTATGAGTGCAAAAGATCCTCGTGTAGGGTAAAGGGCAATATGATTACCTTGGCGAGAGACTTCGACTTCCAGCTGTCCGATGAATTCTCTAACTTCTACAGAAAGAAACCTCAGTACAGAACACTCCCACAGCCTAAAGAGGAGATAATACCCAAGGCCCCGGCGGTTGAATTCCTTCGGGGCAGAGGAATCTCTGAGGAAACAGCCAAGGCTTATAGAGTGACGGCGCAGACGGATAACGAAGCTGTTATGTGTTTCCCGATATACGATGCTTCCGGGAAGATGGTTAATGTCAAGTACAGAAACCTCAACTATACCAAGGACAAACAAAATGGTGTCAAGGAATGGTACGAACAGAACTGTATGCCATATCTCTACGGTGTTCAGGTCTGGGATGGCTCATACGAGACGATGGTTCTCTGCGAGGGTCAGCTCGATGCGATGTCATGCCACGAAGCGAGTATAAGAAATGCATTCAGTGTTCCAGGCGGTGCTAAAGGATTTACATGGTATCCACCATCCTACGATTTCGTCTCTCAATTTTCAGAAATGATAATTTTCGGCGATTATGAAAACGGAGCGATCACTCTTCTGGATGAGATGAAGCAGCGGTTCGGCGGCGTGATAAAGCACGTTCGACCAGAGGATTATCTGGATTGTAAGGATGCAAACGAGATCCTACAGAAATATGGCAGAGAGCAGATTCTGAAATGCATTGCTAATGCCGTGATACTTCCGGCAGCGGAAATCATAGAACTCGCTGATGTAGAAGACGTGGATATCTCAAAACTTGAGAAACTGCCAGTAGGAATCAAACAAGTAGACAGGCTTTTATATGGCGGTCTGCCGTTCGGTGGAGTACATCTCGTCTCAGGCAAGCCCGGAAGCGGAAAATCTACGCTTGCAAGTCAAATGATTGTATCCGCAATAGAGCGAGGATATAAGGTTTTCGCCTACTCTGGGGAACTTCCAAACTATCTTTTCAAGGCATGGATGCTGTTCCAGATTGCTGGCGGTAATCATGTTTTTGAGTACGGTGACGGCACTTATGAACAGAAGGGTTATTCGATATCTACGGCAAACAAAAATGTTATATCGACATGGCTCAGAGGTAAGGCTTTTCTGTACGACAACACACAGATAGGTGATGACGAAAAAGAATCACTGGTAAAAACGGTCGAGAAAGCAATCCATCAGTACGGATGTAGAGTAATCCTCATTGATAACTTGATGACGGCCCTCGACTTAGAGCATTTATCCGGCGATGACCAGTATGAACGTCAGAGTAAATTTGTCAAAAAACTTACTCGTATGGCGATGAAGTATAACACTCTGATTCTTCTGGTGGCACATAAGCGAAAGAACAATGTTTCGACAAATGCGAATGACGAGAT
>JAFWSW010000041.1 GCA_017519205.1 Clostridiales bacterium | reverse complement strand
CTTCCGAAAGTGTCGGCCACAGCTCTTTTATTCCGTACATCGCAAGCGGAAGTTCCCTTGGGTCTCTTCCCGACTGTCTTACACCACCGCCGTTTCTGGATGAGCCGCCGTTTCCGATATTATCGCTTCCCTCCAGAACAATTACGCTTTTTCCACGTTTACTCAGATAATAACTAATGGCACAACCGATGATTCCGGCACCGACAATTACTACATCCGCTTTATTTTCCATTACCATAGCCTATACCTCCTCTGTGCCAAATATTCTCATTTCTGTAGGACGCATCGGAGATCTTGCAGTTGCAGGCTCAAGCTCTGCAGGAGATACACCAAGTTCTCTCGCAACAATACCTTTTACAAGTCTGGAGCAGGTCTGTCCCTGGCAAAGTCCCATTCCCGTTCGCAAATATCTTCTTATTTCCGTGAGCGTCCACATCCCGTCATGTACGGCTTTTCTGATCTCACCTTTTGTAATTTCCTCACATCTGCAGATAAGCATGTCGTCATCCGGCTGTGCGATGAATTCACCTATATCTATTGATCTGTCAACTACAGTATTCATAACGATCGCTCCTTTTCACTTCTTTAACTACATTTGAAAAACCTTGCTTTCATCGCATATTCCTTCGGAACCTTCATGGTAAGAAGATTTGTATGATCGAATGCTCCGACGCTCTTTACGGAAACAACTTCTGCTTCGCAGAGCTTCTCGCCTTTTCTTGAAAGTCCGAATCCGACCGTTCCGACTTCGGGAAGCGGGAAGAATTCATATGGAAGAGTTACGGTTGCGCTTCCGTCGCCGCAATCTTCGTTTACCAGGAATATTGCCTGTCCCGAGCAGCTTGCTACGCACATTCCGCAGTTGATACATTCGCTTCCGTCCTTAACAAAAGGAAGGTATGTGATATTCTTTCCTGTTGAGATACAACCTTTTTTGCATGCATCCTGACACGGGTTGC
Organism: Clostridiales bacterium; assembly: GCA_017519205.1. Classification (GTDB taxonomy): domain Bacteria; phylum Bacillota; class Clostridia; order Saccharofermentanales; family Saccharofermentanaceae; genus Scatonaster. Next base: position 1,635 of record JAFWSW010000041.1, on the reverse strand, counting down.
ATGGGATATTCTGCGTACATTCGATCACAGGATGAACTCCCGACTTATGAACGACACCGGGGAATCTCTCGATCTCATCGTCTTTTACATATCCTTTTTTAAGAAGGTTCTTGGATATCTCGATTCCTTCTTCGGTGCTCTCTATGAGTTTTCCTCTGTTCTTTGGAGCAAACATTCCCTGTCTCAGGCTGTTTAGGTCCGCATCGAATACTTTAAGGAGACTGTCTTTTTCTTCCTCATCGATATATCCGAGGTACTCAGCAACGCACACGCCTGCCATTTTTCCTTCGATCATGGCCGATGAAGCTTCCTCGATTCCGGATACGTCACCTGCCGCAAATATGCCGGAAACGGATGTCTCACCATATTCATCAACGATAGGCACCTGACCTCCGCGCTTTGGATTATCTTCCATAACACAACCTGCCATCTTAAGAAGCTGTGACATGGGCGATAAGCCAACCGCCATGCAGACTGTATCAACTTCGAAGAACTTCTCGGTATCCGGTATCGGTGCAAAATGATCGTCGACCTCTGTAATGGTTACGCCTGTAACACAATCTTCTCCGTGAACCTGCTTGATCGTGTGTGAGAGGTAGAAAGGAACTCCCGTCCTTGAAACCTTTGATGCGTGAACTCCGTATCCTCCGATTCTCGGAGCCGCATCAACAATTGCTACCACTTCGCATCCTGCCTGCAAGAGCTGGAAAGAAACTACAAGTCCTACATTTCCGGAACCGAGCATCAGGATCTTTTTTCCGGGCTGTATGCCGTGCAGGTTCATCATTGTCTGCGCTGCTCCGGCTCCGATAACTCCGGGTAATGTCCATCCGGGGAAAGTAACCATGTTCTCGGATGCTCCGGTTGCGATTATCACCGTGTCACCCTTAAAGTGATGTATCTCATCGTTGATCCTTACATTTACTTCTTTGTCAGGATATAAGCCTACGACCGTTGCGTTAAGAACAACTTCTACTCCGAGCTCACCTGCTTCTTTCAAGAGTTCTTCGCCGATCTTATATCCTCTTATCTTGGCGTGATGCTCTTTTGATCCGAAAAATTTATGAATCTGCTTAAAGAGCTGTCCGCCCGGTTTATCATTCTCATCGAATACGACTACCTTAAGTCCTTTCTTGGCTGCCTCAATAGCTGCCGAAAGTCCTGCCGGGCCGGCACCGACGATTATTACCTCGTATCTTTTCATAGAATGTTACCTCCTACATGCCTACTGCTTTGACTCCGTCCTGCGTGTTGACTACCATTCCTTCTTTAAGAGGTGTTACGCAGGTTCTGATATTTGGCTTCCCGTCCACTACCATTACGCAGTCGGTACATCTTCCTATTGCACAAAAGAGACCTCTCGGTTTGTGTTCTTTCTTTGTATATCTGTGGATCATCACTCCGTTTGCCTTTAGTGCTATCGCGATAGGCTCATTCTCAAAGCCTTTCATCTTCTGACCGTCAAAGGTAAATTCGACTTCTCTGCCTTCTTCTTTTTTTCCTAAAATAGGATGTTCCGATATTCTAGACATTTCCTGTTCCTCCTATTCTGAAAGCATTGCTTCAAGTTCTATCTCTACAAACTGTGTAGGTCTGTTAAGTCTTGAAATCTCAACCATTGTGTTTAGCGGTTTT
>JAFWSW010000040.1 GCA_017519205.1 Clostridiales bacterium | reverse complement strand
TTATAACTGGCTGCTGAGTGAAGACGGCAGAAAACTTGCCGAGATGGCCGGATATATCGTACCGGAAACAGATCCTACCGGAAAGCTGAACGGTCCGGTCGCTGCGAACTGGAGTGCTTTTACTGCGGCGGTAAAGAAGGAGGAGAACATTACGCGTCTTTCTGACGAACGCATCACGGAGTTTACTCCTTCCGCTGATTATGGCGCAGTCATTCCGTTCCTGGGTGTGGATAATGAACGCAAATTTCTGGAAGGCCAGACTCTCTATGGCCTTGCGGATCTGCAGGGACGCATCATCTGTGATCCGGTCTTTGACCGCGCATACTATCTTGCTGATGGAAGCCTCCTCGTGATCAAGAATGTAAATAACTCGGAAAGAGAAGATATCGACTGGAAGGTCGGCATCATTTCCAAAGACGGATCCAGCTTTACCGGAATGATCTACGATGGTAAGTATACTGACGGAGATGATCAGTATCTGTATACGATCGAAGAAGATGGTATCACGATCTATAAGTACGACCTTAAGACCGCCAAGGTCGGCGAGGGAAAGCACCTGAAGATGGATACGACGAAACTTTACTGCTTCGAGGGTGTTATCGATGAGCGTTATGTCAACTGTATGAATGACTTCGATAGTGAGTACTATCTCTACGATGGAACAGACGGAAAAAATATGCCTGAGGAACATTCGGATGTTTACGGATCGTCCTGGAGACCTGCCGGAAGCTTCATCTGCGTAATGGATGATTCTTCCGAAAACGGCGGTGCACGCATCTATACTCCGGATGGAAAATCACTTTCCGACTTTGTTTATTGTTCCTGTGAGATTTTAGGAGACGAACTGGTCATGCTTGGCCGTCTGGACAATGATGACCCGGATATTCCTTCCTGCTACGAACTGGTCAGAAAGGACGGAAGAAACCTTTGTGTGATCGATAACGCGGATAAGAAGATCACGGGAATCGTACGGGCCGGAGACTATCTTGTCGCAAGAAAGCCGGAAGCGAATGCTGTTGATGTATATGAGCTTACCGGTACGTTCCTGAAAACGATCGAGTTTGAGGGTGCTGCTTCGGCTTATGCACTGGAACTTCCGGAAGGTGCGGAATACCTTGCGATCAAGCAGGATCAGAAACTTCCGGTCGTCTTTAGCCTTGATGATAATACCGAGCTGCTGAATCTTGAAAACGGTAACAAAGCGTTGATCCCGGGATCCTATGCGTGTGAGCAGGCAGGAGATACGATCCTTCTTACATCCTGCAATCTGGATGATCCGGACTGGAAACTTCTGAATGCATCGGATTTCAGCGTGATCTCTGAAGGAAAGGGAAGCACGCAGCTTTTCAAGGATTCTTTTGAGAACAAGTTCTATGTCCGCATTAACTACAGTACTACACGTTACTCTTCGAAGATCGCTGTTATCCGTGCGGATGACGGAAGTTCCGTTGCTGAGGTCAGCGCAGAGTCCGACAGCTGGTATGTCGAGGTCGAACAGATCCAGGATGGCAGAATCGTTTACAGAGAAATCATTCCGACGGTTGAGGGCGGAAGCATCAGTAATCAGGTTGCGATGATCGATATGAGCGGAAATGAACTGCTCCGATATAATACGGTAGCGATCCCGAATACATGATGAGCATGATATTCCTGACCTGAAACGGTCCCCCAAAAAAAGAAAAGGGCGGTTTTCTAAACGAAAACCGTCTTTTTTCGTAATATCACTTTTTTTATATGCAATCCTGTGAGAAAATGAACCTCAATCAATCTGCCGCATGACCTTGTGATACTGGGAAACAGCAGTTTTGAATGAAGGAGGGACCAATGAGGATCGCGTATAGTGGAATAGAAGGATCTTTTGCTGCAATGGCGGTAGGAGGAATCTTCCCATCCGCCGAGAAGGTTTCCTGCCGTACATTTAAAGAAGCTTATGATTCCGTGGCCAAAGCACTCGCCGACGCGGCTGTGCTTCCCATAGAGAACAGTTATGCAGGTGAAGTCGGTCAGGTCAGTGACCTGATGTTCAGCGGACCTCTCGAGGTGATCGGTGTCTATGAACTCTCGATCTCGCAGTGTCTGCTCGGTGTTTCCGGCAGCTCCATCGAATCAATTAAGACAGTCATCTCCCATCCGCAGGCACTCGAGCAGTGCGGTGAGTTTATCGCTCATCACGGATATGAGTCCATCCCATATGAAAATACGGCCCGTGCGGCCAAAGAAGTCGCCGACCGTTCGGATATCACAGTCGGTGCGATCGCAAGTTCCGAGACCGCGAAGCTCTACGGTCTGGAATTAATCGAACACGATATCAACGAAAGCTCCAGAAACGTGACCCGTTTCGCCGTTTTCAGAAGACGTGACGGAGCTGTCCAGGAAGAGGTTATGGCAGCCCGCCAGGAACCGAAGAATACCATCATGATTTTTACGATCAGAGACTTCGCCGGAGCTCTGGCCCGCGCGATCTCCATCATTGGTAAGCATAACTACAACATGCGTGTTATCAGAAGCCGTCCGGTCAAGGACGTCAACTGGCAGTATTATTTCTACACCGAGATCGAGGGCGTCCTCGATTCCGAAGAAGGCTGGAGAATGCTGGAACAGCTCAAGACAGCATGTGAGAAGATCAAGGTCATCGGCACCTATAAGCCGGACGAACGGATCGGAAAGTAAGAAGACGGGTGCTTTTGCAAAAGAAGGGATAAGAAAGAAATGAATGCGGAATATGTGAAAAAACTGGCGCTGCCGGAAGAGGTCAAGGAGATCTATCCCGTGACTGCCGAGATGGAGCAGGCGGTGATCAATACCAAAAGAGAAGTGGAGCGCGTGATCGAGGGCTTTTCCGATAAGCTCGTACTCATCATCGGACCTTGTTCTGCTGATAATGAGGATTCCGTCATCGACTATATCTCCCGTCTTCGTCCGCTTCAGGAAAAAGTGCAGGATAAGATCATCATCGTCCCGCGTATCTATACCAACAAACCGAGAACGACCGGTGAAGGCTATAAGGGCATGCTCCACCAGCCGAACCCGAACGAGAGATCGGATCTTTTTAAGGGCATCCTGGCCACACGCCATCTGCATATGAGAGCGATCGCCGAGACGGGTTTTGCCTGCGCCGATGAGATGCTCTATCCGGAAAACTATGCTTACCTGGATGATCTTCTGGCCTATGTTGCTGTCGGCGCAAGATCGGTCGAGGACCAGCAGCACCGACTGACTGCCAGTGCGATCGCATCCCCGGTCGGCATGAAGAACCCGACATCTGGTGACTACGCGGTTATGCTGAATGCCATTCTGGCGGCATCCCACCCGCATACCTTTATCTATAGAGGCTGGGAGATCGAGTCGAAGGGAAACCCGCACGCACATGCGATCCTTCGAGGATATACGAATAAACACGGTGAAGCACAGCCGAACTACCACTTCGAGGATCTGATCCGCTTAAGTGAGCAGTATGAGGAGAGAAATCTTCCGAATCCGGCGGCGATCATCGACACGAACCAT
>JAFWSW010000039.1 GCA_017519205.1 Clostridiales bacterium | reverse complement strand
TCAAGATTGATCCTTCGTCCCGAGATCGGGCAGATTCCTCTGCCCGGCCGTCTTTTATTTGAATGTCTTCACCCACTTCATAAATTCAGAGAAAACTACGATAGCGCAAACCAGGAATGTCATATTGCCACCTCATTTCTGTCTTCAAAATGCCTTTTCAGGCGGCCAGCTGTTCTTCACTGTGCCTATTATCTCAATTAACCTGTCCGAATATTCGGACTACATCATCATCCTCCCTCAGAGCCCGCCTCGCCCCGTTCCATGATCCCCAGAGTACTCATCAGTAGGCCCTTCGGAATCGCGAATGCAGGCCCGAAGGGATTGACGACCACGCCTTCCACGGAAGGATTATCGATGGCACACTGAACGATGTTCCTGATCGGTACATGCATAATGACGTTCGGGGTCTTTCCCTTAGCACGTTCTTCTTCCGACAGGAAGATCGGGAACCAGTGCTTTCCGTCCGGACCCTCCAACTTATCTAAACGGAGCCGCGCTTCCTTCTTCAGCTGGAAAGTTTCCCCTTCAACGATCTTCTCCGGATCGATCCCGTCGAAGAAGGCATGGTTCACATCGAGAAACGGTGTGGGAACGGTAGTGCCTTTCTTCATCTGCTCGAAAAGCTCCATGATAAAAGCCAGTTTCCCTTTCGCGGCTTCTTCCGGATCCTCCACATGAATGAAGGTTTCATACTTGCGAATGAGTTCTTTATTCCCGACTGTCATGCCGTCCGCCTCGCCGCCATCGCCAGGTCCATCGCCGGCCGCATCCGTCGAAACAACTTCCCTCGCTATCTTCCGGAACCTCTTGAGTACCGCCAGCATATCCTTCGGGATCCTCTCCCTACACTCGTGCTTCAGTCCTCTGGGCACTCCGTAAAAAGCCTCTGCCATGGCGCCTGCAATCGCTGCCAGGGTATCGGTATCCCCACCGAGGGATACGGCATTTCTAACCACATCCTCGTAAGATTCACCTTCGATGAAGGACCGGATTGCCTTGGGAAGAGAATCCATGCATGTCTCGACATGGGCATGGCGCTTTCTCATCTCATCCACCGTCTCCATGAAGTCATATCTGAACTCCATTAGCACATATTCCGCGATAAGCAGTTTGGAAAAACCTTTTCTCGCCATAAAGATAACTGCCGCGGTGCATTCCGCGCCTTTGATGCCTTCCGGGTGATTGTGGGATACTTCTGCAGTCGCCCTTGCCACCTCACGTGTCCGCTCGATGGTATCGTACAGCCATCCTGCCGCCGATACTCTCATAGCCGAGCCGTTACCATAGCTCTTATACGGCTTCGGATGTTCGCTGTGTACCCAGTGAATGAACCTTGCGCCATATCCGGCATAGGGATACTTTCTTCCCCACTTCTGCATCGACTTCACGCAGGCCTTCTTGATTTCTTCCGCCGTTGCATCTCTTCCCGCTTCCATAAGCGCTTCCGCAACGGCAACTGTCATGACGGTGTCGTCCGTCCATGTGCTCTCTTTAGAAAAGAGCGAGAATTCTTTTGTCTTTCCGCCTCTGTCAAATTCAAAAGCACTTCCGATGATGTCTCCAAGTATTGCTCCGTACATATTCTGATACCTGCCTTTCTTTCTGCCGTCTTAAGCGGCTCTTCTGTCTTTTTGGTATCAGCATATTACGAATCGGAGTTCAAGTGGTCTCCCGGCAGGCGACCTTTTCAAAAGCACTTATTTTTCAACATTTCCGAGCTGTGGCTGTCCGCAATCATAGAGGATGGCATTTATCAAAAAGATATTGTACATTCCCTCCATGATGCACTTGATCACGAGCTGGTCGGCTTTACTATATGGATTAAATGAAAGTCCCGCGCTGGCGAGGAGTTCTTCTGATTCACGAAGATTCAAGCGAAGTCCGATGCACAGTGCCAGTGCTGTCGTTCTCTTCGGGATCTTTGTGTCTCCGCACAGGATCTTACTAAATGCACCTTTGGTGATGTTTGATTGTTTATATACTGTGGCGTTATCTACGTCTTTTTCCTGGAGTAAGCCCATCAGGTGTTTCTGGAAGGATAGGTCTTCACTTGGATCCTTCATGTATTCTTCTTTGTCAAAAGCACCCGTCCCCGGGGTTTTCGTTTCTTGGGCTTGTTCTTCTTTTAGGTGATGCAGAGCATGTTCGTATTCGAGCTGTTCATTTCTGTAGCGCTGTCTTTCACGACCATATTTGAGATCAGAAGAATATTCTCTCAGGTGAGCAGCTTTTACTTCTTCGTTATCGATAAAGGATTCGATCTGGAAGAACACATTTTTCGATAGCATGAACGCTCGTTCATCAAATACCACCAGCATGATGGTCATTTCCGTGTCTTCCTTCATGAGAAAGCTGGAGATTTCCTTGATGGCGATCTCCAGGGCATCTGCCTTCGGGAATCCATATACACCTGTAGCAATTAGAGGGAAAGCGATACTCTCCGCGCCCAGATCCGCTGACTTGACCAGAGACTTCCTATAGCAGCTTCGAAGGATATCGAACTCATAGTGCTTCCCATCCACCCATGCCGGTCCAACAGTATGAATGATGTACTTCGCAGGAAGGTCGAAGGCCGGTGTTACCGCAACATCACCCGGGGCGATGTTTCCGATCTTCTTTCTCTCGGCAAGAAGTTTCTCCTCACCCGCCGCACGATAGACCGCCGAATCCGTCCCCGCCATAAACTTCGGCTCCGGATTGGCCGTATTCACGATCACATCCGCCGTGACTTTCGTTATATCATTACGAATGATCTGAAATGGCATATAGTTCTCCTTTACGCGAAGTGTTATCTGTTGATCATTGCTTTGCCTATCTCATACACAGTTTTTCTTTCTTCCGGGAAAACAGTATCGTGTCTTTCTTTTTTCGCTTTAGGATCGAACATCGTCCATGGCCAGTCTGTCTGGCTATAGTCTTTCAGCTGAAGTGTATCTCCGCTGACATATGCCTGACAAGGTCCGACAAACCGGCTTAAGGTCTGCTGGTAGTTCTCCAGAAGTCCCCGATAAGCCGTATCCGGCGCATTGCTTGTCATGATGAGAAGAACCGGGATCTCCTTCTGGTTACAGCACGGATTTTCGATGTTATAGGTCAAACTCTGGAAGATCAGTCTTTCATATAAGGCTCGAAAAGAAGCGGTCATTTCAGACAGATAATTCGGAGATCCAATGATCAAGCCATCCGACTCCCGGATCGCATCCAGGACCGGCGTCAATCCGTCCCTGCAAATACAGTGTCCTTTATTCTTCTCTTTTTTGCAGCCGAAACATGAGATACAACCCGTATATTTCTCTAGCCGGAACAGATCAAAATGCACGATCTGGGCACCGGCTTCTTCGGCCCCTTTTGCCGCCTCTTCCAAAAGAGTATCCGTATTCCAGCCCTTTCTCGGCCCGGCGTTAACCACTACGATTTTCCTAACATCACACATGCACTGTTCCCCCGAACCCAACTCAGATTCCAAGCTCTTGTCTTGCTACTTTCTTTATTCTGGCCCGATAGACCAATCATGCCTCATTGACGAGTTTCCCGCTCATATGGACAGGAATAAACTCCAAGCACTGCACGCGGGGAAGCGCATGCTCCAGTTCATGCTGAAGATATGCTTCGTCATCCGTAAACTTTCTCGTGATCGCTGTGCCGATCCGGATTGCCAGTTTCTCGTCATCAACCCGACGGATATGCCCGCGAAGAATCACGCACCTGATATTCAATGCCCACTCGCCTTCTTTACGGAAACCATCATCGTAGGCACAGAAGCATGCTTTATCGCATCTATCAAGCGCGTCAAGTTTATGACCCTCTTTGGCGCCATGGAAATAGACGTGACCGTTTTCCTCACAAAACCAGTGATTCAAAGGGATCGAGTAAGGATACCCGTATTCGCCGATCAAAGAGAGAACACCGCGCTTCGTTGTCCGCAGAACTTCCCGACATTCCTCTTCACTTAATTGTTGTTTTAATCTCCGCATCGGTCGAAATTCACTCATACGTCATCTCACCTCCAAAGAAAGTCCGGTCATGAATGATCCTCTCTTCTTCAGAACTCAATTCATGTTTACCTTTACAACTCAAAAATACTACTTATCATAGTCACTATCAACCCACTGGCAACATAGTACAAGCCCGCGATGATCAGTCCGACGATCGAGGGGACGAATGCGGTCGATCCGGGGATGTCTCTTCGCTCCGTGCTTTTTCTGACGGTTCCCGGCGGACAGATATAATGCTGTCTGCAGATGATCGACATATCTTCTAAAGGCCGGATCGGGACTTCTTTAAATCCCCAAAACTCCTCAGATCAGGCACTTCCTGCTATATAACCCATGCTTATAGCAGGCAATAAAACATTGGTATTTGTTATCAGGCTCCCCTACAGATATAGTATTTTTAATCACTAT
>JAFWSW010000038.1 GCA_017519205.1 Clostridiales bacterium | reverse complement strand
TGGTGAGGATGCGGATTATATGGAGAAAGACCGTATGTACCGCTGCGAGGATGACATCTTCACTCACTTCTCTACAGAGGAACGTGACCGTCTCTTCGGCACACCGCCGGCAACAGTTTATGATTCTCTCCGCCGTCTGCTTCATTCAGATGATATGCTCCCGATCCTCTGCGCAGGTGATGTTTTCAGCGATCAGCTGATATCCTCTTATGCTCACGCCATGCTTGACCGCTGGCAGATGGAACTTTCCGAGCGAATCATCCCGACCAACCTGTCGCAGATCAGAAATATCGTACCGTTCCACGATCCGGATAACAGCTACGATGTTACTCTCTGGAAAGAGATCGATGATATCAGAAATCATCTGGCCAAGGATACATCCGATTATGTATCTGTATTTAAGGAGATCCGTCTCGCAATCGATTCGAAGAACTTAAAGGAACTCAGCAAGCTCCAGCAGAAGATGAATTCGATGATGAACGAGATGACCAAGCTCTACGCTGAATACGGAGCAAATCAGATCTGATAACAACAGAAAAGAAGAAAATAATCCCCCTTGCGAAAGATCATCGCAAGGGGGATTTCTTTTGCATATTTGTGATTTCTAAATCAGATCACTTACCGGACTGACAAGCCTCATCGACCTGAGCACAAGCACCCGGGAGATTTCCGAATACGAACTGCTCGAGTTCCTTGCTGTATCCATAGAAAATACCCGGACGAGTAGTATCCAGCATTGTTTTCATATTGCCGATAGCGTCTGTAGCAGGTGTCTTCTTAGTAAATGCATTCGTGTTCTGCGCACATACAATATGCATCTCACCGGATCTGTCTACCAGACGTACCTGGTGGATCTTTCCTGTAGGAATGAAGTTCATGCTCTCTTTGATAACGTAAGCATATACCCAGATAATATCTCTTGCCGGAATGCAGTGGAAGCATCCTTCACTTAAGTAGCAGACTGCTGTAGGTGTGAAAACCGCTTTCTTCATAACGATCTCGGCATTAGCAAATTCCTGATTCAGTTTAGCAAGCTCTTCCGGAAAGAAGCTGTTCCACTCTTCGATCGATCGAGCATAAGCTTTCTTATTGAAGTGACCTTCCTTAATCTTGCCCATCTGAGAGACCTTCTCGGCAATCGCCGGGTACTGGGCAATCATCTCATTCATATCCATGTTTCTTCTCCTCCTGTTTCGCACGTAGCAATTGAATATAAATCATCTATAGGATTATAGCATTATGAATACATGTGTATCCTGTCTGATCTGTCACTTTAGATCAGAAAATACGGATCACACTCAGCACGTTCTCGAAGTTCTCCAGACCGATCGCCAGCTTGGCTTCGTTAAGATCTCCGTCTTTTCCGAGAATAACAGCCTTCTCACCTTCCGCCTCATAGACACACGGCTGGCAGGAGATCTCCGGGAAAGCCTTCTCGATATCCTCATCCGAAACAGAATCCGGAAGACGCAGCAGCACGGATACAGTATGTTCTTCGATAGGAGAAAGCACCGGCTTATCCGCTTCGTACCACTCGATCACATGTGCGTTTCTTGTCTGATGCTCAGCCGCATCCATGACATCACCGACAACAGCAGACGCTGTCGCGAGTTTTCCGGCACCCTGACCGTAGAACATCGCGTCACCTACCGCATTACCGGTAACCATGATGGCGTTGAATACGTCGTTGGCACATGCCAGCGGATGACTCTTGGATACAAGGTGCGGAGCTACATAGGCAAACGCACCGTCGTCTTTATTCTCGAAAACCGCAAGAAGCTTGATCGAAGCATTCATCTCGCGTGCATACTCCATATCCTTGGTGGTGATTGCAGTAATACCTACTGTAAAGAGCTTGGTCGGATCTACATAAGCACCGTCAAGCGCAATAGTACTCAGGATCGCGATCTTTCTCTGTGCATCGATACCATCGATATCCGCAGAAGGATTTGCTTCCGCATACCCCTTTGCCTGTGCTTCTTTCAGAGCTGCATCAAAATCCGCACCGCTCTCGGCCATCTGTGTCAGGATATAGTTGGTGGTACCATTTACGATACCTGCGATACGCTCAACCTTATTTGCTGCAAGGCATCTCTGCATCGGACGGATGATCGGAATACCGCCGCCGACTGCAGCTTCGAAAATGTAGTTGCAGTGATTATCATGCGCAATCTTCATGAGTTCAACACCGTGAGTGGACACGAGTTCTTTGTTCGAAGTAACGACTGTCTTTCCGGCAGACAGCGCAAGCTTAGTGTATTCATAAGCGATGCGTGCGCCGCCGATGGTCTCAACTACGATGGAGATCTCCGGATCTTCGAATACTTCTTCTTTCTTATTAGTAACTAATGCGGCAAAAGGACTGTCCGGAAACTCACGGATATCCAGGATCTTCTTCACTCTCAGTTCCTCACCGAGACGCTTGGCGATCCGCTCTTTGTTCATCTCAATTACTTCGGCTACACCGCAGCCGACAACACCAAATCCTAAAATGGCAATGCTCTTCATATATATCACTCCCTGGCCATAATTCTGCAGGATCGAACTCCCGGTATTTTCTCTACTTCGTTGATAAGCGTATCAATAGAACACGTCATGCGGTCGGTCTCCATAGAAACAGAGACATCCGCCAGTCCGTTGATCGGAATATTCTGATTGATCGTCAGGATATTTCCCTTGGCAAAAGCGATACACTGGATAATGCCGGCAAGAATTCCCGGGAAATTCTCAACCGCGACGATCAATGTCACAATCTTACCCTGAGATGTCTCATAAAACGGCATGACTGCATCTTTATACTTATAGTATGCAGACCTGGAAAGGCTGACCATTTTTACAGCCTCGTTGACAGAAACCGCTTTGCCGGAATTCAGAAGTCTTTTAGCTTCCATTACCTTTACAAATACTTCAGGCAAAACATCTGCTTTTACCAGTAAATAATCGTTACTTTCAGACATATCCATCCTCATATCGGAGTAGATTATTTGCGAGGAAGTGTCCACAGCACGTGAACACTTGTGCATGACAGAAAGTATATCACGACTCTTTTAAAATGGCAAGCATCGAGCGCAGCGCCTTTCCGCGATGGCTGATCGCGTTCTTTTCCTCGTCGGAGATCTCTGCTGTTGTTTTTCCGATCTCAGGCACAAAGAAGATCGGATCATAGCCGAAACCGTTGTCTCCTCTAGGAGCATCAAGAAGCACACCATCGCACTGTTCCTTAACAACAAAGTGCGAGCCGTCCGGACGGACAACTGCGATGGCACATACAAAGTGCGCCGTCCACTGCTCTCTCGGGACATCTATCAGCATTTCCCAGATCTTCTCGAATTTCTCCTGATAGGTGGAGTCCTCTCCGCAGAAACGCGAGGAATAGATTCCCGGAGCGCCGTCAAGTGCATCGATACAAAGACCGGAGTCATCGGCCATAACATATCCGCCGACCTGCTTCTGGATCGTGGATGCCTTGATCAGGGCATTTCCTTCAAATGAATCTGCGTCCTCGACGATATCCGTATGGATGCCGATGCTCTCCATACCCACGATCTCGAACGGGAAATCTGCCAGGATCTCCTTGATCTCATGGATCTTATCCTTATTCTTGCTTGCTACCAGAAAACGCTCCATACTCTTTTTCTCCTCTTTTTTAACTCTTTTATCTTTATCAGTACTTCTTCTGTTATACATCACATCAGCCTCCATGCCTTGGGGTATAGGTTCTTAAGAACAGACCCTGTTACCTTGGCAAACCCCAGAGGCAGATCCCCGACAGCAACCACGATATGCTCACCGGAATCCAGTTTCTCTGTCTCTTCTTCCGTGAGCATGATCGTCTCACAGCGCAGATAACGGATAAGCCGCTCATCATTTCTGTCGAGGGAGAAGAATCTGGACGGACGGATCTGATCCCTTGTTAGTTCAAGAGCCAGTGCCTGGGACGGAATAAAGGTCCTGCCCTTCGCCGTCTCCTTGATCTCGCCCGGAAAATCTCCCATCTTCACTACCTTCAAGCCGGAAAAGAGTTTTTCCGACAGCGGAAGCAAATGTACCTTATCCTTATGAAGGATAAAGTCCGTGCGGATCTTTTCGAGATACGAGGACGCAGCTTTCTCCGTCAGAAGTCCTTCCATGAAGCTCGAAAAGCACTCTTTCGCTTTTACGAAGACGAACTGGGAAGATCCCTGATTCTTCGCCGTCTTTCTCGGATCCTCAGAAGGATCAACGTCTTCCGCCCTCTTTCTCATATGTACACAGAAATGGCCTTCGCCCTCTGTCTTATGCGGCCAGATACGCATCATGCCTTCGTCATCATGAGAAACACCGGTAAGGTCGCGATGAGAAATGATCTCATATTCCGGATGGTTATTTATAAAAGTATGGATGCGCTCCTCATTCTCCGCCTCGCCGAAAGTACAGGTCGAATATACGATCTCGCCTCCGGATCGGAGCATCTCATGTGCGTACTCGAGGATATTCGCCTGGATCGGTACACAGCTTGCCGGACCGAACTTCTCCCAGCTCTTCGGGGCAAACGGGTCCCTCCGGAACATTCCCTCTCCGGAACAGGGTGCATCGATAATGATCCTGTCAAAAAAGCCCCGGAAGGTCTTTACCATATTCTTCGGATCCTCATTCAGGATCACGACATTATCTGCGCCACAGCGTTCAACATTTCTAAGAAGTGCTCTGGATCTCTCGGCATTGATCTCATTTGCGATCAGGAGCCCCTCACCCTTTAAGTCTTCTGCAATACGTGTTGCCTTTCCTCCGGGAGCCGCACACATATCCAGCACATACTCACCCGGCTTTGTTCCGAGTACAGATGCCGGCAGCATAGCAGACGGCTCCTGGATATAGTACGCACCGGCGTGATAATACGGATCTTTTCCTAAAGACACATCCGGTGTATAGAATCCGCCCTCACACCATGTGACCTTATCTTCCTGAAGTTCCATTTCCTTCATATAGGTTCCATACGAGGAAGGATCTACCTTCAGGCGGTTCCACCTGATACCGTGTACGGGTGCTTTTTCATAAGACGCAAAGAAATCGGCCTCCTCGGCAAGGCGGCCTTTCTCTTCGAAATAGTTATGCATTCTGGTGGTAAAAGCTTCAGGAAGTTTCATAAGTCGAGATAATCACACACCTGATAAGCGATCTTCTTCATAACATCGATTGAGAACGGTGATTCAAGACCAGCCGACTCTACAAGGTCGATCAGTGTCTTCGTTCCACCGGCAGCACAGAGATGCTCATAGATCGTCATGGCTTTCTTTCTGTTCTTTCTGGAGATGGACCAGATCTGAAGCGCACATACCTGCGCCAGACAATAATCGATATAGTAGAACGGAGAGGTAAAGATGTGCTCTTTCTTCATCCAGGCACCGCCCAGCTCATAGAACTCATCCCCATCGTAATCAATATCCGGCTGGTACTTCTTCTCCAGTTCTCTCCATGCGGCATGGCGTTCCTCCGGTGTCATATCCGGATTACCATATACCACGTGCTGGTACTCATCTACCAGACAGCCGTAAGGCAGGAACAGGATCGCCAGCGTCATATGCTGCTGACGGTATGCGTCTGCATTATTACCGAAGAACATCTCCATAAAGGGATATGTCATATACTCCATAGCGGTAGAGTGGATCTCGCACGCTTCCAGCGTCGGAGACAGACACTCGATAAACTGAGAGGAATCGATGCTTCGAAGTGCCGCATACGCATGGCCGGATTCGTGCACCATCGTAGCTACATCATCCGCTGTGTGGTTGGCATTCATAAGGATATACGGGATACCGTAGTCAAGAAGGCTCGCACAGTAACCGCCCGTAGCCTTGTTCTGTCTGGAGAACAGGTCCATGAAGTCATGCTCTCCCAATACCTGGAAGAAACTCGGCTTCTTATCGAACATCTTGGCAAACATCTTCGATCCCGTCTCGAAGTACTTCTCCTGCGGGATATTCGGTGTCGGGTTGCCGTTTACGAACAGGCACGGCAGATCGTAGTAAAAGAGCTTATCCAGATCGAGCCGGTTCTTCTGGAGACGACGGATCTCGGATGTGATCGGTACGATGTATTTGACGACATTGTCACGGAATTCTTTTACCTTGGCCGGATCATAGTCGTATCTCTCCATACGCTTATAGCCAAGCTCGACAAAATCGGCGAATCCGAGTTTATGAGCTATACTCGTACGGATGCGAACCATATTGTCAAAGATCTCGTCAAACTTCGCCTTCTGCCCCGCGTAGTAATCGGAAACCGCCTTGTGCGCCTTCTTTCTCTCCTCACGGTCAGTCGACTCAAGGAAAGGAGTCATCGTGGAGAGGGTCTGGTGCTTACCCTTAAAAAGGATATCCGCTTCCGACAGGATCTGACTGTAATCGTTTTCCAGCGAACTTTCTTCAGCCAGGTCTTCGAGGACCTCGGAACTTACGATATCGCGCTGGTTCTGTGTTTTCCGGAAGATCATCTCGCCGAAGCGCTCTTCCAGTTCTTCGCGGATCTCCGAGTGAAGGAGCGCGGTATATACGCTGGCTGAAAGATCAGAAACTACCGGATAGTTCTCATCGAAGAAGTCCATCTCGTCGTTCCAGAACGGATCGACGGTATCTAAGTCATGACGGATCATACAGATCGTGTATGCCGTGTCAAAAGCACTCATTTCGCGCTGAAATGCCATGATGGCTGTCTCGACCACTTCCGGGTCTCTGGCCGCCATCAGCTTTAATCTCGTGCTCATGGCACATTCACGGAACTGTTCTACCGAAGGACGTGAATACTCAATCTCCGAGAACTTCGGCATTTTCATGTTTTCGTCAGACATTACCGGCCTCTCTTCCTGTTTTAAAAGATTACATCTGTTCTACTACCGGAATACCCAGCAGATATGTACCTGCTTCGATGGCATCACAAACTGCTTCACAGAGTGCAAGTCTTGCCGTCTTCAGTTCATTATCGTCTCCGCCGAGGATCGAGCAGTTGTTATAGAAACGGTTAAAGGCTCTCGCGATCTGACTGACTGCACGGGATACCATGAACGGCTCATTGCTGGATGCCGCCTTCTTGATTGCTTCCGGAAGATCGGCGATCATCTTGACGCAGGCAAATTCCTCATCTCCGGAGAGTTTATTGAGAAGCTCACTTCCGGATGCCGCAGGTGTGAAACCCTGTTCAGCAGCTTTTCTCAGGATAGAGCGTGTACGTGCGTACGTATAGATCAGGTACGGAGCGGTATCGCCTTCGAAGTCGAGCATCGTATCCCAGGAGAAGACGATGTCTCTTTCTCTTCCGGCTTTTACGTAAGTATAGATGACCGCACCGAGACCGACTTTCTCCGCAATGGCACGAAGCTCCTCATCGGAAAGATCGGAGTTTCTCTGCTCGGCATTCGCATTGATGAGCTCGTATGTCTTGGCAACACTCTCATTAAGGAGTTCTTCGAGTGTTACGATATTACCTTCACGGGTACTGAACTTCATGTTCTGGAACTTAACAAGACCGAATCCGACATGCTGGCAGTTCTTCGCAAAAGGCATTCCCGCCTTCTCGAGCACGGCAAATACCTGCTGAAAGTGGAGAGCCTGTGGCATACCAACGACGTAGATATTCTTATCGAAGTGATATGTATCGTAACGGTACTTGGCCGCTGCAAG
>JAFWSW010000037.1 GCA_017519205.1 Clostridiales bacterium | reverse complement strand
TCGGCAAGAGCTGCTGCACCGGTGGCTCCGGCTTCGCAGATGCAGAAGAAGGCCGATGATGTTCCGGCAATCGTAAAATCGATGAGAGCACAGGAAGCAAAACAGCAGGAAGCGCAGGCACCAAGCGAGGGCATCGTTCCGACATGGGCGTCTTCCGCACCGACACTGGATCACCCGATCTGGGCGAAGCCGAGTAATCCGGCCGAAGCTGATTTTGCCGATACATATACAGCAGGTAATAATTCTCCTGCGCCGGAGAGGAAGGGCCCGATCAAGCGCCCGAATATGAGACCTTCGGCAAAGAAACCGGATGACCCGACCGATGAACTCAAGTAACAAAGGCCGAAGCAATTCGCGAAGAACAACGAAAACACACCCCGCGATCCTGGCAGCAGGATTCGCGCTGGGTGTGATTTTGCATCCTTTTTGTATCCGCTGGAGCGAGCATTTCCTGTCTCCGACACAGGAGGTTTTTCTTCTGGCATCCGCGATCGGACTGACTGTCCTGATGTTCCTTCTTTCGAAGAGCCATTATCTCTGCTCGCTTCTTCAGGCAGGAGGACTCCTGGTCAATGCGGGTGCTTTTATCGTGGAAAACCTGGAAGACGGATGGGGATCGCTCCTTAAGAACATGGACTACGAGTGGTGGTTCCGGATCATCGTGATGTGGTGCGGCGGCTTAGCCGTAACGATCGCGATACGTCTCTTTGCGAAGAAGAAGTGGAATGCACCGCACATCCGGAAGACCTTCAGCAGAGGGTTTGTGGTCAGCAGCATCGTGTTTGCGATCCTGTATATTATCCTTCTTCTGGATCTGTTTGTTTTCCAGAGAGAAGCGCACACGGGAAGTACGCTGAACCTGATTCCGTTTAAGGGGGCATTTGCCACGTACTGGCCGCATGTCCGCCGCGGACACTTCCAGGGCGGCATCTTTGTCCAGTTCTTCGGAAATCTCCTGATCTTCGCGCCTCTGGGCTTCTATCTTACGCTGTGGTGGCGTAAACACCCGCACAAGTGGATCCTCTATATAATCCCGATAGTGCTGGCCGGAGTGATCGAGGGATGTCAGTATTTCCTCCGTATGGGACAGTGCGATATCGATGACTTCTGGATGAATGTCGTCGGATTCTATCTGGGCATCCTCCTCGTCGTTATCCTCGATGCTGTCCGAAAAGGTGTCACGAAGGGAAAAGAACAGACGATCTTTAAGATCCGCAGGGCATAAAAATACCGGCCGCGAAGGATCGGACCGGTTTTTCTTTCGGGACTATCCCGGTTATTTCATTTTTCTCTCGAAGAAAAGCACCAGATTCGTAGGTACGATCTTGGATGTCAGGTGCAGGCACTTTTGTCCGAACCCGTAGACCAGCATGGTCTTTCCTTTTTTCGCGGCGCGGATGGCGGCGGGGATCAGCTTATCCGTTGTAGTGACGAACTTGGCCTTGATGCCGGTAAAGGTCGCATCCGGGTCGTTCTTGCTGACCTTGATGAAGTCGGTATCCACCGGCCCCGGACATACGCATGTGACGGTGATCCTGCTGCTTCTGAGCTCCTCGGCGAGTGCACGGGAGAAAGAGATCACATAGGATTTTGAAGCGGCATATACCGCGAAATACGGCTGAGGAAGAAATCCTGCCGAAGATGCAATGTTGATGATGGTTCCGGATCTTTTTCCGTCGTGTCCGGTCATGTAGGGAAGACAGACTCTTGTTACCGTGGACAGTGCCTCACAGTTAAGAGAGATCGCTGTATGCGTGTCTTCTACGGATTGTTCAGCAAAAGCACCGGACTTGCCCATGCCTGCGCAGTTGACCAGGAGCCGGATCGCCGGCTTCTTTTCGTCGAGAAGGGCTCCCAGCGCAGAAATAGACTCGGGAGCAGTAAGATCCAGCGGGACTACACGGATACGTTTTTCATCGAGGGATTTTGCAATGGACTGAAGCTTATCGGAAGATCTTGCAATGACCCAGATCTCGTCATACGGAGCGCCGATACTGCCGTCTTTCTCAGAAAAAAGGCGGGAACAGAATTCTTTACCCATTCCGGAGGATGCTCCGGTGATCACGGCAATATTCATGGCGAATACCTCGTTAAGATGCGGCCTGTTTATCCTTCAGCGATAAAAAGTATTCTTCGATAGCGTCATCCAGCGGGATAGCTGATTCTTTCAGCTTTGCGTCGTCCTTAAAGAAAGCACGGTCGTGTTCATTGGTAATAAATCCTACTTCAAACAGTACGCCGACAAGAGCCTGCTCTCTGATTACGGCAAAAGCACTTGGCAGGTGAGCCTGCTGGGCAGAGTAGGAAACCATATCCGGGAAATACTGGACGTAATGATCGTACAGCATCTGTGCGAACTGGCTGTTTAATTCGTTGTTTCTTCCATAGTACGGATCGTGACGCGGTTCGCCGCCTTCGTCATGGGAGGGGCTGGCGTTGTACTCATCTGTCGAGAAGTGTACTGCAGCACCATGCTTGATCTCGTACTCGGATTCATCGCCTGTGGAGTTGATGTGGATAGATACGAAGACGACATCCGTCATCTTGGCTTCCATATCCATGAGCAGCTTGAGATCGTCGCTGGTACCGAATCCGGCCATGAAACCCATGCCTTCTTTGGAGAATTTCTGCCATTCATTGATCTGCTTGATCTTCTCGCACTTCTGACGGAGATCCTGTTCCTTTTCCTCGGAGAAAGGAAGCTCGCCTCTCTCTTTGGCGATATCCATGCAGATCAGATGTACTTCGGCCATACGATAGTAGATGCCGACCGTGTCGTCAGTTCTACGTGTCACGTATACCTTGGCACCACGGGAAGTAAGATCCTCTTCCATGGCGTTGACGATCTTCAGGGTGATATCTTTTTCTTCGATCTCGGAGCTTAAAAGCGGCCATCCGCATCCCGTATCTTCACCACTATGACCCGGATCCAGAATAACTGTATATCCGGCAAGTGATCCTTGAGATTCGGTGATTTCGGGAGTGGTATCTGAAGTCTCCTCGGCGGAAGAGGAAGGCGTCGCCTCAGTCTGCGATGTTAGAGAACTAAGCATCGTCCTCTCCGTCTTGGAGGATTTTTTAAAGAGCCCCGAGCGGCTGAGAAGAAACACACCGCCGCCGAGAATGAATATAAAGCAGAAGACAATGATGCACTTCGCAATGAATATCCGACGGGCTATCTCGGCTTTCGTCTTTCGAGAGGGGCGCTTTGTTTGGGAATAGGTTCGGGTTGGATTGGTTTTGGGCGCGCCCCGATTTGGTCTCGATTGTGGTTGGTTGTTATTCATGACATTCCTCTCATTTATGTGCACTTTAAGTATAAGCCTTTCTGTGATTTTGTAAATTACAAAATCGACATTTTCTGGCAAAGCACAACGAAGAGAGCATGATTTTTCTATTTTTTCATCACTCTGTCAAGAAAATATTCAGTTTCCCTTCTGAATGAAGTACATCTTCACTGCATCACTGACAGAGGAGGCGATCGTATTCAGGGTATCTTCCTGCTGAAGCATCGCCCGGTCGTTATCGTCGGAGAGGAATGCGGTCTCGATCAGACAGCCGGTCAGACCGTGCTCTCTTAAGACAGCATAGTTATCGGCGTTGACAGGATGTGCATTGGTCTCGAACTCCGGGATATTTCCTACGATGTTGTCATAGAGGCAGCAAGCCAGGAGCTGATTATCCTCGTTATGTCTTCCGTAGTATTCTTCGCGGATCGGGAAGTCGGATCTCTGGAATTCCGAGTTTTCCCGCATCTGGCGGCGTTCGCTCTCGATGGCGGAATCATCCGTGACATAGAAGATCGAGTTGCCGTGGAGTGTACGGCTTTCGCTGGAATTCAGATGGATCGACAGGAAAAGCACTTTATCGAGTTTATATTCCATCTCGAAAAGGTCATTTAAGTCCTCGCCGACACCGGATCCGACCATGATGCCCATGCCGCCGGATGCAACGGTATCTTCGTTGATATCGATGCTGGTCTGAAGAAGTGAACGGAGCTCATTGGCACGCTCTTTGGAGAAGGGGAGTTTCCCTTCTCTTTCCGCGATATCCAGACAGATCAGGTGGGTCTGGGCCAGACGGTTATACAGGGATACCCAGCTGTTGTCGGTGCGGAGCATATACACGGTGGCACCGCGGGCTTTGAGTTCTTTTTCCACTTTCTTTGCGATGCGAAGATTAAAGTCGCATTCGTTATACTTCGGGTTATCGAACGGGAAGACGCATCCGGTGTCACGTCCGCCGTGACCGGGATCCAGGATGATCGTATATCCCGTAAGATCGTAATCTCCGGTATTCTGCGGAAGACTGTAGTCAGTTCCGTCGTTCTCTTTCTTATTCTTCTTTTCCGGGACGGCTGCATCCGGATCGGCATAATCTTCCGGGTCCCAGTAGTCTTCCGGCTCATCGATCAAATCGGGATCGGAATTTTCGTCAAGTGTATAGGGATCGATGAATTCGTCGTAACCGTCCGGGTCACCGTAAAGATCTATATCGTTTTGGAAGTCGTTATCCGCATCCTGATCTCCCTTGACCCCGAGTTTAGTCTTTCCGCTCTTTTCCGTCGCACGGGACTTGCCGGAGTTATAGAACTCGCCCTTCTTTCCCGAGGAGGAGCGTTCACCCAGTTCACGGGAAGAGGAGGAAGAAGAGAAGTGGGAGCGGACTTTCTCGATCTTTCCGCTTTTGCTCAGATAGAAGATGCCGCCGGCAATTACGCTGAACGTTACAGCTGCGACCAGTCCGGCGATGACAAGTCGGCGCATGGGGCTCTTTTTCGGGGATTTTGAGGCATTAGAAGATGCGCCCTCGGAAGGAACCTTTCTCCGGTCCTTCGGGGAGGTGTTTTGGTTTGTCATATATATATCCTTTCTAAATCAAAAGAATCAGCGTAGTTTAGAGAATATCTCTCCCAGTCCTTCGTGGAAGACGATCTCGGCATAACGGTCCTGCGGGGTTTCGTCCCTGTTCATGATGATCAGGTGCCTGCCGCGGAAATAGGTGGTCAGTGAGGCGGCCGGATAGACTGTAAGCGATGTGCCGCCGATGATGAAAACATCTGCCTTGGCGAGTGCTTCAATGGACTTCGTCCATGCCTCATGAGGCAGGCTCTCTTCGTAGAGCGTGACGTCCGGCCGGAGCATACCGCCGCAGGAACAGTGGGGAACCGGCTCGGTCGATGTAAAGAGGATATCCGAAGGATATTCTTTTCTGCACCGGTCACAGTACACACGCTGTGTTGTGCCGTGTACCTCGTATACTTTTTTCGAACCGGCTTTCTGATGGAGACCATCGATGTTCTGGGTGATCACGCAGGAGAGCTTTCCTTCCTTTTCCATCTCGGCCAGCTTGATGTGGGTGATGTTCGGCTCGATCGTTCTGACATCCATCTTCTGACGATAGTATTCGAAGAAGACCTTCGGCTGATCGTAGAGACAGCTGTGGCTGAGGAGATATTCCGGCGGATACTTATCGAACTGCACGTCGTGCTGGTTGTAAAGACCGTCTTTGCTTCGGAAATCCGGGATACCGCTCTCTGTGGAGACGCCTGCGCCGCCGAAAAATACGACGGATCGTGCCTCATCGAGGATACCCTGCAGTTTTTCCAATCTCTCTTCAAAAGAAGCCATGATCGCACCACACCCTTTCTTCGGTTCTGCATTCATTGTAGCACAGCACTACGGGAAAAGTGTGACGGTTTGTTCATGTCATGGCCCTTGGAAGTGACGTTTTATTCATGTATCCGGGGATACAAAAAGGACGGCCGCTAAGAGCCGTCCTCATATTCCTGAGGCATCTGCCTCGAAAAATGGAGCCTTTAACCAGGATCGAACTGGTGACCTCATCCTTACCATGGATGCGCTCTACCTACTGAGCTATAAAGGCAGATATGCTTATCTGAAGCACGACATACAGTTTGCCATCTATAAAGGAAAAAGTCAAGATTCAAAAGCACTTCTCCTTGCTGATTTGTTGTCGGGACAGGTGCTTTTCGCAAAGGAAAGAAAAAGACTGTCCCGGATGAGACAGCCTGTTTCGAAAATGGAGCGGATAAAGGGAGTCGAACCCTCCTGTTCAGCTTGGGAAGCTGACGTTCTACCGATGAACTATACCCGCAGATACGGTGTTTGACCACATACGGATTGTGCCATGAATGGAATAATATGTCAAACCTGACTTGCGCCTTTTATCTTAATTCAACAGGTCATTCACAGTTTTGAAATATTATACCTATACACTATAGGAGTACTAGTTAAATTGGGGATGAATGTTTAGCTGGTTAAGGAGAGACTTTATGAGAAAACACCTGTTTTGCAGTCTGCTGCTGACGCTATGCGTTCTTTTCTCGTGCGCGGCCTGTCAGTCCCTGACAAATACTAAGGAGACCGAGCCCACTACCCGTGTCGATCTTGAGATCGTCTATAAGCGCAATCAGCTCTGCTATTCAGTAATGGAGAATGGTGATGACACCACTCTTTATGTGTTCAATGCGGCGGCCCAGCCGATCTTCGACCTGGAGGGTAAATCCGCCACGGCGATGGATCTTCTTCCGGGCATGACCGTTTCTCTGGAATATGACGGGTTTGTGCTGGAGACATATCCGGCACAGTTTTCCGGCGTTTCCGAGATTCTTGTGACCGGACAGAAAGCCAACAGCGTGGAGTTCCTGGGATCTCTGATCTCCGGTATGTTCCCGTCCGCGACTCCGGACGAACTGGAGCGGTGGGAGATCACTTTTGATGGCGACGAATTCCTGAACGCAAAAGAGAAGAAGGCGCTGGAATATAAGATGCAGGAAGAGTGGAAGGGTGCCAATGTCGTGGTCGAGCTTTCCGAGCAGTATTTAAGCAAGACCGGACACATCCTGATCACTACGGAAAAAGCGGGAGAGTCCTCGGTACAGCTTACGATTCATATGGACAGCGGATATTCCGATGCGACGCAAAGAAGAATGACCATTTCCTTGAAGGATGGCCAGTGGTCGGTCGGCGAATAACGAAAGCGATCCGACAAGAATAACGGTGCAAACGAATAGTGCATCCAACCTGAATTTAAAACTAAAAGAGGCCGTCTCCGAAGAGACGGCCTCTTTCTTTATCTCATGCTTTTGAACCTTAAGCGTTAAGACGAGCCTCAAGAGCGTCGAGCTCAGCGAAGAGTTCCTTCGGCATCTTCGGACCATAGGACTCGAAGTGTGCACGGATGGACTTAGCTTCTGCCTTCCACTCATCCTTGTTGACTGTGAGCAGCTCTTCCATGTCAGCGTCTGTTACGCTGTCAAGGCCTGTACGGTCGATAGCATCAACTGTCGGGAGATATCCGATCGGAGTCTCAACAGCCTTGCCTGTACCGGAGCAGCGCTCAACGATCCACTTAAGAACACGGCTGTTATCGCCGTAGCCAGGCCACAGCCACTTGCCGTCTTCGGACTTTCTGAACCAGTTAACATAGAAGATCTTCGGCAGCTTGTCAGCATCGGTAGCCTTACCGATGTCGAGCCAGTGCTGGAGATAATCACCTACGTGATAACCGATGAACGGGAGCATAGCGAACGGATCACGACGAACCTGACCTACCTTATCGGAGATAACAGCTGCTGTGATCTCGGAACCCATGATAGCACCCATGAAGATACCGTGGTTCCAGTTGAAGCTCTGGTGAACGAGCGGGATAGTTGTCTTACGACGGCCACCAACGAGGATAGCGTCAACAGCAACACCGTTCGGATCTTCCCAATCCGGAGCGATAACCGGGCACTGCTTAGCCGGAGCTGTGAAACGAGCGTTCTTATGAGCAGCAACTTCGCCGCAATCCGGTGTCCAGTCCTTACCCTGCCAGTCGATGAGGTGTGCCGGAGCATCGTAGCCGATGCCTTCCCACCAGATATCGCCATCGTCTGTGAGAGCGCAGTTTGTGAAGATTGTGTTCTCTCTGCAGGAGAGCATAGCGTTCGGGTTGGACTCCATGGATGTTCCCGGAGCAACACCGAAGAAACCTGCCTCAGGATTGAGAGCGTGGAGACGTCCGTCAGCGCCGAACTTCATCCAAGCGATATCGTCGCCGAGTGTCTGTACTTTCCAGCCCGGGATGGTCGGAACGAGCATTGCCAGGTTGGTCTTACCGCAAGCAGACGGGAAAGCGCCGCAGATGTGCTTAACGTTGCCGTTCGGATCTGTGAGCTTCAAGATGAGCATGTGCTCAGCCAGCCAGCCCTCTTCACGAGCGAGAACGGAAGCGATACGGAGAGCGAAGCACTTCTTACCGAGGAGAGCGTTTCCGCCGTAACCGGAACCATAGGACCAGATCAGCTTCTCTTCCGGGAAGTGAGCGATGTACTTCTTGTCCATCGGAGCGCAAGGCCATGTTGTCTGATCCTTAGCGCCGTTCTCCAGAGGAGCACCAACGGAGTGGATGCAAGGGATGAACTCGCCGTCAGATCCGAGCTGCTCAAGAACAGCCTTACCTGTTCTGGTCATGATCATCATGTTGACAACAACGTATGCACTATCAGTGAGCTCGACACCGATCTTGGAGATCGGGGAACCTACAGGACCCATGGAGAACGGGATAACGTACATTGTACGGCCGTGCATGCAGCCTGTGGAAAGC
>JAFWSW010000036.1 GCA_017519205.1 Clostridiales bacterium | reverse complement strand
GATATTTATGTCGTCATTCACAAAATTGAAACATTTTTTTTCAATCTTTTTAGCAAATGGGGCTAGCATATTTGACGATTTAAGTGCATAATCATTATAGAAACTACTTGTAATCTTGAAAGGAAAGGGGCGATCCGGATGGCAAAGATTGATAGACTGACTGAAAAGATCGAGAAACTCGGCAAAAAGCAGAATCTGGGTGCTCTGTTAAAGATGGCTGATGATCCAGAAGATGAGATCCGTGTAGCGGTTGCTAAAGCAATGGGGCAGATTAGCACATATGAATCAGGGATGCAATTGATCCCCCTGTTCCGTGACCCGTCTCCGATGGTACGTGCCGCTGCAGCAGAGTCTGCTGGTTTGATCAACGCGAAGCATACAGAAGAGTATCTTAAGAAACTCGCTTTCGCAGATTCTGATCCGAGCGTACGCGCAGTCGCAAGAGAAGCTTACGATAAGATGAAGACTCGCGTCGTATAAGATTTAATTAAGTTAAAAAGCGTGGGGATCGCTGCGAATATGCAACGATCCCTTTTTTTTGTATAATTACAGTATCGGCGCACTCCCCTGCCCGCCGGCTGATTCTATGGAGCAGCGCCGCGCGATGAAACAAGCCGGCACCCACGCAAAGAAAACTTGAATCGCGCGCCCGCCACAAGGAGGTTCATATGAAGATCGAACTGAATCCTGACGAGAAAGTCGTCGCCACCATCAAAGAAGGCCTGAAGCAAAAGGGCGGCTACTGCCCGTGCCGTCTCGAGCGGACCGAAGACACCAAGTGCATGTGCAAAGAGTTCAGAGACCAGATCGCCGATCCGGACTTTGAAGGATTCTGCCACTGCATGCTATACTATAAGCGGAAATAAGGGACAAGAGCTTCTAAAAGAACAAAGGCAAGTGCTTTTGCAAAAGAAGCGAGCGCCGCGGCACCCGAAGCGGTGTAATTTTATGATTGGAGATAAAAATGGCTGAAATCACATTAACTAAGGACAATTTCGAACAGGAAGTGCTCAAGTCTTCCCTCCCCGTCGTTGTCGACTTCTGGGCAACATGGTGCGGACCGTGCCAGATGCTGGCACCGATCCTCGAGGAAGTCGCCAATGAGCTCGACGGCAAGATCAAGGTCGGAAAAGTCAACGTCGACGAAGAGATGGAGCTTGCCATGGGGCATAAGATCGCCAGCATCCCGACCCTTCTCCTCTTCGAGAACGGCGAGATCAAGAAGAAATCCCTGGGCTACCTCACGAAGGACCAGCTCCTCGACTTCATCAATAACTGAGCAAGGAGCATCCTCACATGTCTGATTCCAAAGAGCAACATCAGAGTCTGGCCGCCGCTAAAAAAGAACTCGCCGAGGCGAAGAATGCGCCTGTCCAGCCTAGAAAAGTCGCTACTCCGGAGAGCACGAAGAAAAAGAAGAATCCATTAAAGATCCTGACGATCGTCGAGTGCATCATCCTCGGCGTCTTCTCCATCTTGAACGCAATCTTCGTTTACCGTCTCTCGGTGCATGATCCGTACTACAA
This sequence comes from Clostridiales bacterium, assembly GCA_017519205.1. GTDB lineage: Bacteria > Bacillota > Clostridia > Saccharofermentanales > Saccharofermentanaceae > Scatonaster. The sequence continues at coordinate 14,447 of JAFWSW010000036.1, read as the reverse complement.
GCTCTACTACTTCTTCACGATCACCGGCGTCCTCATGTTCGGCCTGATGATCCTGGCGTATTTCAAGAAGTGGCTGGCCGTCCAGCTGATCTCGGTCATCGTCGTTTTACTGTGGCTGACCTATACCGCCGCCACGATCTACAGTTGTATCCTTACGACCCGCGTCATCGAGCGCGAAGAACCGTACAGAAACTCCGAGATGTACGTCGTCTTCGACGGCAAGCTCTATGAGTGGGAAGGAAATACTGTCATGTACGGACTTCCGGCCGACTGGGAGGAACTTGACCTTCGAGCCACGATCACCACACGCGACGACTCGAAGATCCCGACCGAAGAACTCCACGCTAAGGGCGTCGACGCCGGCTGCATGATCTTCTATCAGAAAGACTGCAAGTACATCCTCGTCGAGGTCATCACCGGTTCCCTCTTCGAGTTCATCAACCCGGATGATCCGCCGGAAGACACCATCACCACCGCGACCACCACACTCGGCATCGCGTAAACATGGTGAACTAATCTAAACTACAAACAAAAAGTGCTTTTCACATCGAAAAGCACTTTTCTTTTTTCCATATTAAGCAGTGAATTACGGAGTAACAAATCCGTCCATCATCCACTCGGTGAAGGTCGGTTCGTCGGATGTCAGGGCGCTCTCTGTCTGCTCGGAGATGTAGGTTACTGCCGAGACGAAGTCTCTCGGGGGATACTCGACCATGACATCGCCGCAGGTCTTTCCGACACCGTTTCCGCGCTGGACGATAGCCAGTTTGACCGCAGTTTCTCCGTCTGCCGGAGATCCGTCGGAATTGTAGTTATAGTTCTGCGGGAGAGTCAGAAGCGCACTTCTGAGCTTATCCTTGGTCGTTGCACCATCCATCATGTCCGCATACGGATCGACGCCCTCCTTCTCGATCAGCTGGACCTTGACCATGTTATACGGAACGACCGTTGCCGACTGGGCGACATACTCCGCGTAGGATTCGGTGAAAGTGTCATTGGTGTAGAACTCTACGGCCTTGGATACCGTAATACCGCCGAAGGTCTTCGGGACCTGATACGAAGCCTGCTCGCCGAAATACGCGAAGGCCACCATCGTCTGGTCAGCAAGCGCCTTATAGTAGAAGCCGGAACCGTTCTTATCCTTAAAGGATGTTAAGAAGCCGTTGCTGCCGTATCCGCTCGGAAGGACGATGGTCTTATCGGTTACGCCCTCACCTACTCTGGTGATGTTCTTACCAAGTTTGACCGTCTTTACGGAATCCTTAAATGCATTGTCCGAGATCTCATCGACGCGTACGCCCCAGATCGAGTCCGGGACCGTGACCTCAGAGGATCCCTTCGAGCAGGAGTCGATCACGATGTGTGCCGGGGTAAAGTCTTTCTTCTGATAGACCGTATAGGAATAGCCGTGGATCGGATCGAACTTCACGTGCCAGGCTTTTTCCGAGAAACTGTAGCTTGCGATGCAGGTGAAAAAGAGCGTTACGAGGACTGCGATCACGGCAACGATAATGCCTGCGATCTTCAGTCTGTGCTCAAGCAGGCGGCGCTCGGCACTCTTTTTCTTCTTAACTTCGGTTTTCACTGTTTCCTTCACCTCGGCAGTCTCTTCAGTGACAGCTTCGGTGACTTTTTTCTCTTCCGTATTTTCAGACATAGTCATTCTTCCTTTTAGATATTTGAAAAGCACTTTCATCCAAGTGCTTCTCTATTAACGCGCACGCGCTATATATTTATACTACAAATTCTATCTTCTTGCCATCCACGGCAGCATCGACCAGTTCGTCATGGATATAAGTGAGTTTCAGTGAGAACACATCGTCGCGCTCCTTGAGGAGTCTAAAGAAGATCTTGTCACCCGGCCAGATCGGGAGATCCTCGATCTTATCCTCTTCGATCCAGACGAGTTCGCCCTCATCGCAGGAGACCGAACAAACGGGTTCCGCGTCTGTGCAGGCGGCGGGTGCTTTTGCATCGGGAAAAGGGATCTCCCCTTCCCAGGCATCGCAGGTGTAAAGGAACGTAATCTCGTCGATGTCATCGATGACGAAGGTCAGGATCCCGCGGAGGCGAAACGAGGTCATCTTGATCCCGGTCTCTTCACGGACCTCACGAAGGACACACTCCTCCGGCGACTCGCCGTGCTCGAGGTGCCCGCCGACACCGATGTACTTATCCTTGTTGATGTCATTCTCCTTCTTCGTTCTGTGGAGCATAAGGACACCTTTTTCGCCGTAAATGTAGCAGAGAGTAGTCTCGTAGCGTTTTAAACCATCAGCAGGACTCATTTTCTTTTCCTTTCATTTTATCGAGAAACGCAAGAAATGAAAATCAGTGTGAAAATCACTTGACCGATTTCGTTGTGTTCTTGACATGTGTTTTTAGGATAGCACATTTTTTTCTTGTACAAATAACGAATGAACGGAAAAGTCCATTTTGAGAGGTAAAATGATATACTTTTTGACGGAAAATAAAGCAAAAGGAGAATAAAACACATGAAAAATTATTTTGACTTCAAAGATCAGGTTGCTATCGTTACCGGCTGCTCCACCGGTCTTGGCGTTCAGATGGCAAAAGCACTTGCAAATCAGGGTTGCACGATCGTCGCAGTTGCCCGTCGTCAGGAGATGATCGACGCTGTCTGCGCAGATCTGGAAAAAGAGTACGGCGTGAAGACACTGGCTGTACGCTGCGACATCACTGATACAGATGCTGTCAACACCATGGTAGATACAGTCCTGGAGAAGTTCGGAAGAATCGATATCGTCATCAACAACGCAGGTACAGGCGCAGTCGCTCCTGCCGAGGACATCACTGACGACCAGTTCAACAACGAGATGAACATCGACCTGTTCGGTTCTTTCAGAGTTGCCAGAGCAGTTGCTAAGAAGTACATGATCGGCGCAAAGTACGGCCGTATCATCAACATCGCTTCCATGTACGGTCTGGTCGGAAATAAGATCTGTGGTTCTGCTCCTTACCACGCAGCCAAGGGCGGTGTCGTTAACATGACACGTGCACTTGCTTCTGAGTGGGGTAAATATGGTATCACCGTCAACTCCATCTGCCCGGGTTACTTCTATACAGACCTTACCCGTGACACATTGAACAGCGATTTCTTCCAGCAGAACGCAAAGACCATGATTCCGGAAGAGCGCTACGGTGAAGAGGGCGAGCTCGATACAGCTACACTCTTCCTCGCTTCCAAGAACTCCGCGTATGTTACCGGTGTCAATCTCCCGGTCGATGGTGGATACACAGCAATGTGATCCCCTTCCAGACCATCCTGATATATACCCCCGAAAAGGACTGTCATCCACCCCAATCAAGACGGTCCTTTTCTTTTACCAAAAATCTCTGCGTGGCGTTCCGATACGAGCCGGCGCATGATTCCCGTCCATCGACAGGCGCGTCCTCGGTGGTCAATCCGGGCTCGCTCTGCTATAATTGTAAGTAGAATTTGATGGCCGGGGGACGTCGCGTATCTCGCGATAAAGATGGTATGGAGACGCGCAGGAAGAAACTGAATAAAGACATTGTTTTCCCATCGATCATAGTCTTTACCATGCTGATCCTTCTTCTGTTCGTTTGCCCCTTTTCTCCTTTTTACCGCTACTGCTTCGAACCGGATGAGATCTGCTACCGCATCGTCTCCAAAGGCCTTCTTTCGGGAAAGATCCCCTACCGCGATCTCTTCGATCACAAAGGTCCTCTTCTTTATTTCATCTATGCACTGGGCATGCTCATCACAGGAGGTTCCAGCTTCGGTATCTGGATCGTCTTCGCTCTTATCAATTCTGCATCATTCTTTTTCCTATACAAAAGCGCCCGTCTCTTCTTCGATCCGGATGTTTCTTTTGCCGGAGTGATGCTCTCGATCGCTTTTTTATTCTTCGACAGATACACGATCTTCGTCTCGGGTTCAAAACCGGAGCACATCGTGCTTTTACTCCTTCTCGCTTCTGAATATATCTTCCTGAGACGGATCTATTCTAAGCGGGAAAAACCACTTGAAGACATCTTCACGCCGAAGGATATGCTGCTCTTCGGACTTCTCTGCGGAGGCGTCTTCGTTCTCAAGATGAACTTCTGCATCTACTATCTCTGCTTTCTGGGGATGTATTTTCTGTATCAGCTTTTCCATAAGAGCTTTAAGAGTTTCTTCAGAAACGCCGCTGTATTTCTTGGCGGGATCGTGGCGGTATGTATTCCGTTCATGCTGTTTTTCGCCGCCCACGGTGCACTCGATGATCTGATCGATACCTATTTCACGTTTAATACCCGATATGCCAGAACCGGCGGCTATGAACTTCTTTATTTCCGTCCGTGGATCCAGTTCGATGTGAAGATCGCGATCAACATATTCTTCATACTCGGAGTACTGCTGTTTGCGGGTGCTTTTTTCAAGGAAAAAGAAAAAAGTCCGGGAAGAAAACAGTCGATCATCTATATACTTCTTTCGTTCGTGATCATCGGCTTCATCACGCTTCCTCTGATCTACCGGTACGCGCTGGTGACGCTCCTTCCGCTTCTTGCTTTCGGACCATGTTTTCTCGTATCTTTTCTCAAGGAGCATTTTCCGAAGGGCAGAATGCCGGTTCTCGCATCGGTCGCTGCGACTCTTCTTATCGGCTACTATGTCGTTGCTATATCCTGTATCTATCCTCCTATTCCGAAAGAAAAGACCGCTCTGGAGGTCAAGATGGAGGCCTATTCGGAGCAGGTTCCCGATGCCACCTATCTCTTCTACGTATGCCTCTGCCACTACTACTTCTACGATATGACATCGGAGGTTCCGGATTTCAAATACTTCTATGCGCCAAACTTCGATAAGCTTCCCATCATTCAGCAGCAGGCGAAACTGATCGAAACAGGGGTACCGGATGCGGTTTCTTTCGTACGGACACCGGATCTGGACGATGCGTTTATGGAGAGTTTCGAAGAGTTCTTCCGAAAATGCGGATATCACCTCTACGCATTTGATGAAGAACCCGTAAATGAACGTGTATATGTATTCATACGTGAATCACAGTATGAGGCTCTGACCTCAAATACAATAAGCTGATGCAAAGGAGGCGGAAATAATGAATTTTCTTCTAGTTGCCATCAATGCCAAATACATCCACTCCAATCCTGCGGTGTACTCGCTGCGTGCTTATGCCGACCGCGTCTATCCGGGGGCCACGTCGATCTATGAAACGACGATCAACACCCCCATTCACAGCATCCTCTCATCGATCTGCGACCAGAAGCCGGACGCCATCGGTATCTCCACCTACATCTGGAATATCGACGCCGTTAAGAAGCTGCTGTCGGATCTTCCGAAGGTCCTTCCGGACATCGATATCTGGCTCGGCGGACCTGAGGTGTCCTACCACTATGAGAAGCTTTTCGATCAGTGCAAAAACATACGGGGCATCATCGTCGGCGAGGGGGAGAGCGCTTTTACCAGGATCGTCGGGCAATACTACAAGTCCATGAAGATCGTATCGGATGAGAATGATGATACGAAGAACATCTCCAAGCCGGTCATCGTGGATCCGAATTTCTCCGAGATCCCGAATGTCGCGCTGCGGGAGCGTCCGACCGTGATCAGACACGAACTCATGAACATGGATTCCCTGCCCTTCATCTACGAAGAAGGCATGAACGAATTCGATAACCGCATCGTGTACTACGAGTCGTCCCGAGGATGCCCGTTCCGCTGCAGCTACTGCCTCTCCTCGATCGATAAAACAGTACGGTACAGATCGCTTCCGTTCGTCTTCCGCGAGCTCCAGTTCTTCTTCGACGAAGAGGTACCGCAGGTCAAGTTTATCGACCGCACGTTCAACAGTGACAAGGAAAGAACAAAAGCGATCTGGAACTTCATCCGCGAACACGACACAGGCAAGACCAACTTCCATTTTGAGATCGCCGCGGAGCTGATGGATAAGGAAGAGATCGATATCCTCCGTTCGATGCGTCCGGGATCGATCAAGCTCGAGATCGGCGTGCAGACAACTAATCAGGATACGCTCCTCGCCGTTAACCGTCCGTCGAAGATCCATAAGATCGAGAAGATCGTGCAGGAGCTACGGGCGACAAACACGATCCACATCCATCTCGATCTCATCGCCGGTCTTCCGTACGAAGGATACAGAAGCTTCCGTAATTCCTTTAACGATGTCTATGCACTTTCTCCGACGCAGCTGCAGCTCGGGTTCCTGAAGGTACTGAAGGGTTCTCCGATCGAGGACGACTGCGAGAAGTTCTCCATCGTCCGTTCCGATGACGCGCCGTATGAAGTCCTCTCGACAAGATGGCTTCGTTTCGATGAGCTCTGCCACTTAAAGAACATAGAGGAGATGGTGGAGCTGTTCTATAACAGCCATCAGTTCGATAAGACGATGCCGCTTCTTCTGACAGCCTTTGAAACGCCGTTCGATATGTACAGCGCGCTCGCCGATTTCTATAAGGAAAAGAACTACTTCGTCATGACGCCGGCGCGCTTCCGCCGCTATGAGATCCTTCTCGAGTTCGCCGAAGAAAAGACGATGCTCTACGAAGAAGAGGTTCGCGAAGCACTGACGCTCGATTACTATCTTCGAGAGGTACCGAAGAGCCGTCCGGACTTCGTCAAGGAAGTACCGGAAAAGGGCCGCATCGACACAAGTTCGCGCGATCCGCTGACTGGAAACTTCCTGCTGGTGGAATAACGCTCCTCAAAAATCAACAAAGTGGTCACTGCAAATACCTTCTAAAGTGACCATTACATAGATTTTCCCAGAAAGTCAACAAAGTGGTCACTGTAAATACCCTCTACAGTGACCACTTCATAGAATTCCAATATCAGTTAGAGCCCTTCAATCTAGTGCTGCCGCACAAGTGCTTTTCGCGAAGTTTACGCCTTGGTCAGTTCTTCTTTCAGATCTGCTTTGCACTCTGCCTTAACGGCTTCGAAAGTCTCGCCGATCTTCTTGTCCGGAGCCTTGGTGATCAGGCTGACGACAACGATGAAGATGGAAGCGATGATGAATGCAGGCAGAAGTTCGTAGATGTCCAGGATCGTGTCTGCGCATGCTTCACGGACGACGAACTTCCAGACGAAGATCGAGGTGCCGCCCGTGAGCATTCCGGCGATCGCGCCCCACTTGTTGGTGCGCTTCCAGAACAGTCCGAAGAGAACCAGCGGTCCGAATACGGCGCCAAAGCCTGCCCATGCGAAGGATACGATACGGAATACCGAGCTGCTCGGATCAAGAGCCAGGAATACCGCGATGATCGAGATCACGATAACGCAGATACGTGCAAGCCACATACCGGCCTTCTCGGAGAGTTTCTTACCGAATGTTTCCTGAACGAGGTTCTGGGAAACGGAAGATGCAGCCGCCAGGAGCTGGGAGTCTGCAGTGGACATCGTGGATGCGAGGATACCCGCGAGGATAACACCGCCGACAAATGCCGGGATGTAACCGTGCGATGCGATCCACTTCGCCACATCGACGATGATCGTCTCAGCAGCAGATGCATCAGCGTATGCCGGAGCGATACCGGCCTTCATGAGCGAGTAGCCGACGATACCGATCAGAACGGCGATACCCATGGAGATCACGACCCAGATGGATGCGATACGGCGGGAAAGCTTCAGTTTCTTCTTATCTTCGATCGCCATGAAACGCAGGAGGATGTGCGGCATACCGAAGTAGCCGAGACCCCATGCCATCGTGGAAGCGACCGTCAGCGCACCATATGTGCCGACCTCGCCCTTGGCGACATTGAATCCTTTAAAGACATCGAGATAACCGTCCATGTCCTTGACGTTGGAGAATACATTTCCGAATCCGTTCGTCACTGCCTCACCAACACCGAGAACGACCAGAAGTGCGATCGTCATGATAATGGACTGGATAAAGTCCGTAGTAGATGCTGCGAGGAATCCGCCGAGTGTGCAGTACACAACGATGACGATGGCACTGACGATCATGGCATATTCATAGCTGACATTGAACAGTGAGGAAAAGAGCTTACCACAAGCAGCAAAGCCGGAAGCGGTATAAGGAACGAAGAAGATAACGATAAAGACAGCGGCGATAAATGTGATGATGTGTTTGTCATCGCCGAAACGCTTGCTGAAAAAATCCGGCAGCGTAACTGCATCTACCTTCTGCGTATAGACACGGAGCCTTTTCGCGACGAAGAGCCAGTTCAGATACGTACCGATCGCAAGACCGAGCGCCGTCCAGAACGCCTCCGGAATACCCGTCATCAGGGCAACCGCCGGAAGTCCCATCAGGAGCCAGGAGCTCATGTCAGAAGCTTCCGCACTCATCGCGGTAACGATCGGACCGAGCTTTCTGCCGCCGAGGTAGAAGTCGTCCGTGTTCTTGTTCTTCTTGCTGAAAACAGCACCGATCACGACCATCATTACGAGATACACACCGATCGCGATCATAATAACAATGTTTGTTGTAGACATAATATCCCCCCTCTACTTCACAACTATTTTATAGTAGCAAAGATGAGGCTGAAATTCCAGCGCATCAGGGCACTTATGTCGAGAAACAGACTTTTCGTTTTTTCGACGTATTTTTCAGGGGTGATTTTCGTCACATTTTCCAAAAACACAAAAAACGACGTAAATCAGAAGCGGTTTTTACGTCGTTTTCTTCCTTTTTCCAAAATCCGACGTATTTGGCTTTTATTTTGGGTTTGGATATATGACTGGAGAAAAGAAATGTGTTTCCAGTCATACGATTTTCCTCATTTCGTATGACTGGAGCGAAGATATGTGTTTCTAGTCATATGGTTTTCCGCATTTCGTATGACTGGAGCGAAGAAATGTGTTTCCAGTCATACGATTTTCCTCATTTCGTATGACTGGAGCGAAGAAATGTGTTTCTGGTCATACGTTTCCACGATTTCCGTATGACCAGAACAAAGAAATGTGATCCTAGTCATACGACTTCCCATTTCACGACTTCTCCATCCACCCACTCGAGGATCTTCACGGTCTTTCCGCCGCGAAGCCGCAGTCCCGAAACCACACCGTGCTTTTTCCACGATTTAGGAAGCGCAGGCAGAAGCGAAATCTCGTCCTCATGACTCTGCACGAGCATCTCCGCGATACCTGCTGTTGCGCCGAAGTTGCCGTCGATCTGGAACGGCGGATGATTATCGAAAAGATTCTGAAGCGTCTGATCCGAAATCAGTTTCATCAGGTTCTCATAGGCCTTCTCCCCTTCCCCGAGACGCGCATACATGTTGATGATCCAGGCGCGGCTCCATCCGGAATGGCCGCCACCGAATGACAGCCTTCTTTCGAGCGTCTTTTTCGCCGCCTCGAAAAGCTCCCGGCTGTCAGCTGTGATCTGAGTTCCGGGATAGAGAGCAAAAAGCTGGGAGATATGTCTGTGACCGGGCTCCGCTTCTTCGTAGTCCTCGTTCCACTCCATGATCTGCCCGTGCTTCCCGATCCTGATCGGAGCCAGGCGTGAGAGGACTTCCGCCGCACGAGTTGAGATCGAAGCTCCACTAGAACAATCTGTCTCCTCGCCCCCCGACAGCGAATCTGCGCTCGCAACGTCACTGAGCCCCAGTACATTTTCCGCAGAAATACATGCCGTCAGAAGCTCGGTAATGATCTGGTTGTCCATCGAGGCGCCTTTACAGATCACGCCCTGTTCACCGTTTGGAAGGATATATGTGTTTTCCGGTGAAAGCGTCGGACAGGTCACGAGATACTCGCCGTCCTCGATCAGGTAATCCATCACGAACTCCGCCGCCTCGCGCATGATCGGATAGTTCTTCTTAAGGAAATCCGTATCCTTCGTAAAGAGATAATGCTCCCAGATATGCAGCGCCAGCCACGCGCCGCCCATGACCCAGTAACTCGAGCTGATGCAGACATCCTGCGGCGCGGTATCGCCCCAGATATCGGTGTTGTGGTGCGCCATAAATCCGCCGCATCCATACATCTTCCGAGCCGTCTCGCGGCCATTCTCTCTCACCCTCTCGAGAAGGTCAAAAAGCGGCTCCTGACACTCGGCGAGGTTCGTCGTAAGCGCGGGCCAGTAGTTCATCTCGGTGTTGATATTGATCGTGAACCGGCTGCCCCAGATCGGCGTCATGTCTTGATTCCAGATACCCTGGAGGTTCAGCGGAAGCGACCCCGGACGCGATCCCGCGATCATGAGATATCTTCCGAACTGGAAGAACCTCTCGACCTCTTCCTGTCCGTCGATTCTAAGCGTCACGCGGTCGAAGAGTCCGCGGTAGTCAGCCACATGTTCCTTGTATAATTCTTCCCATCCAAAAGCACCCGCCGCCTGTAGTTTTTCCACCACCGAAGCTGCTGGATCCTTTTCGCGGAAGGTTGTGTCAGCACAGAGGATGATCAGAGCTTCGTTAGCTCCAAGGATACGAACCGTGTTTCCGATCACTTCCACTTTTCCACCCTGAGGGATGACCTTGATTCCGCAGGCCATATGCACGCCGCCCTTACCACCGGCGGTCGCCTCCATGAGCTGGATGTTTCCGGGAAGAGCAACGATACTGTCAGTCAGCCCCGTATAGCACTGTCTTCTGATCGTCTGTTTCTGATATGGAGTTTCCTCCCATGGTTTTCCCGGATTTCTTCCGAGCTGGGCATGGAAGCATAGAGCCCCGGGCACATCTGCCGAAAGGCGGATGACCATGGCATCTCGAGGGTAACTCGCAATCACTTCACGGGTATATTTCACATCGGTGGTCTCCCCGCCGATCGTACGCTTCATCACAAACGAAGTCGTCACAGTAGCCGTGGACAGATCAAGTTCGCGGGAATACTCCGAGTACTCCGTCTCGGTTCCGTCAAATTCGATATAAAGGTTTCCGAGCGTCTCATAGTGACGCTGCTCCTCCGGAATACCGGAGAGTGCAAAAGTACAGAGTTCCTGGGCCTCGCGGATACGCCCCTCCATGATGAGAGAACGGATCTCCGGAAGTTTCTCAAGTGCGGAAGGGTTATTCCTGTCCTGCGGGCCGCCGTACCAGACACTGTCTTCATTAAGCTGGATGCGCTCCGTAAAAGGAAGTCCGAAGACCATGCCGCCAAGCTTACCGTTACCCACCGGCAGCGCCTCTTCCCAGGTCTTTGCCGGAGAAGAAAAACTAATCTTCATCGCATCTTTTATTCTGTCCGCCATGATCCACAGACCTCCTGATTTTCACTAAATTGACTATAACCTGTCAGACGGGTTTGCACAAGTTATGCTATAATTTCTCTGTCGATAATTAGATCATTTAAGGGAATTGACTGATGTCTTTAGGATCGATAATATATCAACTCATACTGTCTCCACTGGTTTTGATTTTTGAATTCGTGTATAGCATCGCTTTCGATATTCTAAAGTCAGTCGGTGCATCGATCTTTCCGTTGAGTCTTTTGGTCAATCTTCTTCTGTTGCCGTTTTACAACCGGGCGGATGCTATTCAGGAGGAAGAAAGAAAACGACAAGAGAAAATGGCTCCGTTCGCCGAGCATATCAAGAAGACTTTCAAAGGTGACGAGCGCTACATGATGCTCCAGACCCTCTATAAGGAAAACAACTATAAGCCGATATATGCGCTCAGATCTTCGATTGCACTGATCCTTGAGGTTCCGTTCTTTATAGCGGCATATACTTTCCTTTCGAATCTATCCCTTCTGCGAGGTGCTTCATTTCTGTTTCTGAGCGATCTCAGTCAGCCGGATGCCCTGCTTTCCGTCGGTTCTTTTTCCATCAATCTTCTTCCGGTCCTGATGACGATAATTAATATCATATCGAGCGAGATATATACCAGAGGATTCAGATTCAAAGATAAGATCACACTCCATGCGATGGCACTTCTTTTCCTGGTTCTGCTCTACAACTCGCCATCCGGACTTGTACTTTACTGGACACTCAATAACATCTTTTCGCTCATCAAAAATATCGTCAGCAAGTGTTCGGATAAAAAGCGCGCGGCGAATATCGCGTTTTCGATTGCCGGCATACTGATCGTCATTTACGGCCTTTTCGGAGCGAAAACGACCCTCGCTAAACTCTACATGCTTCTTGTCGGCGTAATCTTCCAGGTACCTCTGCTGACCCATTCCGAAAAGAAACAGAAATGTGCCGACGAACCGGACCGCACAAACGACCGTCTCTTCCTGCTTGGTGCTCTTTTCCTGAGCGTTTTTCTGGGGGCCCTGATCCCGTCTTATGTAATTACCGCATCTCCTTCCGAGTTTATTCTTCTGACGAGCATCCACTCGCCGGTCCGCTACATATTTTACGCATTTCTAACTGCCGCCGGAGCATTTGTCATCTGGGGCGGTCTTTTCTATTACCTTGCCTCTCACAAGAACAGGAGACGCGCCGCTATCGGCATCTGGTGCTTCGTGGCGATCAGTTCACTGAATTTTCTGTTATTCGGAAAAAGCGAGAGTATTCTTTCATCTGACCTGCAGTTCGAGACCGGTCTGAACAGCCGATCCAAGACCTTGCTTTTAAATACCCTTGCAATAGTTTTTGCCATCGGAGTGGTGATCCTCCTTTACAAAAAAGGCAGATCCTTCATCCGCTTCATGGCACCTATCCTTCTGATCGTCGCTACCGGCATCTCCGGATACAACATCTATAACATCAACTCAAAAATGCCGGATATCAGAAGAGTTGCGGCACAAACGACCAAGAATATCCCGACGGTCGAGTTCAGTAAAGAAGGCAAAAATGTCGTTGTTATCATGATGGATCGAGCGATCTCACCGCTGATTCCATATATATTTCAGGAAAGACCGGAACTGGTCGATCAGTTTTCCGGTTTCGTTTGGTACCCCAACACCATCTCATTTGGTTTTCGCACCGTGGTCGCCGCTCCTGCGCTTTTCGGTGGATATGATTATCGTCCGGAACTCATCAACCATAGAAGCGAAAAAACACTTGTCCAGGAACATGACGAGGCGCTCCTGACCATGCCGGTAATCTTCTCTGAGGCCGGCTACGGCGTGACTGTTTTCGACCCTCCGTATGCAGGTTACAACTACTATCCGGACCTGACGATCTACGACCCGTATCCGGGGATCCAGGCATACAGCACCGAGACCGGTCTTTTCCTGGATTCTGAAGAAAGCGACAAATCTATCCAGTCACTCTGGAAACGCAATTTTTTCTGCTACAGTCTGATGAAATCGACCCCTATGGTGCTCCAGCCGTTCCTTTACACAAACGGCACATATCTTGCTGCGGAATCTACCGATGTAGCCGGACAGAATTCCGGTAATGATTCCATGCACTACTTTGTTTCAGCTGCCATGCTCAAGTCATTTGTCGCTCCGTATAATGCGCTAAAAGCACTCCCTTCCATAACAAAGGCTGTTAACTCCGGTGAAAACCGCTTCTTCCTAATGCAGAATGGAACCACACATAACGTGATTCCTCTTCAGGAGCCGGAGTATGAGCCTGTGGAGGATGTTGACAATTCAGAGTTTGATAGAACACACACGGAAAGATTCACATTTAATGGACATACACTTAACATGACAAGACAGGGGCAGCTGACGCACTATCAGTGTAATATGGCCGCCTGGATCCAACTCGGAAACTGGATGAACTATTTAAAGGAGATCGGTGTGTATGACAACACCAGAATCATCATTGTCGCAGATCACGGCTGGGCAATCGATAACGACCCAGACATGCAGTTTTTAGACGGTGACACTAACACCTCTGTCGTGAATTCTAAAGATGCATCGGCATACAATCCGGTACTTTTCGTCAAGGACTTCGGTGCATCCGGCCCCTATAGAACTGACTATACTTTTATGACCAATGCCGATACTCCTTCTCTGGCCATGGAAGGTCTGATCGACGATCCTGTCAGTCCGTTCACTAATAATCCGATCTACCAGCCGGAGGCGAAAAATGCTGAAAAAATGTATGTTATGTATACTGACAGCTGGGATATGAACAAATCAGACCACACCTTCGATCCGGATGGAACAAATATCTGGTATTCCCTTAACGGTCAAGATCTTTTCAATATGCAAAACTGGCACGAAGAGGATCACGAGCCCTAAATCGGCCTGATCCTATATACACGTGCGTATATACGCGCGCCTGCGCACCTGTGCGCGCATGTTGTTATATATATAATGTCATGCTATAATCTTTTCTGTTCGTCCGGGTGCTTTTTGATCGGAAGCCTGAAGCAGGTCCACTCACGAAGAGGCCCCGATGAACAGGAAAAAAGGAAAAAGAAAAACACTAAAGGAAGTCTGATTCTATGTCATTTGGATCAATTATGTACCAGCTCTTTCTGTCACCGCTGACACTTATCTTCGAAGCGGTGTACAGTACCGCGTTCGAGTTCTTAAGATCGAGCGGCGCCGCGATCTTCCCGCTTAGCCTCGTGGTGAACCTCCTCCTGCTGCCGTTCTATAACCGGGCGGACGCGATCCAGGCGCT
>JAFWSW010000035.1 GCA_017519205.1 Clostridiales bacterium | reverse complement strand
CATCGTCTTCTCGATTCTCGTAAAGGTCGCCATCATGGTGCTCGGCGCACTCGGCCTGGTCGGTATGCGCGTCGCTATCTTCGGTGACGTCGGCGTCCTGATCCTCGCGATCCTCAACTCGCTCCGCGCCCTTTCCGTACAAGAATAAACCTCCCCCATTCCCCTCACATCCACAAAAACCATCTTTTTCGGGAATAATACGGGAATATATCGGGAATCATCAGATACCGCCTCGTGCTATACTGATATCGGGTCAGCCGCATGAAGCGCGACGTATCGCGCTCCAACTTTGCGCCGTGCAACCAATTTGCACCTCGCGCCATTCAACGCGGCGAAAGGAAAGGGAACGATATCATGAAAGCGAGAAATCTCCGTATCACATCACTTGTGATGAGTGTCATACTTCTGATCGGTGGAACCGGCTGCAGCAACAGCAAGAAAAAGCGTGAAGCCATGAAGAATAAAGCCGAGGGCGTAGTCGAGAACTACCTCGTCTATCTTTCCAAAGGCATGAACGACAAGCTCTCCCGCTACTGCGACCCGAAGGATGATCCGTTCCAGAGCGAGGTTTCTTTTACGGAAGAAGATGCCGGGAATGAAAAATCCGCGTCCCCGGAAATCCTTCAGGAGTTATGGAATATATATTTAAGTAAGCTCAAATTTAAAATCGGCGAATTCGAGCTTGACGGCGACGAAGGAAAACTCGAGGTCTCGGTCAATATCGTCGATGTTAAAAAGAACCTCCGGTCTTCAATAAATCCCAGCACTGACGACATCATCCGCTATATGTCCGAAGCGGATGAATATACGAAGAGAAAGATCACCTTCTCCCTCGACTGTGATACCGACAATGAAACCTGCATGATCAATAATACGAAGCAGCTTTATAAAGAAGTCAACAAGCAGTTCGATATCCTGGTCGATCTCCTGCCGAAAAGAAACAAGAAGCTGGATCAGGATCTTCGCGCGTTCATGGATCACGTAATCGAATTTGACACTGATTATCTGCAGAGCGACGGATTTGAACTGTTCTCCGGCAGATTGGACCAATATGACCACTATTCGATGTGTATTTATAAGGAGATCATGTCATTTATTACCTATGACGTCCGCTACACTGATGTCGAAGAACGAAAAGCACGCTTCAACATGACCATCCATACGAAGGATGATGTCGAAGCCTTTACTGCATTTTGGGAAGATGCCAATAATCTCGGTCCGATGGTGGAGAAGCTCGTCATTTACGGTAACCATGCTCCGAAGGATTTTACCGGGCTCGAGGACCTGTTTCCGATGGAGCCGCTTGTCCCGGGTTTCCACGATATAATGGAAAAATGTCAGGACAAGACCATCGAAGTCGAGGGATACATCCAGCTGGACGACAGTGTGCCGCACGGATTCCGCGTGGTCGCGTCTTTTTCCGATGTTTTTCCGAGAAAGAGTTATAGCGAGTATATGCCGGATTCGACGGACGATTATAATCAGACGATGTATCGCGCTGCGGCCGACAGTCTTCTTCAGAAAGGCGATCTCACCGAGAAAGAATATGAGCGATGGGCGCGTATATTCAATGGAAGCGACATCAACTCCAGGAAGTTCGACGACGTCCTGAAGGCGCATGGTTTTACCGATGGTAAGATCGGTAACAGCCGTGAATTCAAAGACTATACGAAAGACGGGCGCATCACCACCGAAACCAAAACCTGCCAATCCGCCGATGAACCGCTTTACGTCGGTCTTCAGGAACTCTCCGATATCGACACCAAACTCGGCAGCGGCGAACTCACGGGCGAGTGGACCGGCGGCTGGGTCTTCTATGAATTCCGCGGTCAGGTGGAAATCAGCGACCCCAACCCGAAAGGCGGAGTCACCAAAAAGGGGGATCCTATCCAGAAGGACAATTCTGCAAATAAGAAAGAGTACTACGAGTGCTATGTTGCGACCGCCTACAACGCATTCTTCTTCCGTGTTGAAGATGCCACTGATGCGGATGTCGAGGAGATCCACCAGATCCTTACCGAGCTCGGCCTCGATTGATCAGCAAGACCGATCCGCAAACCAACCGGCAGATTGTCAGACCGTCTTCACTTTACCGGTGTCCACGGTGCGTGTGGATCCTTGATCGTAACGAAATTATCTCCGGTATCGATACCGTATTCCGCTAGAAAAGCACTCAGCCCCGGTGTGTTTTCCGGCTGTCTTATGAGCATCGGCTGGTGGGCGTCACAGCCCAAAATGATCTTCGCTCCCATCTCCGTAGCCATCCGGAAGAAACGGTCACAGGGATAGTGACGTCCATCGGAGAAGCCGTACATATTTACTTCGAGCGGAATATCCAGTTCGAGCGACTTCTCGACGATACGCTTCATATGCTTACAGTAGATGTCATCCGAACCTGTATAGCGGATCAGATCCGGGTGCGCCAGATACGTAAAAAGTCCCGTCTCCATGCCTTCGATCGTAGTATCCACATAGGAGACAAGTCTGTCCTCGTCTTCCGTCGCTTCACCCGCATAGAAACCTTCGACTTCATTCGGTGCGAAGTGCTGTCCCTGGATAAGATAGTCGAGCGGGTACTTCCTCACTTCCTCAAGAAGCTGCGGGAAGTATTTTCTCGAGTATTCGACCTCGTATCCGATGAGGATCTGAATGTCGTTTTTATACTCTTCTCTCAGCTTGACGAGGGTCTCCGTATAATCAGGAAGTTCGCTCATGCGCATACGGATCCATGAATAAAATTCTTCTTCAAAAGGCTGCGGCACATGGTCTGAAAATCCCAGCACCGTAAATCCTTCTTTAATTGCCTTTTCGATATATTCCCGCTCCGTCCCCTTCGCATGATTGCAGCGGGTCGTGTGGGTATGGTAATTTGCCAGCATTTGAAATCCTTTCCATCCGCGCGGATCAACGGCCGCGCAGGAACGTGCAATAAAAGTGCTTTTCAAAAAGGAGCGCGTGTCTCAGCGTTCAGCGCTTTTCCTTTAGGAAAAAACCGCACTCATCGGCAGCATCACGGAAACAAGAAAGGATCTTTTCCGCGTAGTCGCCGAGGTTCTCCTCGAGGATCGCCGTATTGACGAAGAGGATCGCATTGTCAGAATTCATTTCGGTTAAGCAGTCATAGAGCGCATCGAGGTTTTTGCCGAAGTAATCCGGGAAGTCCAGTTCCTTTGCAATCACCGCATATGCCGCTTCTTTGCCCGTCATATCTTTTCCGTCAAGAAGGTAAATACTCATGTTACTCCTCCCCGTAAAGCAGCGTGAATGTCTCGTAATGGTCGTCCGTGTAGTAGATCAGACCGTCGTTTGAGAACACGATACGCTTCGCGCCGCGGGACTTCTTACCCTTTGTGTCGATGTCGCACTCGGTGTAAGTCCTGCCTTTTTTCGTAGGAAGTAAGCCTTCACGGTTACCGAACTTGTCGCCGCCAATGCTTGCTCCCGGGAAATAATCCTCTAGGGATCCGCCTTCCCAGCCCTTCGCTCTCGCCTCGCTCTTCGTCACGAAGTTCTTCGGCAGATGGCCGTATGTGTGGATATAGAGCGCCACATCGTCCTTCGAAGTATACGTGCCGTCCTCATCGATCGGGGCTTCCGTCGGGGCGACAGTTTCTTTCGAAGACTCTTTCGACTTTTTCGTCGCCTCCGTGGTCTCTTTCGTCGCCTCCGTTGTAGTTTCCGTCGTCGGTGCTTTTTCCGTAGTCGGATCGGTCGCCTTTTCCGTAGTGGTCGGCGCCTCGGTCTCCGTCGTCGCTTCCGTGGTCGTCGCTGCCGTCTCTTTCGATGATTCGGTCGTAGTCTCCGTCGCAGCTGTCGTCGTTGTCGGAGCTTCAGTCGGCTTCGCCTTCTTCTTTTTGCAGCCGGCGAACAGACCCAGCGCGATGACGGCGCACATGATCAGAAGCCAGAGTTTCAGATGTTTCTTACCCATATGTCGTTCCTCATTTGTCTATTCATCTTTTCGCGCTCTATTATAGCAAAAGATTCCGCGAATGGGTGACTCTGCCATTCCGCCGAAGCCGTGCCTCAACGGTTCACCAGGAAGTGCGGAGTCATCAGCGTGAACAGCGTGCCGATACCGACATTAAACACTGCACCGGCCACGAGCATAATCGCGGGAACATGGAGCACCACGCCGAGAATGATGAACACCGCCGCAGGCATCAGTCCGAAATAAAGGAGCATGATCTGCACAAACGTCTTGATCGTCGAGCCCGCTTCGCCCGGTACGGATACGTCGATAAAAGCACCCACCGTCGTGCCAAAGAGCGACACTGACAGGATAAACACGAACCATCCGATCACGACCACCGGATTGGTGCCGAGCATGATCGCCGCGACAATCATCGGAAGCAGAAGGTCGATCGCATTGACTGCGATACTGCCGAGGAGCGAGTACCAGATCTTCTTTAGCGGCGACTCCGGGATCAGAACAAAGAACTCACGCTTCGTGTCCTCGAGGAGCGGGTTGCCGAGCGTTCTGTAGAACATCAGGAACGTCAGCGCGCACGCCGGAATAATGTACGGATCGATACCTCCGAGGTCCGTATCGCCTGCGATCCAGGCCGCAAATCCTGCGGAGAGTGTAAATACGATCAGGGTCTTCGAGAAGATCTTGAATCTGCTGAAGCGGAGTCTGTTGAAGATCGCCTTATGCAGGAAGACGCTTGCGCCGAAGCCGCGGTGGAAACCGTCGCGCTCGAGCTTGGAAGATCTCTCCTTGTCGCGGGTCGTAACAACACCGGTCGAAGACTTCTTCGCATTGTCGATCAAGGCCGCCTGCTTTTCCGTCTCAAACATAGCATCCTCGTAGAAGTCTGCCTTCATCTTCCAGATCAGGACGACGATCAGTGCACAGGCGAATACGAACAGTGTCAGGTACAGGATCGACATCGCGACTTCGCCCTCGAGAGCGTAATAGCACATGCCTCGCATCCAGCCCCAGAACGGCACCCAGAAGGTGTACTTGCTGGCGAAGAAGTCAAATGCAGCCGTCAGCATATCTTTTCTTGTGGCTACAACATATAATCCAAAAGCACCTGCCAGTACAGCGTACGCGATGATCACATATGTGGACAATCCCGATGTGCCGCGCTTCGTTCTGCTCATCAGGGTATAGAACGAAACCTGCACGAGAGTTCCGAAGATCAGGATCAGGGCGTAGGCGATGATCAGGGAGACCGAACCCCAGACCGTAAAGCCTGCGTTATAGATCAGATTCGGCAGCTGGAAGAGCATATAGATCGAAAGACACAGCGACATCGCAAGTGTTCCGATCAAGCGGAACATCAGGACCGACTGCGGTTTCATCGGCGTTGCAAAGAGCATCGGCACGTCGGCGGGCTTGAAGATCTTGCCCGAGGACTTGGCGTTCGAGATATTCATCGCAAGTGTCAGGAAGAACACCGCACTGATGATGAGTCCGACCATATCGTTAGTGGTCTTTCCTCGTTCTTTCAGGAAGTTCGGCGTCTTATCCTTCTTCACCGCGGTATCAGCGTCCACACCGGATTCGACCGTCTCGCCGTCTTCACCGACCACCGCGGTAACCTCTGTCTTATCTTTATCCTTATCTTTGTCCGATTTCGGAACGAGTACACCGACACCCAGGCCGATCACCACACCGAGAAGCAGGCACGCGAGGAAAAACGCTACCCACGTCTTCAGCACCTTCCGGATCGTATTGACGAAGGAGTGAAATGCATAATAGAAAAAGAGTCTCATTTACTTCTCTCCCTTCGCCTCAGAGGAACCCTCATCCGAAGAAGAAGCCACTTCTACGGGTGCTTTTACCGAAGAAGGTGAAATACCTTCGGTGACGAGGAAGAACTGGTCTTCGAGGGTCTTTCCGGCGCCCTCGATCTCGCTTCTGCTGACATTGGCGCATACCTGGCCGTTCTGCATGATGACCGTTCTGTCCCAGAGCATATCGACACTATCGATGATGTGCGTACTGATCAGCATGGTCTTTCCTGCCTGACGCATCTCCTCGATGTAATTCTTCAGTTCCTTGATCGCATGCGGATCGAGACCCAGGAGCGGCTCGTCCATGAGGATGATGTCCGGGTCAGGCAGAAGGCCGACACAGAGGTTCAGCTTCTGCTGCATACCTTTACTGAGCTCATCGTCGAACTTCTTTTTCTTATCAGAAAGCTCGAAGCGGTCGAGCAGCATCTCGATCCGGTCCTTATAGTTCGTCATCTTATACGCACGAGCGATGAACTCCATGTGCTCGATGACCGTAAGTGTCGGATAAAGCGACGGAAGCTCCGGGATATAGCCCATGATCTTTCGGGCCTCGGAGGTCTTATTCGGAAAACCGTCGACCGTGATCTCGCCGTCATACTTCAGAAAACCGATGATCGACTTGATGATCGTACTCTTGCCCGCGCCGTTCGGCCCGAGGAGCACCGTCAGAGAACCCGGCTCCAGCGTGAAGGAAACATCCTTGCACGCGACATTCTTCCCATACTTCTTGGTAACGTTATTAACAACTAACATATACACTCTCCCAACTTCCGCAGCCTTGTTTCCATGCGTGGATGACCCACGCGCTGCATTTCATGTTTCCATAATATCTGACAGGGTTCAAGAGAACGCCAAGAATTGGTAAAGAATTCATAAAGTTCGTTTTTTTACCGATTCCGTGCCAAAAGCACCCGTCTCCGTGGCGTTTTTCTTCTTTCTTACTTGGTATGTTCCTTAAGGAATGCCTGCACCTGTTTCCTGCTTTTCAGCGCCGTGGTCGCGCCGACAGCCGTCGTACAAAGCGCTCCGCAGGCATTTGCAAAGTCCAGTGCATCTTTCAGAACATCCTCGGGAATCAAGTTCGAATCCGAAAGGATCTTTTCCGGGATCTCACCGGTCTTCTCATCTGATAGTTTTCGTATAAGTTCCGAAGCCAGGCCTGCCACAAATGAATCACCTGCACCGGTAGCGTCGACCGCCCGGATATCCAGTGCCGGACAGGAATACGCAAAGTGCGCGTTCTTAAAGAGGAATCCCTTGCTGCCGAGCTTGATGAGCACATTCTTAATTCCATAAGAGAGGAACACATCCGCCATCTCAGAGGGGTCTTCCTTCCCTGTATAGTACTTCGCTTCATCTTCGTTCGGCGTAATAAAGTCCACCATCGGAAGAGATTCCGCGATATCGTCCAGATTCAGTTTTACGAAGTTCGGAAGCTTCGTATCCGCGAAGATCAATGTGCCGGAAGATCTTGCTTCTAAAAAGACATCAGAGATGATCTTCGGGTCATTAAACGGTGCTCTGAAAAGAGAACCGAGAATGATCGCTTTTCCGCAAGTAAACCCCTCCGGGTGCTTTTCGGGATGAAAATTAAAACGGTGCGAAGAATTCGTGATCGACTTTCTGGTTCCGTCCTCATTGACAAACATCGTTGTGACCGGCGTCGGATGCTCGATCTCGCGCTGGACCGAGGATGTGTCGACCTTATTTTTATTCAGATAGGTCATGATCATGTCGCCGGCCGGATCATCTCCGAGGAAGCACATGATCCCCGCGCACATCCCGAGACGCGATGCCGTGACCACTTCGTTGACCGCCTCACCGCCGACATTCAGAGATGCCGAGGAAGCCGTAAATCCCGACGCCGACACCGGAGTCGGATCGAACCCCTTAATTATGGAATCGATAAGGGCCGTGCCCATACAAACGATATCAAGTCTCTTCGTCATCGCCAAAACTCCCTCTTACACTGCTGCTGTCAGTATTATAGCACGAGCAAGATCAAAGCACAGAAAAAGGCGGTCGCAATAATGCAGCCGCCCTTTTTCACAATTCAAAATCAATCCACATTGAGATTAGTAATCTATCTCATCAGTCGGGATGCTATCAGTTATGATATCATCGCATTCAAATTGAATTATCTCAATTTTCAAAATCTCATATTCCGTCATTTTCTTATCTCCTTTAACAATCAAGTTGCATCGTAATAATCCCATGCTTTTGCCTGATAGTCATAGAGCGCTACCATTGCAAACTGTTCTGCCTGTGAAAAGGTTCCATTAGGATTTGTTAGAACAGCATTTGCATAGGACAATACACTCACTTTCGATCCCTGAATAGTATACATCGTCTTGAACATCAGTGGTCCAATTTCACGTTTTGTATACTTATACCACAATTGTTCATTTCTTGTAATCTCTTCAAAAGCAGAACCGGTAAATGTGTATCCATCCTGAAGTTTCATATAGAGGTTAATAGAAATCTGAGAATTCATCGACAATGAATACGACACAACATCAATATAAGAGTCATTCGTCCTCTTAAAAGCATATTCTGAAACCAGCGGAATAACTCGTTCAATATCTGCCGATGTGTATACGGTCTGGCAAGGAATGCTTTCATGGTCTCTGCTATCGGCCCATTTCGAAGCCTGCATATAGTGTCCGTAGTCTTGAATGGCATTTACCAGGTTAACAGCTTTCTGACCGTACGCATCTGCATTCTTTCGAATGCTTTCACAATATTCCAAAACCGAATATGTATCGCCAACAGTTGAAGCTGTTCCGGTATACATTGTAGTTGTGATCTGATCTGCTAATTCACGAGCATTGATGTCACAAGTTACCCAGTACAGACCAGGATATTTCGTAGCACTTACAGGTGTCGCATTGGAGATATAGATTCTTGTCTTACGTCCGCTACTGAGATTAAACTCGACATATGCTCTGCTTGCATCAACTTCGGCCGGAACATAAATCATATAACGAACGCCAATATCGTGTTCTACATAAACCTGATGTCCAAGGAAGGCTGGATCCGAAGCATAACTGGTACCATTTGTAGGATGAGTAGTTACAAAATCAGCAGACAAATACTCTGCATTTCTCTCATGTCTCGGGAAATCGCTGTCAGACTTCAACCGATAATTCATCATGTAGTACTTTGAAATCTTTGAAAGCGGATAAAAACCTGTACTATCCCAAGTAGCATCAACGTTGTACCATGTTCCATCTATCTTTACAACGTTCCAAGCATGAGCCTCTCTTGTCTCTGCGCCCTCCGAATTGTAGTTGATTCCAACTCCGGAAATAATACGATTCTCTATACCAACCTTCTCCAGCATACGATTCAGCAGGAGTGCATATCCCTGACAAACCGCCGTATGTCTTACGATAGCTGCATAAGCAGTATACTCGAGGTTAGGATCGGTTTCATTAGGAATAGTGTGGCTATAGTTCGTATTTTTCACGATGTAATTGTATATCGTCATGAATTTTTCGGACTGGGTTGTTTCATCAGTAAACCCAAATGAACGAATGACTTCGTCGATAGCAGCATCTGCTGCGCTCATCTGAGCTTCAGTACAGCGGAAATATGTTACGCATCGGAACAGAATAGAAGAAACCTCAGTTCCCTCCATAGAACCTGTTCCATAGCCATAAGCATCAATGTGATATCGAATATAATCACCACCGGAATTCTCGCTCAAATACTTATCAGCCAGATTCGTAATACTGCTAAACACGGCTTCCACATTTGCTTTACGGATTTCCTCGGTACTAATGTCGATCGGCGTAGCAAGGTTGATTCTAAATGTAACATCAGAATTTCCGGCAAGATTACTTTCGCAAACGTATCTGGCTGCATCTTCATATGAATCGAATACAGATGTGCCGCGAGTCGCATTAACCGAGATACTTTCAGGTTCATTTCCCTGAGACGCTTCGCTATCCGCCATTACCGTTGCCGGGATCAGGCTGATCGCCATACTGACCGTAAGCAACAAAGATAAGAGTCTCTTCTTATGCTTCATACTAATGTCCTCCTATAATGTCAACTATCCTCTTATTCTGTCCTGTCCTTCATAAGACCTGACAGCAGGAATGTTTCAGAACACAAAATAAATCATTATTATTTTACTCCAAATGGCAGACAGGTACAATCAGCCAACCGTAACTAATCTGTTACGAATTGGCCAGGTACTTCTTCCACTGACGCTGATAATACTTGCAGCAAATAAACATAAGGAAGGAAAAACCGATAACCACCCAGAGGAAAGAATTGACCCGGAAAGCTTTTCCTGTGATCGCTGTCAGATCGATCGCCTCTCTGGTCTTCTCTTCGAGTGACAGCACGAGAAGTGCGGTAAGCGAATTTGCGAGGAAGACGCTTAGGAACCCGTCTGCAGCGGATTTCCAGAACTTCAGGCCCTTCTTCCCCTGTCCGCCGGCAAGAAAGATAGATCCGATCAGTCCGGCAAATCCCATGAGATAGAAAAGGGTGACAACAAACGACATCGCGACCAGTCCGAAGACGGCCTCGTCCGCTTTGAAAAACCTGTTCATAACATCAGCGATGCTGAATGCTTGCTTTACGAGCTTATATGAGGAGAAATAATCCGTGAAAGGACCGGTTCCCGCCTCGAAGAAATTCGGGAAAGGAGACATGGCAACCAGTGCGAGGAAAATAATGGTTATTCCTCTCGACACTCCATCCGATATAGGCTTTTTCGCCGGCTGAAGCTGCTGCGGCTGATACTGAGGTGCCGGCTGCTGTGCTGCCATAGGCTGCTGCATCGGCTGAACTACCGGTTGCTGAGGATATTGCTGCTGTACCGGGATCGGCTGCGGCGCGACCATCGGCTGTTGATACTGCT
>JAFWSW010000034.1 GCA_017519205.1 Clostridiales bacterium | reverse complement strand
GAACCGTCATGGCTTATCTGGATCAAATGAAAGATGAGGAGCTGGAAGGAACGACAGTTATGGTCGTCGGTCCCGGCATCATGATGAGAAAAGTATCTGAATGGGCACAGTCCAAGGGTCTTACATGCTATGTGTCGCTCGAACAGCGTATGGCATGTGGTATCGGTGCCTGCCTTGTCTGCGTATGTAAGATCAAAGCAGAGCAGGAAGGCAAAGAATTTATACATAAAAGATGCTGCAAAGACGGTCCGGTCTTTAAGGCAGAGGAGGTGATCTGGTGAGTATTTCCGTAAAAGTTGGAAAGGTTAACCTGAAAAACCCGGTCATTCTTGCTTCCGGAACTTGCGGTTTCGGTCGTGAACTTGCTGAATATATGGATCTGAGCCGTCTTGGTGCACTTTCATCAAAAGGACTGACACTACTTCCTCGAGATGGTAATCAGGGTGTTCGTGTTGCGGAAACACCGTCAGGCATGCTGAACTGTGTAGGACTTCAGAATCCCGGCGTGGATGCTTTCCTGGCAACTGAGCTCGATTATATGGTGAATAGCGGAGCCGGCGTAGTTGTAAATGTTGCCGGTCACTCGAACGAAGATTATATCGCTATGGTCGAAAAGCTCGATCCATACAAGGATAAAATCAATGCGCTCGAACTGAATTTCTCCTGTCCGAACGTTAAAGAGGGATGCATGGTCATCGGTTCTTCACCGAAAGCGATCGAAGCACTTGTTTCGGATCTCCGTAAGAGAACCGATCTTCCGATGTGGATCAAGCTTACTCCGAATGTCACATCTATTGCAGAGACTGCAAAAGGCGCAGAAGCCGGTGGTGCAGATGCGATCGTAGCTATCAACACTATGCTTGGCATGGCGATCGATATCCGAACAAGAAGACCTTTGCTTCATAATAATACCGGCGGACTTTCGGGTCCCTGTGTGAAGCCTGTCGCACTTCGTATGGTCCATGACATTTATGATGCCGTGAAGATCCCGGTCGTCGGCTGTGGCGGCGTAGCTACCTATGAAGATGTCCTTGAATTCATGATTGCAGGTGCGTCAGCTGTTGAACTCGGAACGATCACCCTGGTTCATCCGACAAGACCGGTAGAGATCGTCGAGGATCTTGAAAAATACTGTAAACAGAACAATATTGATGAACTGTCATCATTGACGGGAACTCTTGAATTGTGGAGGTAAAACATGAAGAGTATTGCAGATTATCTTTTTGAAACAAATGCCGTTAGAGTAAGTGATCCGGAGAAGCCGTTCTGGTATGCTTCCGGTACACTTGGCCCATTCTACGTAAACACTCATTTCCTGATCGAATCTGAGGAGAAGGCGAACGAGCTTCTTGCACTTATCGAGGAAGCTGCTGCCGGCGATCGTACTAAATTCCTTAGCACGATCCTCGAGTTTGTGAAAAAGCAGTATGAGACTTCCGAGTCCTATAAGACAGTTATCGACCTGATCGTTTCTAAGGCAAAAGAACTCGACTTCGATATTATCTCCGGTGGCGAGCGCCGCGATTACTTCTTCTCGCTGATGCCTGCATATCTTCTTGGGAAACCGCATCTTTCTATCTTTAAGGATGGTGAGACGTATTTCTCCGAGAATGTGGAAGAAACAGCAGTAAAAGTCGGAGAAGGCGATCTTTCCGGTAAAGTATCGCTTCATATTGCTGATCTCATCACTGAGGCTTCCTCTTATACAAATGCATGGATCCCGTCTATCCGCGGCGTAGGAGCTGAGATCAAAGACACGATTGCGGTAATTGACCGTCTTCAGGGCGGAGAAGCCAATCTTGCAAAAGAAGGTGTAAATATGTACACGTTCGCCAAGATCGAGCTTTCTCTCTTTGACGAAGGTGTGGAGAAAGGTATTCTGACACAGGCACAGCGTGATATGGTTGCTCACTTCATGGAAAACCCGATCGATTATATGAAGGCGTTCCTTATTGCACATCCTGATTTTATTGACGAACAGATCGCACTGGGCGGTAAGCCGAAGCAGCGTGCTGAAATGGCTATCTCCCGCGGATATGTTCCGGGAAGAAACTGATCACTGTGCCGGCCTCAGGTAAAAGCACGATAAGAGAGTATATTACATCCGTTCATCGCATCCCTGTCACAATCTCCTTCGGGAAAAGAAAGAGATTAAAGATCACACTGGATGACGATGGACGGGTGTGTGCTTTTGCGCCGAAATATCTGCCTTTGAAGGACATCGACAGATTTGTCGAGTCCAATATTGACTGGATCGAAAAGCATCGGATAAAGCTTAAGCAGAGGATACGTCTCCCCGAGATCGATCCCTCCGAGCAGAAAAGGATCGCCAGGATCATAAAAGCCAGGGCGAGTGCTTTTCTGACAGTATATGACGGAAAGAAGCCTGTCAGGATATCCGTCAGGAATATGACTTCACGCTGGGGTTCCTGTTCGGGAAACGGCAATATATCGCTGAATATTCATCTTCTGGATGTGGAACCGGAGCTTTTCGAATACGTTCTTATCCATGAACTGTCCCATCTATACCATATGAACCACTCTGCCGCTTTCTGGGCACAAGTTGCAAAATATTGTCCTGACTATCAAAAACGCAGGGCAGCACTGAGAAAGTACCAAATCCCTAAAAAACAGTAGAGTCGTTTGTTTCCTGTTTATTTACAAACGACTCATTTTATATTGAATTCTTTTCATGGTCCCTAATGTTAGAATGAAACCGTAATACACAGGATCAGTGTATTAGGAAGGGAGGGACCCTCATGAAAGAAAAAAGAATAGTTCTTAAACGCATACTTGCCTGTATTGTATCTTCCTGCATGATATTCAGCCTTTGCGGCTGCGGAAAGAAGTCAGATGAATCCTCTTCTGATACCAGCACAAGTGAGTCAACAATAGAAACAACGCCTTCTACTACGGAAGCTACAACAACGATAGAGAAGAAAGAAGTTCTGAAAAATGCTCCTGAAGCGTATCTGGATGCTATTCTTATTCAGATCAATCCATCTTTTATCATATTTGTCAACGAAAGGGATGAGGTTGTCAGGGGAGAGGCACTGAATGATGATGCGAAAAAACTGATGAATCGCGTTGTGTTAGGTGGCAGATCGGCTGATGAAGCAATTAAAGATATAGTTACTTCCAGTATCGATGAAGGTTACTTAAAACCCGGTGGGACAGTAAACGTAACCATGGTGGAGACTTTTAGAACAAAAGAGGATGCGCAGAACCGGCTCAAGTCATTAGAAGAGACGGTTACCCAAATCGGCAATGAGAAAAAAGTCGAGATCAAGCCGGCGACGAAGATCAATGACGATGTTGAATATGCACAAGAACCGGTTGAACAAGGCCCGGGAGATCCGGGGCAGGATCCGAACAATCCAAATAATCCAAACGATCCCAATGATACTAATGATCCGAACCGGCCTGATGCTGATCCGAATCAAACAGGTAATGATCGTGAACCGGATCATCAGCACGAGACAGATCATCAGGAACCACAAGACACAAAGAATGACGGTGGCGGAAACAACGGCTCCGGCGGCGGGAAGCAGGAAGGCTGCCCTGTCTGTCAGGGAAGCGGGAAGTGCACCCGATGTGATAAAGATGGATATGAGGACTGCTTACGATGCGGAAAGACCGGTAAAATGCCATGTTCCTGTAACGGAGGCATCGATCCGAATCCATGTGCCTGCGGAAACGGACATTGCTATAGATGTCAGGGTACAGGTGAATTTGAAGGCAAAACCTGCGATGTATGCGGTGGATCCGGCAAATGCAAAGACTGCGGCGGAACAGCTCAGAGGAAATGCAACCATTGTAATGGTACCGGTTACTTAGAGTGTGATGACTGCCACGGAACAGGCAAATCCCTCTGTCAGGGCTGTCACGGAACACGGGTTTGCGAGGCATGCGGCGGATCAGGCTTAAATCCGCACAAAAAGTCATAATCATGATATTTTTCATGGTGGGTAAATCCTCTGTATCGGTTGAATAAAAAACCACAATTCGATATACTGAATTTGTTGGATTTCTTTGAAATTTGACGGCATTCTATGAATTGTGAGGACCGCTTACATGAAGAATATTCCGCTCTATGAAGTGCGTCATATCGAAGATCTCCGGGACATGCTCAAACAGAGTGTGCAGCTATACGGGGATCTTCCGCTTTTTTACTACAAAAAAGTTAAGGGTGGCGACTACGAGCATTACACTTTTAACGAGTACAATAAAGACGTTCAGGCAATGGGAACAGGATTATCCCATCTTTGCGGTATCGGTTCCAGAATCGCTATTCTGGCTGAAACAAGATATGAATGGTATGTTTCCTATCTTGCTACGACAAACGGAACAGGTATTATTGTTCCTCTTGATAAAGAACTTCCTCCGGAAGAAGTGGCCAGCTGTCTTAATCGTGCCGAGGTCAATTGCGTTATTTATTCATCTTCGAAGCAAAACGTGCTGGACGAGATCCGAGACCAGATCCCAGGCGTTACGCACTTCATTTGTATGGATAAGACCGAAAAAGAGGGTGTCGAATATTTTTACGACATTCTGAAAAAAGGACAGGAGTTGCTTGATTCCGGTGACCGTCTCTTCCTTGATGCTCCGCTCGACCGTGAAGCAATGACTGTTCTTCTTTTTACAAGTGGTACAACGGCCCAGAGCAAGGCGGTTATGCTGTCGCAGAAGAACATCTGCAAGAATCTCGAAGGCATGTGTTCCATGTGTTATATCGATCAGAACGATATGTTTCTTTCGGTTTTGCCGCTCCATCACACTTATGAGTGCACCTGCGGCTTCCTCTGTCAGGTATATCGCGGATCTCACATTGCTATCTGTGAGGGACTCCGCTATATCGTTCCAAACATGCAGCAGTCCAAAGTATCTATTATTCTCGTTGTGCCGTTGATGCTTGAGAAATTCCACAAGAGCATCATGTCCAAGGCAAAAGCTACAAAGAAGATGGCCAGAAAATTCGAATTTGGTAGAAAACTCTGCAGATTCCTTCTTTTCTTCGGTATTGATAAGAGAAAGAAGATCTTTAAGCAGGTGCATGAGACTTTCGGAGGAAATCTCCGCTTGATCATCTGCGGCGGTGCTGCGATCGATCCTCAGATCATTCAGGATATGCAGGATATGGGCTTCGGCTGTATCCAGGGATACGGTCTTACGGAATGTGCGCCTATTCTCGCTCTGAACCGTGACTGCGACTTTAACAACCGCGCTGCCGGCCTTCCGCTTCCTGATGTTGATGTTCAGGTTATTGATAAGGATGAAAACGGTATCGGTGAATTTATCGCTAAGGGCGATAATGTCATGATGGGCTATTATAAGAACGAAGAAGCTACTAAAGAAGCCCTTGATGAAAACGGTTATTACCACACTGGTGATCTCGGATACATCGATAAGGACGGCTTCTGTATTATTACCGGCCGAAAGAAGAATGTCATTATTGCCAAGAATGGTAAGAATGTTTTCCCGGAAGAAATCGAATCCATGCTTTCCAACTCTGACTATGTTGAAGAGTGCCTGGTTTCCGGTGAAGAGGAGAATGATGACGTGGTCATCACCGTTACGGTCTTCCCGTGTATGGAAGAAGTAAAGAAGCTCCTTGGTAACAATCCGGATGACGATGCTATTCAGAAACTCATCGAAGACGAAGTCACGAAGGTCAACAAGAATCTTGTAAATTATAAACATATCAAGCGTGTTGTACTGCGTGATACCGAATTTGATAAGACAACCAGTAAGAAGATCAGACGTCAGTATAAGAAGTAAACTCATTTACAGGAGCTATATATCTAAATGTTAAGTAAAACAAGTATCGAAAGAATCCTTTCCGCCGCGCTTTCTAAGGGAGGAGATTTTTCCGAGGTGTATATCGAGCGTAGTAAAGTTTCATCTGTTTCACTCGTAAATGGTGTTGTAGAAGGAACAGGTTCAAGTCTGGATATGGGTATCGGCATCCGTATTCTGGAAGGGGACAAGTGCGTATATGTGTTTTCCAATGATATTTATCACGAGGATAAATTGATTCAGATGGCTAAGAATGCATCCGCATCTCTATCGGATGCACCTTCAGACCGTATCGTCTATTTGAAGCCGGAAATCGAGTACTTTTCGCAAAGATGCGAGATATCGCCTACTACAGTTTCCAAGTCGGAAAAAGTATATAAACTGCGTAAAGCAGGAGAAACAGCGACCGCATTTTCAAATCTGATCACACAGACAGCGGCATCCACTTCAGATCTTGAACGTGACGTTTGGATCGCTAATTCCGACGGATTATATGTGAAGGATCACCGATGTCGTACCAGGGTATCTATTACGGCTATTGCAAGTTCTAAAGAAGATAAACAGAACGGGTATTATGCTCCGGGTTCCGGAGAAGGATACGAGTTCTTCGAAAGACTGGATCTGGATTCACTTGCTGAAAAAGCCGCAAAGATCGCTGTTACTATGATTGATGCTAAACCGTGTCCTTCCGGAAAGATGCCTGTTGTCATCGGAAACGGATTCGGCGGAGTTATTTTCCATGAGGCATGTGGTCATGCGCTGGAAGCAACAGCTGTTGGCATCAAATCATCGTATTTCACCGGCAAAAAAGGTAAGAAGATCGCTAGTTCGATCGTTTCTGCTTACGATGACGCAAAAATCGCAAAAGAGTGGGGAAGTTATGAAGTAGATGATGAGGGTACTCCGTCCACAACAAATCTGCTCATTAAAGATGGTATTCTGAACAGTTATCTGATCGATAAGATCGGCAGCCGCCGTATGAACGAGCCCTCCACCGGATGTGCGAGACGTCAGAATTATGCATATGCACCTACATCCCGTATGTCTAATACTTTCATAGCCAACGGAGAAAGTAAGCCGGAAGATATCATTTCCGATACGGAATATGGTATTTATGCAGCCAGCATGGGCGGCGGTTCTGTTGATACCTCCACCGGTGAGTTTAATTTTGCGGTCAATGAAGCATATATGATCCGAAATGGAAAGGTCTGCGAAGCGGTGAAAGGGGCTACGCTGATCGGAAAGGGAGATGAGGTTCTTCTGAATATCGATCGTGTAGGAAATGATCTTAAACTTGCACAGGGCGTTTGCGGCTCTGTAAGCGGAAATATCCCGGTTGATGTAGGACAGCCGACTATACGCGTATCCGAAATCACCGTCGGCGGTCAGGCATAAGGTTTTTCAGAAAAAGTCAGGAGATAAAATGGATAATAAGATTCGTGAATATATAGATGAATTATTGAAACAGGCTCTAAAAGAAGGCTTTACAGAGGCAGAGGTTTACTACGAGTCAGACAGCACAATGTCTGTTTCCGCAAGAGAAGGAAAGATAATTCAGTTTGAAAACTCTGACACTACCGGTCTTTCTTTTCGCGGTTTGTATAACGGACAGATGGGTTATGCGGATACCGAGGATATTCAGCCGGATATGATCCCCTTCCTTCTTAGTCAGGCAAAAGATAACTGCTCTGTACTTGAGGTCAAGGAAAGCATTACTGTTTTTGAAGGCGAGAAGGAGTATCCTGATTACAATGGTTTTTCCGATGATCTGGCGAAGATCGATTATGAAATGCTTGCCAAAGCATCGCTTGATCTCGAAAAAGAAGTACTTGCATATGATTCCAGGATCGAAGCGGTCGATGATTCCAATGCTGTTTATTCTTCCGGTGAATTATTTATCCAGAATACAAAGGGTATGATCTGTGAGTCAAGAAATAATGCATTCTTTGCATATCTCGGATGCCGTGCCGTTGAAGGTGAGGATGTACAGACATATGGTAAATCATGGTGCTTCGACCATCGTTCGGACTTCGACGCTAAGAAGTGTGCTAAGTTCGTCGGAGAAAAAGTCATTGCCAAACTCGGGGCTGAACCGGTAGATTCCCTGAAAACTCCTATTATTTTGGACCGTTTTGCTGCAAATAGTCTTCTTGGCGCATTTTCAGGTGCTTTTTCCGCAGAAGCGATTCAGAAGGGTCTTTCCAGACTTGTCGGAAAGCTAGGCGAACGCATTGCAAATGAAAAGATCACACTTATCGATGAAGGAATGATCGAAGGAAGCAGATTAAGTATTCCTTTTGACTCCGAGGGTGTTGCTACAAAGAGAACAGTGCTCATTGATAAAGGTATTTTCACATCCGCTATTCATAACAGAAAAACTGCTCTTGTTGACGGTGTAGAGAGCACTGGTAACGCATCCAGATCAGGAAAGAGCGGTCTTGGTATTAGCCCATGCAACCTGCATTTTGAAAACGGTGATTGCTCGCAGCAGCAGCTTTTCGAAAAGATGGGAAATGGCATCTATATCACTGCGATATATGGACTTCATGCCGGTATAAATGGCATTTCCGGTGATTTTTCGCTTATGTCGGAAGGATTCGTCGTCCGTGACGGCAAAGTGGCAGAGCCTGTAAATCAGATCACCATTGCGGATAATTTCTTCGATGTTTTGATGAAGGTCGACACGCTGGGAAATGATGTGGAATTCTTTTCGCCTGAAGCATCACGTATCCAGTCGCCGAGTCTGCTTATCCCGGATGTTTCGGTAGCCGGCAAGTAATCAGAGGATCCTCGGATTTCTGTGATTTTTCAGGAATTTTCTCTTCCTTGTCATTTTGATGAGAAGGAAGACAGCTACACATAAGAAAATGAACAGGATCGTTCCTACGATAATTGGGACGATCTTGTTTTTTAAACTTTTCTTTTCTACTGTTTCGGTTTTCACCGTTTCTTCCACGACTTTATCCGGATTGATTATTGTAATTGTGAGATAGCCGATGCGATATGCTTCGTTATTTGAAAAGCGGCGGTCGATCGGAAGAACAAATACCTGTTCTGCTGCTGTTGGATCGATAACCATTCCTGACAGATCGATCTCGTTGCTATAACCGCCATTAGCTACAGACGACTGGATCGAATAACAATCAAGAAGGCGAAGATCTGTTTTCGAAATCGATAGGGAAGAACCGGTCAATGCCTGTTCTATCTGAGTTATCGTACCCTGCACTGTTCCGTTCATTTCAGGAGCATCGATCATTGTGGCCGTGTAATTCGTAAAGCAGTACTCGAACAGATCGATCAATGTCTGATATCGTTTTTCTGCATCCCCGGCGCCGAGTAATACTCCAATAAGACGTCTGCCGTCTTTTTCGGCACCTGCAATGATCGTATAAGAAGCTTCACTGGAATAACCGGTCTTTCCGCCGATATAATACTCATATGCCGTAGCAGGCGTGGAAACGAAACGATTAGCATTATTCAAGACTCGTTTGTCGTTATAGGTATTTGTCGGTTCAATTGTAAAAGACGAACATGTTGCAATTTCCTGAAAATCCGGATGACGAAGCGCTTCTTTAAGAATAATGGCCATATCCAGACAGGTGGTACGGTGACTGCTGTCAGCGAGCCCGTAACAGTTTGTAAAATGTGTCGCTAAACAGCCGAGTTCAGCGGCTCTTTGATTCATTTTCTCGACAAAATCACTTTCGTTTCCGCTGATCTTTAATGCTAAAGCCAGGCAGGCATCATTTGCAGATTTCAAAAGGCAAGCGTAGATGCACTGCTCAACAGTTACGGTTTCGCCCTCTGTAAAACCGATACGAACATAATCATCCGGTATAGTCTCGTACATTTCTTTCGTAATTGTGATCGTATCTGTCAGTTCAAGTTCTTCCAGAGAGAGAAGAACAGTCATGATCTGCGTAATAGCAGCCGGCGCACGCATAAGATCGTATTGATAGCCTATCAGTTTCGTGTCAGATGAAGCATCGTATATAAGATAAGAATCCGCGCCTACGATCGGTAGATTTGTTGGCTGAGGATCAAGTAATCCATCTACAGGGTTCGATATCGTCTGTTCTTCATTAGCGGAAGTTTCTTCGCTGTCATTATCTGCAACAGTCGGGAAAGAGAAGGAGGAAACAAGAATAATAATCGAGAAAAGCACAGATAGCCATCGCCCGATTAAGTTCTTTCGCTGCATAAGTCATTCTCCCGCTAAAAATATTCCCGATATCGTTCACAAATTCCCATTGTTCATGTATCATTAAAGAGTCAAAAACAACGAAATAAATCGAAATAGAAATCGAGGTCATTACGTGTCAACTGTTATTGTATCGCAAGATGAGTTATCGCGCTATAACTCTCTTATTCCATTGCTTAAAAAGCGTATTCTCGAGGCCGGTATCGATCGAGGCCGTCCTCTTACATATCTCGTAAAAACCTATGGATGCCAGTTAAATGAATCCGACAGTGAAAAGATCGAGGGTATCCTTCAGAATATTGGCCTGATCGAAGCCTCTGACGAACAATCTCCGGATTTTCTTATATTCAATACTTGTACGATCCGTGA
Source organism: Clostridiales bacterium (assembly GCA_017519205.1). Taxonomy (GTDB): domain Bacteria; phylum Bacillota; class Clostridia; order Saccharofermentanales; family Saccharofermentanaceae; genus Scatonaster. The sequence goes on along the minus strand of JAFWSW010000034.1, from coordinate 2,843 downwards.
GAACGCCGATATCCGTTTATTTGGAAATCTGGGTGCGTATAAGGCGCAGAAGAAGCAGAACCGTGATATGTTTATTGCTGTCTGTGGCTGCATGATGAAACAGCAGGAGAATATCGACCGCATAAAGAAAAGTTTTCCGTACGTAGATGCATGTTTCGGGCCTGCAGACATACATATGCTTCCGGCGATTTTAGATAAGAAACTAAATCAGAGAAAACGCGTTTTTGCCGTATCCGATGAGGATTATCTTGTAGATGATGTTGATGTCCCCGTACTCCACAAGAGAAAGTTCAGAGCACTGGTACCGATCATGTACGGCTGCAACAATTTCTGTACATACTGTGTGGTTCCATATACCCGCGGCCGCGAAAGATCCAGATCTTCGGAACAGATCCTTACGCAGCTTAGAGATCTGGCGGCGTCCGGCTATAAGGAAGTCATGCTTCTTGGTCAGAACGTGAACTCTTACGGAAATGACAGGGAAGATGAGATCTCTTTTGCAAAACTTCTGGAAGAAACCGCGAAGATCCCCGGTTTTTCACGTATCCGGTTTATGACGTCCCATCCGAAAGATATTTCGGAAGAGGTTATCTTTACCATGAAGAAATACCCGAATATCGAGCGTCATCTGCATCTGCCGATGCAATCCGGATCAAGTAGTATTCTTAAGCGTATGAACCGTCATTACGATCAGGAACAGTATCTTAAGACGGCACTGCTTTTCCGAAAAGAACTGCCGGATGCGACTCTGACAACAGATATTATCGTAGGTTTCCCGGGCGAGACAGAGGAAGATTTCCAGGCAACTCTTGATGTGATCGAAAAGGTAAAGTTTGATAGTGCTTTTACCTTCCAGTACAGCCGTCGTCCCGGAACGAAAGCCGCGGATTATCCGGATCAGATCCCGCAGGATGTTGTTACCGAGAGATTCGGACGACTTCTCGAGCTTCAGAATGCACTTACATTTGCTTCTAACGAGTCTGTTGTCGGAAAAACCGAAGAAATCCTGATCGAGGGCAAGAGTGCAACTGCTCCGGACGTTCTTACCGGTCGCACGAATTCAAATCGTCTCGTTAATTTCCGTATTCCAGCCGGTATTACATATCAGGGAAGGAAAATCGACAGTTCCGCACCGGATTTTGATGCGGATGCATTTGAAGGCATTCTTGCCAATGTACGCATTACTCGTGCAAAACCGTATTCTGTAGAAGGCGAATTGGAGAGTTTTATCGATGAACAATAATGATGATCTTCTTACATATGCATCCATTGACGTATCGACGCTCTCTCCGATGATGCGCCAGTATTTCGAGATGAAGAAGGCCGCCGGAGATGCGATCCTCATGTTCCGTCTTGGCGACTTCTATGAAATGTTCTTTGATGACGCGATACTCGTTTCGAGACTTCTTGAACTGACTCTGACATCCAGAGACTGCGGTCTTGAAAAACGAGCTCCGATGTGCGGTGTTCCGCACCATTCCGCCTCTTCGTATATGCAGAGGCTCATCACTCAGGGATACAAGGTTGCTATCTGCGAGCAGATGGAGGACCCTGCTCTGGCAAAAGGACTTGTTAAGCGTTCGATCACGCGTGTTCTGACACCAGGTACTGTTATCGATACAAATGGACTGGATGAGAAGAAGAACAACTTCCTTGTCTGCGTATATAAAGTGGGCATGCAGTATGGTCTGGCTGCGGCGGACATCACCACCGGTACGATGGAAGCGACTCAGTTAATAACAGGAAATACTTCCCAGCACCTTGTTAATATGCTTTCCAAATATAGAGCATCCGAGTTGATCTTTAATGAAGACTTTAGTAAAGATCAGTTATTCCAGTACGCCTGTGATAATCTTGTCGGTTCTGTAACGCTTCGACCGAATTCGGATTTTTCCTCCGGGCTTTCTGATAGAGTTCTTCCATCGGAATATATTAAGCCAAAGGATGGGAAGAAGAAGGGGAAGAGTTCTTTTGCAGAGGAAACGAAGAATATCCTTCTTATTTCTGCAATTGATGCGATCCTGGCTTATCTGGATGAGACACAACAGGCACAGGTCACACATTTTTCAGAAGCAAGAATATATGAAGTATCGGATACTATGGAACTGGATGTTGCTACCAGAACAAACCTGGAGATAACATCTACCATCCGATCAAAAACGAAAAAGGGAAGTCTTCTTTGGGCAATCGATATGACGCAGACCTCGATGGGCGGCCGCCGACTTCGTGAATGGGTCGAAGAACCTCTTATCGATGTTACTTCGATCCGAGCCAGACTGGATGCTGTTGAGCAGGCGAAAAATGACTTTATTCATCGTCAGGAGCTTCGTGAAGCACTTCTCGGCGTTCATGATATGGAAAGACTGGCATCAAGAATCGCATTGTCTTCTGTAAATGCCCGTGATCTACTTAATCTCCGTAACACTCTTTCAAAATTGCCGTATATTCAGGAATGTTCCGCACATTTCCAGGCCGGTATTCTGAAAGAAACCGTTTCCCAACTGGAAGATCTTTCGGATATACATAAGCTCCTGGAAGATTCTCTTTGCGAAGATCCGCCGATCTCGGTAAAAGAAGGCGGAATGTTCAAGGAGGGCTTCAACGAAGAGGCGGATCGTCTCAGGAGAGCCAGCAAAGACGGTAAATCCATTATTCTGGAGATCGAAGCCAAAGAGAAGGAAGAAACAGGGATCAAGAATCTCCGTATCAGCTATAACAAAGTATTCGGATATTATATCGAAGTATCGAAGGGCAATGTTCCGCTTGTTCCTGAACGGTACATCCGTAAACAGACACTGACTAACGGCGAACGTTATATCACTGAAGAATTGAAAAGTATCGAG
>JAFWSW010000033.1 GCA_017519205.1 Clostridiales bacterium | reverse complement strand
TCTGCGATCTCGGAATACCGAATTCATCCATCGCGGAAGAGAGGATCAGACTCTCGATCATCTTCTTGTTGATCTCAAGTGTCTCTGATCTTCTGAGGAAATCACCGAAGGAAGTAAAGTCCCCGTTCACTTCTCGATCGACGACGAGTTTTCTGACAGCGCTCTCACCGACATTTTTGACAGCGGTAAGTCCGATACGGATCTTCTTCTCACCCTCTGTCGAGAATCTCACCTGACTCTTGTTGACGGAAGGCGGAAGGATAGAAATACCCATCTTCTTGGCGCAGGACGTATACCACGCCGACTGGGACTGGCTTCCCAGGAAACTGTTCAGCATCGCCGCCATGAACTCCGTCGGATAGTGATACTTCAGATAAGCGGTAAAATATCCGACCACGGCATACGCCGCCGCATGGGATTTGTTAAAGGCATATCCTGCAAACTGTGTCACGTCATCGAAGATCTTTCTGGCAACCGGTTCGGAAACGCCATTGGCGATCGCGCCCGGCACTTCTCTTCCCTTTTCGTCTTTTCCGCCGTAGATAAATGTCTGGCGGTATTTCTCCATCATGGACGCTTTCTTCTTCGCCATGGCGCGTCGGATATTATCGGACTGGCCCATGGAGAAACCTGCAAGATCACGAACGATCTGCATGACCTGTTCCTGATAGATCATACATCCGTAAGTCATGTTCAGGATCGGCTCAAGAAGCGGATGATCGTACTTGATCGAAGACGGATCATGACGGGCGGCCACATACTTCGGGATCTGGTCCATCGGACCCGGCCGGTAAAGTGAGATACCCGCGATGATATCCTCGAGAGAGCTCGGTTTCAGGTCGACCATGAACGAGGTCATGCCCGAACTTTCAAGCTGGAACACGCCCTCTGTGTCGCCCCGGCTGATCATCTCGAAGACCTGCGGCTCATCCATCGGAATACGGTCGAAGTCGATCTCGATGCCCTGGTTCTCAAGGACCATCTGCGCGGTATCGCGCATGACCGTAAGAGTACGAAGTCCGAGAAAGTCGAACTTCAGAAGACCGATCTCTTCGGAGTTCGCTTTTGCAAACTGGACAACAACAGATTCATCGTTCTTCGCAAGCGGCGCGATATCGGTCAGAGGCTTGGCGGAGATGATGACACCTGCGGCGTGCGTGGAAGCATGTCTCGGCATACCCTCAAAGAGCATGGCCGTGTCGATGACCTGCTTGATGAGGGCATCGTTTTCATATTCCGCTTTCAGATCAGGAGATCCCTTCAGCGCATCTGCGATCGTGATGCCCAGTGTATTCGGAACCATCTTGCAGATACGGTCACTGTCCGCATACGGAACATCGAGTGCACGGGCGACATCCTTGATACAGGCTTTCGCCGCAAGCGTACCGAAGGTGATTACCTGCGCGACCCGGTCTTCTCCGTATTTTCTGGTGACATAGTCAATAACTTCCTGTCTTCTTTCATAGCAGAAGTCGACGTCGAAGTCAGGCATGCTGACACGTTCGTTATTTAAGAATCGCTCGAAGATCAGACCATACTTGATCGGGTCTATATTCGTGATCCTCAGTGCATATGCGACCAGTGATCCCGCACCGGAACCACGTCCCGGACCGACCATGATATGGTTCTCTTTTGCGTAGTGGATAAAGTCCCACACAATGAGATAGTAATCGGTATATCCCATCGAAGTGATGACCGACATTTCATATTCGGCACGCTGTCTGTATTTCTCGATCTCCTCCGGATCCGAGCACCAGGACAGTCTCTTCTTCAGTCCCTCATCACAGAGGTGACGGAGATACTCTTCCGCATCCGCATACTCGAGCGGTACATCGAAAGCAGGGAGATGGATCTGGTCAAATGTATAACCGGCATGACACATGCTGGCGATCTTCGTCGTGTTTTCGATCGCCGAAGGGATCGAAGAAAAATACTGGCGCATCTCTTCTTCCGACTTGATATAGAAATCATCTGTCGGCATCTTCATGCGGTCGGGATCACTCATGCGTTTACCGGTCTGCATACAAAGAAGGACTTCATGCGCCTTCGCATCTTCCTTATACATGTAGTGGCAGTCATTGGTCGCGACAAGCGGGATGCCGGTCTCATTACTGAGCATGATCAGGTGCTGGTTGACCTTTGCCTGCTCAGGGAGCTGGTTGCTCTGGATCTCCAGATAGTAGTTTCCGCGACCGAAAACGCGGTCATACCAGAGTGCCGCCTCCTTCGCTTTCTCGGGTTCATTCTTAAGCACATAGGTCGCAACTTCACCCGATACGCAGGCAGAAAGTGCGATCAATCCCTCCGAGTACTTTTCAAGAAGTTCATGGTCGACTCTCGGCTTATAGTAGAAGCCTTCGGTAAATCCCGCGGAGACCAGACGGTTTAGATTCTTCAGTCCTTCGTCATTCTTCGCGAGAAGCACCAGATGGTAATATCCTCGATCTTCATTTTCTTTCAGGAAACGCCCTCTCGGAGCAACATATACCTCACAGCCGATGATCGGATGGATACCCTCTTCCGTCATCGCCTTATAAAATTCAACGGTACCGTACATCGTACCGTGATCCGTGATCGCGCAGGAAGTCATACCCAGTTCCTTGAGCCGGGCAGCGAGGCGCTTGATGCGGATCGCACCATCCAGAAGACTGTATTCCGTATGTAGATGCAGGTGCACAAAGCCCTGCAGGTTCTCTTCTGACATCTTCTTTCCTCTACACTTCCTTCCGGAAAGCACTCATCTTTCCGGTATACTTATCACTTTATAACTTATCAGCCGTCCCCCAGTTTTCCCTTTACGATCACCAGCAGGTCACGAAGCCTTGCCGCCTCTTCAAAGGCAAGATCCTTGGCGGCTGCTTTCATATCCTTATCAAGACGCGCAGCCAGTTTCTCGAGTTCTTTCTTCGACATATGCGTCTTCTTGTCGCTCACGAGAGCCGACAGATCCTTCATGTCGATCTTATCTTCACGGCTGACTTCCTCCATGGTCGCCAGTACATCACGCACTTCTTTCTTGACGCTCTTCGGCGTGATGTTGTTATCCTTATTATACTGGATCTGGATCCCGCGTCGACGGTTAGTTTCAGAAACTGCTTCGAACATCGAATCCGTCACATCATCCGCATAGAAAATGACCCGTCCGTTGACGTTTCTCGCGGCACGTCCGATCATCTGGATCAGGGATCGGGTCGACCTCAGGAAGCCCTCCTTATCCGCATCGAGGATCATCAGGAGCGATACCTCCGGAATATCCAGTCCCTCACGCAGCAGGTTGATACCGACAAGAACATCAAATTCACCCTGACGGAGTTCTCTTAGGATCTTCATTCTGTCAAGCATATCGATATCCGAGTGCAGATACTTGACCCGGATCTCTTCCTGCTTGAGGAATCCCGTAAGGTCTTCGGACATTTTCTTGGTCAGCGTCAGGATAAGTGCACGCTCGCCCTTGGCAACCGTATCTCTGATCTCGGTCAGGATATCTTCCATCTGTCCCTCGACCGGACGGATCGAGATCTCCGGATCGAGAAGTCCCGTCGGACGGATGATCTGCTCGACAGTCTGCTGACTATGCTCGGCTTCATACTTCGACGGGGTCGCCGATACGAAGATCGTCTGTCCCATCTTCTTCTCAAACTCATCGAATTTCAGTGGGCGGTTATCAAAGGCCGACGGCAGACGGAAGCCGTAATCGACCAGCGTCGTCTTTCTTGATCTGTCACCGTTATACATCGCTCCGATCTGCGGGACCGTCACGTGGGACTCGTCGATCATCAGAAGATAATCTTCCGGCATAAAGTCCATGAGCGTATACGGCGGCTCACCCGGCTTTCTTCTCGTCAGGTGGCGCGAGTAGTTCTCGATCCCTTTCACAAATCCTGTCTCGGATAGCATCTCCAGATCGTATCTGGTCTTCTGTTCAAGACGGTAGGCCTCGATGAGTTTTCCCTGCTCCCGAAGCTCGGCAAGACGCTCCTCCAGTTCTTCCTCGATCGTCACGATCGCGCGGTCCATCTTCTCCTTCGTCGTCGCATAGTGCGAAGCCGGGAAGATCACCGCATAGTTTCTGTTCCACATGACCTTACCGCTGATGTGGTGTACTTCCGAGATCTTCTCGATCTCGTCACCGAAGAAAGTCACGCGTGTCAGAAGTTCTTCGGAAGACGGCGGAAAGATATCGAGCGTATCTCCCTTTACGCGAAAAGCACCTCGCGTGATCTCGAAGTCATTTCTCACATACTGAAGGTCGATGAGTTTTCTTATCACCGCATCACGGGATACCTGCATCCCTGAACGGAGGTTGATCATGAGGTCCTTATAGTCGGACGGATCACCGAGACCGTAGATACAGGAGACCGATGCCACCACGATGACATCTCTTCTCTCAAGAAGCGCACTCGTGGCACTGTGACGCATACGGTCGATCTCATCATTGATATCGCAATCCTTCTCAATATAGGTATCCGTCGAAGCGATATATGCCTCCGGCTGATAGTAATCATAGTAAGAGACGAAAAACTCGACGGCATTGTCCGGGAAGAACGCCTTAAACTCCGCAGCCAGCTGTGCCGCCAGCGTCTTATTCGGAGCGATCACCAGCGTCGGGCGCTGTGTCCGCTCGATAATATTCGCCATAGTAAATGTCTTACCGGAACCGGTAACACCCAGAAGGGTCTGTCCCTTCATACCCGCGTTGATCCCGTCCACCAGTTTCGAGATCGCCTGAGGCTGGTCTCCGGTCGGCGTATATTCAGAATGTATCTTAAACGGTGTCGTCATCTCACTCATAGGAAGCTTGCCTTTTTCGAACATATTTTCGTCTGATTCAGTATAGCATATCTCTATATAAAGAGAAAGTCTTTTTCATAAAATCACGGGGAAGAAAAACACATCTGCAGGGAATCCCCTGGCAGATGTGTTTTGCCCTTAAGGAGGTTAATAATATTATGAATCGGATCAGTTCATCGTATCGACGACCAGGATCCTCTCGATCGGTACCTGAAATGTCATAGACAGCACGACGAGATTATCGATCGTCGGCATCGTCAGTCCTCTCTGCCACTTGTAAATGGCCTGAGGTGTGGCAAATCCGAATATATCCTGAAGATCACGTACGGACAGTCCCGCATCCTCGCGGAGCCGTACGATGTTACTTCCCGTTTCTTCCATGTTGATGATTGGTAGCATAGGTCATTCCTCCATCCTTTGTTTAAAATAAAAAACCGCTTTTCCACACAAACTCGGAAAAGCGGTCATAGTTTCTGACGTTTTAACTGTGAAACCTTATTCATCTGAGTGTTTCACAAGTGCTTTTCCATACATGTCGTAAGACACATAACGCTTAATATCATGGGCTGTAATGCACACGATGGCTGATTTGGCTGTTGTTGTGTATGTGGCTTTGATCCAGTTAACAGATTTCATTTGTGAAACTCTCCTTTCTTGTAAATTATACTGGTTTATCTTTCGATATACATAATGTACCACTATGATTTTCATTTGTCAGTATACTCACGGTATAAATTTTGACAAATTTTCCCGCACTTGCCGGATCACTCGTTATAGTACATATACATAAAGATGCCGTGGGCGCCTTCTTCCGGCACTTCCTCAACGTCAAGAAAACATACCAGACTGCCGGATTTACAGGGTCCGGTGATTACCCAGGATATCTCGATCGGCTCCGGTACCAGCTTCTGTTCGGAGAACAGAGAATACTTCGTGATATTATATTCGGACAGCGGGATCTCGTGATGATCATCTCCCAGCATAGCCGTCAGGTCGGCAATCGTCTGTTCCATGTGATCGGCATCATCGATCCTGACCTTCACTTCAAAACTCTTTCTATTAAAGATCGAACCGTACTTCACCATTTTCTCGATCTTATATTCGCTCGGAAGCGAGTAGCCTGTCTTTCTCTTGATGAGACCTCGCTTGTCGTTGTCCCTGATAGCGAAAAAGAGAAGGACCGATCCGAGCACCACCAGAAGTGCGATAAGAATAATGGCTGTTCTGTTCTTCTTCATCATGTATCCTTTCCGAAGAGACGCTGCGCATTCTCAGTCGTGATCCTTGCCATCTCCTCGACAGAGATCTCCTTGAGGCGAGCCATCTCTTCCACTACATACTTCACATATGCCGGTTCATTCCTGTGTCCTCTATGAGGTACCGGTGCCATGTACGGAGAGTCCGTCTCGACCAGAAGGCGGTCAAGAGGGCACATACGGATGACGTCCGGTGCTTTTCGAGCATTCTTAAAAGTGATCGGTCCGTCAAAGCCGAGGTAAAAGCCCATATCGAGAAGGATCTTCGCCGTCTCGACGGATCCCGAGAAGCAGTGCAGTACACCAGGAACCTCACGGAGTACTTTCTGCTCATGGAGCGTCTTTAGAATAAAGATCGTATCCTCACAGGCATCTCTTTCATGGATTATGGCAGGAAGATCATATCTGTATGCCATGCCCATCTGGTAGATAAAGGCCGCTGCTTCGTGTGCCGGAGAAGCATCGTCATAGTGGTAATCCATACCGATCTCGCCGACCGCCACGATCCCCAGCTCGTCCTTTTTCTTGAGCCACTGCTCCATCTGCCACTTCGCTTCGTCGTCAAAAGTCGCAGCCACTTCCGGATGCACGCCCACCGCGCAGGAGAGCTTGACGCCGCAGTCCTTCTTCGCCGCACGAAGATCCATATTGATCTTACTGTCATGGAGTTCCGAGCTCGCCAGAAGAATATGCGTTACGCCGGCATTCTTCGCATTTTCCAGCACCTGATCGATGTCATCTTTATACTCTTCACGCCAGTTGAGATGGGCGTGAGTATCAAAAATCTCCATCAATTAAGAGACCTCCGCTCCCGGCTCTACGCCTTCCGGAACAGACAGGAGAGCATAGTCGCCGTTCGGTTTCTCCGCGCAGAGGATCATACCGTAGGAATCAAATCCACGGAGTTTTCTCGGCGCGAGGTTAGCCACCCATACGACCATCTTTCCGACCATTTCTTCCGGAGTATAGTACTGTGCAATACCCGAGAGTACCTGCATCTTTCTATCGCCGACATCGAGCTGCATACGGAGAAGCTTGTCCGCCTTCGGGACCTTCTCGCATTCGAGGACCTTCGCCGCACGGAGCTCAAGCTTCGCGAAATCGTCATATACGATCTCGTCCTTATGCTCGAGGACCTTACCCTGAGCCGCTGCAAGAGCCGCCTCAGAGATCTTGGCAAGTTCTTCCATTTCCTTATCCATATCCAGTCTCGGGAAAAGCACTTCTCCCTTCTGGACTGTCACGTTTGCAGCAAGTGCGCCGACCTTATCGGAAGCATCCCAGGCACATACATCCTCGGAAGCGCCGATCTGCTTCCAGATCTCCGGGCAGGTATTCGGCATTACAGGGTTCAGGAGGATCGAGCACATACGGATCGTATCCAGAAGGTTATAAAGGACTGTTGCCAGACGTGTCTTCTTGCTCTCATCCTTTGCAAGTACCCACGGAGCATTCTCATCGATATACTTATTGGCACGGGCGATGACCTTGAAGATCTCAGCAAGTGCTGCAGAGATATGCAGTGACTCGTAGTTCTCCTCCACGAACGGGCGGAGTGCTTTTACCATATTCAGAAGCTCGTCGTCGAGAGGATCTGTCTCGCGCTCGGCAGGAAGTGTGCCGTCGAAGTACTTGATCGCCATCGCAACGGTTCTGGAAACAAGGTTTCCGAGGTCATTTGCGAGGTCGGTATTGATACGCTGTACCATCTGCTCATTGGAGAACGGACAATCTGCGCCGAACGGCATCTCGCGGAGGAGATGATAACGGACAGCGTCTACACCGTAACGGTCAGCGAGGATAAACGGATCGATGACGTTACCTGTGGACTTACCCATCTTTGCACCGCCGAAGGTGATCCAGCCGTGTCCGTAGATATGCTTCGGAAGCGGAAGATCAAGAGCCATCAGCATTGCCGGCCAGATCAGGGAGTGGAAACGGATGATCTCCTTCGCCATGACATGAATGTCTGCCGGCCAGTATTTCTCGAAATCATTATATGTCGAGTTGCCGTAACCGAGTGCCGTGATATAGTTGCTGAGCGCGTCGATCCATACATAGACGACATGCTTCTCATCGAAGGTTACCGGAATACCCCACTTAAAGCTCGTACGGGATACGCAAAGATCCTCCAGACCCGGTTTGATGAAGTTATTGATCATCTCGTTGACGCGGGACTTCGGCTCAAGGAAGTTTCTCTCCTCGTCAAGGAGCAGTGCCTCGAGTCTGTCGGAGAACTCGGAAAGCTTGAAGAAGTATGCTTCTTCTTCCGCATCGACGACATCACGTCCGCAGTCCGGGCATTTGCCGTCCTTCAGCTGGCTCTCTGTCCAGAAAGACTCACACGGCGTGCAATACTTGCCGACATACTTACTCTTATAGATGTAACCCTTATCGTAGAGATCCTTGAAGATCTTCTGAACGGATTCCACGTGATACGGATCAGTCGTTCTGATGAAACGGTCATAGGTAATGTCCAGTCTCTCCCAGAGCTTTTTGAAGTTGGCAACGATCTCATCGACATAGGCCTGCGGAGTAACGCCCGCTTCCTCTGCCTTCTTCTCGATCTTCTGACCATGCTCATCCGTACCGGTCAGGAACATGACATCAAAACCCTGCATTCGCTTATATCTCGAAACCACGTCGCACGCCAGTGTGGTGTAAAAATGTCCTACGTGAGGATTGCCCGACGGGTAATAGATCGGTGTTGTGATGTAATACTTCTGCTTTTCGGCCATGAATCATGCCCCCTTTAATTCTTTTGCATCAGCCCCTTGGGACTTTTGCGTCTGTATATTATAGCAATATTGTGATTTTAAAACAATGAATTATAGAAAGAAGCTGACCGGAGTTCATCCGATCAGCTTTTCAAAAGCTTTATGATTTGTCTTTCGCGGTCAGCTGGTCAGAGAAAATGATCCTTCCCCTCTCCCCGAAGTCCGCTTCCGTCAGATTGAGGTCATACATCAGGGCCGCTTCCTGGCCGGGCTTGAGTTCCACGAGCGTCCTTCCGGATCTGTCATAGAGCGCCGTCGGCGCCGTCTGGTGCGGGAAAGTCGCGTTGCTGGTAAGCGTGTACGTGACATTCTCGACGGCTCTGGTCCGGACATGTCCGCGGATCAGGTTATATCTGTCCGGATCTTCCCTATCGGAAACATCATAGAAAAGGATCAGATTCAGATCCGTCCGCTCGTGATAAAGTTCACGGAAATACTCTGGGAATCTTACCTCGAAGCAGATCCTTATCCCGACACGGATACCGTCCACATCGATGATTCCCGGCTCTTCTCCGGCACAGAAATTCTCGGAATCCCAGCCCCAGAGCGCACGCTTACTATAGCGCTCCACCTGGCCGGACGGGGTAAATACCAGTGCCGTGTTATAGAACTGATCCTGGATGGCAGGAGCATCGCCCATCAGGGGAGCATCCCACTGCGCACACTCTTCTTTTACGATCGTTCCGACTACCACGTAAATATCGTGGCACCAGGCCGCCTCGGCGATCGCCGCGTGTGCTTTGTCCACAGCATCAAAATTGACCTTACGTACAGAATCAATATCTCTCGGAGGGTACCCGGTAATGGCACATTCCGGACACACCAGGAGACGCACTCCGCTCTTCGCCGCTTGTTCGATTGCACGAAGAATGTGAGCACGGTTTTTCTCAACATCACCACTGACCGGAAACTGATAGGCAGCAACCTTCATTCTTTTTCTTCCTTGTTGACCAATATTTCCCCTATTTCCCCTTAAGATATTCTACCACCTGTGTGAAGATTGGAAAATATGATAGAATGACATCAATAATTATTTATTCGGAGACAAACACATGCCGGATGTAACAGCAAAGCCAAATTCCCTGAGGTGCAAGATCTGCGGCGGAGAGATCATCAACGATTATCTCTCCGGTTCCTGTGTATGCGCATACTGCAAAAACACATGGTCCATGCAGGATCTCCTTCCTGAATATAAAAACTATGCTTCCGCAATTGAAAAGATGAAGAAAGCACGTGCTCTTCTGGACGATAAACCGGATGTCACCAACTGTGCCCAGGCGAAGCTTCTTTTCCAGAGTGCCTCGACCGAGTGCCTGCGTACGGATGCGATCGCATCCGAGCTTCACGCCGCATGTAAGGACGGAATGAAGGAATCCGATGACCTCAAGCACTATGCCACGGCAGAGAGCCACTTTGAAAAAAAGAGATATCGTATGGCACTCTCCGAATACGAAAAGATCCCCAATGTAAGAAACTCGGCAGCCCGCATCGAGGAATGCAGGAAACTGCAGGTCACGGAAAGGAAGAAAAACATCCCCTTTGCCGTGATCATCGGTCTGGTCATCCCTGCTGTCCTGGGATTACTTCTCAAGGAGATCGTCGGGTTCCCGATCCTTGCGATCATCCCGATCTGTCTCGTGCTGGTTGCCGGCATCGCTTATGCGGTATATCGCGAAGGACCTCTGTCCATCGTGCTCATCGTGATCTCATTTCTGTGCTTCGTACCGCTTGTTCTGTTCATGGTACTGGCATACGGATTCCATATGGATACCAAATCGGCAGCGATCACGTCTATCGTTGCTCCTATCGCATTGATCGTCTCCGTCGGATTGGGCGTACGTTCGGAAAGAAAGGGTTAATAGGAAAAGAAGATACATGTACTTCATCGTCTGTGCACTTTCTGCCGAAGCCAAGCCTCTGATCTCCGCCCTTTCACTGCGGCGGGATACCACAGTTTGTCCGTACGACACATTCTTTTCTGAAGACAGCTCGAGTGTTCTTGTTATTTCCGGCATGGGTACCATCGCCGCAGCCTCCGCTACGACCTATCTTCTGACACGCTTCGGATTTAAGAAGGAGGAAGACTTCTTCATCAACTTCGGTTCCTGCGCCGGAGCCGCACCGGGTCTTCATCTGGTCAATAAGATCCATGATGAGGTCACCGGCCGTGATTTCTATCCGGACATGCTCTATGATCTTTCCTCCTGCGGTCTTCCCGCTTCTTCGGAAAAAGCACTCGTCACCGTTTCGAAGGTGGTCTCATCTCTTGAGGATCCTTCTCTTCTTTATGAGATGGAAGCATCCGCGATCTTTCAGGCCGCGGCACGTTTTGTTCCGCCGCACCGCATGATCTTCCTGAAGTATGTGTCCGATTCCGGAACCGATGATCCGAAGAAGATCACTGCGGCTCTTCTCACCGAGTGGGCGGAAAAACATGTGGCAGAAGTCGTTTCCGTACTTGATCATCTGAAGGATATTTCCGAAGAATCAAATCCCATCGACGAAGATCTCTTTCTCGGCACCGCACTGGCTCTCCGCTTAAGCGAGACCATGCGCTATGAACTTCACCAGCTCTTCGAGTATGCAGCGACAGAAGGGATCGATATGGAGAAGATCCTTTCCGATCTGGAAAAGGAAGGCAGGATCCCTGCTTCGTCCAAGCGTGATGGAAAGGAGGTCTTAGATGTCATCCGGCAAAGACTTATTTAACTTTCCGTTCTCGCATATCTATGTGGAAGAGAAGGTCATGGACCATCCGCTGACGAAGAGCATCCTCGCCCGTTACGCGAAATCGGTGGTCATACCCATCGCCCACTATAAGGACATCTTCAACCGTCCGCGTCAGAACTACGGGCTTCAGAAGACCGCTCCCTCCCTGATCCTTGCGAAGAATACAGGTGCCTCCGTTTTTAAAGGCGCCCCGGTATGTCAGGATTTCGGTTACGATCATTTCTATTACACATCATGTACGAGAAACTGCATCTTCGACTGCGAGTACTGCTATCTCCGCGGGATGTACGGTTCCGGAAATGTCGTCATCTTCGTAAATCTCGAGGACATCTTCTCCGAAGTCGAAGCACTTCTTAAGGAGCACCCCGTATATCTCTGTGTTTCCTTTGACACCGACCTCATCGCCCTGGATATCCTGACAGGCTACGTATCTCGCTGGGCGGAGTTTACGAAAGAACATAAAGATCTCACTATCGAGATCCGTACCAAGTCTTTCCGAAAAGACCTTTTCGAGAAGATCGCACCATGCGACCGCGTGATCTTCGCCTACACCATCTCGCCACAGGAGATCATCGACAAATACGAGAAGCGGACCGCTTCTCTTTCCGACCGTCTTGATGCCGCTTCCTGCGCGATGAGAAAAGGCTTCCCTGTCCGGCTCTGCTTCGACCCGCTCATCTACGTGAAAAACTGGAAAGATGTATATACATCGATGTGTTCCGAGGTAAAAAAACACATCGATGCTCATCAATTAAAGGATATCAGCGTCGGATCTTTCCGGATCTCTTCTGAATACATCAAGAAGCTGCGGAGAGACTTCCCGGCCTCTTCCATCTGCCAGTTCCCCTACGAGAACAGAGGCGGTGTCATGGAATATCCGGAAAGCATAAAAAACGACATGGAAAATACCCTTATAACAATGTTACAAACCTTGATTTCCGAGGAAAAGATCTATCGGACCGATTCTTTAGAAAAGAATAACGGAGGAACTGAAAAATGAGTGATATCCGACTGAATAATCCACATAAGAAAAACCCGGAAGATGTGAGAAGCTGTCCCAAATGCGGCGCTCCGCTTCTGTCAGAGGTCTGCCAGTTCTGCGGCACTTATATCGGAGAAGTCGCTACTGCTGACCTGACGCCGGAGTATCCGCTCGTCGAGTGCAAGAATGCCAGACTCGGTTTCTGGAACGTCGGTTTTCCTCTTATATTCGGAGGTATTTTCCTCTGTGTTTCCTTACCGATGTTCCTGATCTCACTCTTCGTGGACAGTGCTTTTGAAGGATCCGGAAACATGGGCAAATCGATGACGCTGTTCACGATCCCGTTCATGCTGATCGGATTCGTTGCGATCGGCATCGCATTGAGAACGGTATTCCGTCACCTCCAGGTCAAGAAGCACGGCGTTGAAAGAAGCGGCGTAGTATACGGCTATATGGATGACACCGTCGCATATAACGGCGTCAACGGACAGAAGGTCAAGATCCTCGTGGACACATCGGAAGGAAAGAAATTCATTCTTCTTCCTTTAGGCTCCACATCGAAGCAATACGAGGTGAACAGTACCGTCGAGCTGAAGCTGAAGGACAACTGGGCACTCATCCTCACCAAGAAAGTCAACTGGTAAGAAAGGAAGAAACATGGGAAAGACAGCCATCATCACCGGAGCTTCCTCCGGCATCGGAAAAGCGATCTGCGAAACCCTTCTGGGAATGGACTATGAGATCTACGGTATCGGCCGCGACTTCTCCTCTGCCTCCGATCTTACCTCGAACAGTGCTTTTCACAAGGTGGAACTCGATCTTCTCGAGACATCCAAACTCGAGGCCACGGTACGCGATATCACGAAAGGAAGATCCCTTGACCTTCTGATCAACTGCGCCGGCGTCGGATACTACGGACTCCACGATGAGGTGGCTCCGATGAGCATCTCCGAGATGGTAAGAACGAATCTCGAGGTGCCGATGCTTCTTTCCAATCTTCTTCTGAAAAAACTGAAAGAGAGCAAGGGAACGATCATCAACATCGCTTCCGTCACTGCCAATCAAAGCAATCCTCACGGCGCTTCCTACGGAGCAACAAAAGCCGGTCTTCTCAGTTTCGGAAAGAGTCTCTTTGATGAAGTCAGAAAGCACGGCGTCAAGGTCACCACGATCCTTCCCGATATGACCGATACCAACCTCTATCGGAACGCGGACTTCGAAGCATCTAAAGAAGAAAACGCACGGCTTCTCCCACAGGACGTGGCTGATGCCGTACGTTTCATATTATCCTCAGATCCTCATATGGTCATCACGGAGTTCACCGTGCGTCCGCAGCTTCACAGGATCGAGAAAAAGAATTAACTGCACTCTCCCCTTGTGCAGACTTTTTATGATCGGATCGTAAGCGTACTGTTCTTTCCGTTCAGTTCGATCACATTTTTCGCACCTTCGGTAAGAGGTACCTGACAGTCGATCACATTATTCTTTCCTTCGCACCTGGTTGCAAAAGCAAAACCGGAAGGAACGATCAGTTCTGCTGTTCCCTTGATCATATTGATGTCGATGCTTCCATCCACATCCTCCAGCGAGATTGTGAGTTTTCCTTCCCCATCGATCTCCATTCTCTCAAAAGATATCCCCTTCAGATTCAAAACAGCATCTTCAATAAACAGCTCGATGTGCGCTGCTTCCGGCGGGATGCCTACCAGTGCTTTTGCCACGCCTTCAATATCGATATCCGCCTGATCACGGTCGGTATCAAACTTCACCTTCGAAGGTACCACGATCGTGTCGTTGTCTGTGCCGTAGATCGTTACTTCTTCTGCCTTCTTGATCTTGATATCATAATCCTTCATGGTGTTTCCTCCGTTCTTGCGATTCTGTGTTTTCGCTCGGTCGTTTTACGTCGTCTTAGTGTTCTTATAGTTCAAGCATAGCATGGCAGTTCATGGAAATCCTTAAACGATTATTAAATCCGGAATCCCTCATATAAAAAGGGCCGCCTCACTTTCTTGAGACGGTCCTTTTCAAATGCTCGGAACAGTAATCTTACACGATATTTTTGATCCCCTCGCAGATCCTTCTTGCGACCACCGGATTATTCATCGTATATAGATGGATCCCCGGAATATCACTGACCAGAAGATCGATGATCTGGCTTAGGGCATACGACATTCCCGCATCGAAAAGCGCTTCGCGGTTGTCCTCGTATCTTCGGATGATCCTCTGAAATCTTTCCGGAAAAGCCGCATTACACATGGAGATCATGCGCTGGATCTGCGCGGCGTTGATCACCGGCATAACACCGGGAAGGATCGGCACATCGATATCCGCGATCTGACATTCTTCGTAGAACTGGAAGAACTTGTCGTTATCGAAAAAGAGCTGGGAGATCAGCACTTCCGCGCCTGCATTCACTTTCGACTTCAGAGCACGGATCTCACTGACACGGCTGGAGGATTCCGGATGGCACTCCGGATAGCAGGCTCCCAGGAAACAGAAATCGTGCTCCGGTTTCAGATAGGAGATAAGATCCGAAGAGTGCTTAAAATCATCCTTTTCCGGAATGCGGGGATTCCTGTCGCCACGGAGGGCCAGCACATTCTGGATACCTTCGTCCGAGAGGACTCTCGCGAACTCCTCCATCTCGGCTCTGTCATAGTGAAGACATGTCAGATGTACCACCGGCTCGATCTGATACTCGTTCTTGATCTTCTTAGCAAGCTCGATCGTACGATTGCAGTTACTCGATCCGCCCGCACCGAAGGTCACACTGATGAAGTCCGGATGCAGTTCAGACAGCACCGACAGCGTCTCATCGATATTCTCCAGTTCGGTATCTTTCTTCGGCGGAAAGATCTCGAACGACAGGCTCTTCTTTTTCGTTTTATAGATCTCGGATACTTTCACGATCCTACCTTCTCCCTTACGGTCTTTGCCGCCTGAACCAGATTCAGGAGGCTGGCTTTCGTCTCTTCATCACCACGTGTCTTAAGTCCGCAGTCCGGGTTGACCCAGAGCTTGCTGTCGGAGATCTTCTCACGCATTTTCGTAAGTGCCGTAACGATCTCGTCGATAGACGGAACACGCGGGCTGTGAATGTCATAGACACCCGGACCGACTTCGGTCTTGAAGTGATTCTCCAGAAGTGCATCCAGGATCAGGAGGTCCGAACGGGATGCTTCGAAGGTGATGACATCGGCATCCATTGCATCGATCGCCGGGATGATATCCGTGAATTCGCTGTAGCACATATGGGTGTGGATCTGCGTCTCGGGCTTCACTCCGCTGTGTACCAGACGGAAGGCCGGGATCGCCCAGTCGAGATACTCGGAGTACCAGTCACTCTTTCTAAGCGGGAGCTTCTCACGAAGTGCTGCTTCGTCGATCTGGATGATATCGATTCCGTTAGCTTCGAGATCCAGCACTTCATCTCTGATCGCCAGAGCGATCTGAAGCGTGCTCTCCTTAATGGAAATGTCTTCTCTCGGGAACGACCAGTTGAGGATCGTAACCGGACCTGTCAGCATGCCCTTGACCGGCTTATCCGTGCAGGACTTCGCGAACTTCGAC
Source organism: Clostridiales bacterium (assembly GCA_017519205.1). GTDB lineage: Bacteria > Bacillota > Clostridia > Saccharofermentanales > Saccharofermentanaceae > Scatonaster. The sequence goes on along the minus strand of JAFWSW010000033.1, from coordinate 27,197 downwards.
CAGGAAACGGTGATCGGATCCTTTCTTCTGACATCGCCCCAGATGATCGGCGGTTTTACGCATCTTGTACCGTAGGACTGCACCCATGCCTGACGGGTAAATACATAACCGGAGAGGTGCTCTCCGAAGTACTCGACCATGTCATTTCTTTCAAATTCTCCATGGACCAGTACATCCAGTCCGATCTCTTCCTGAAGCTTGATGCACTCGCGGATCTTCTCTTCGTTAAATGCCACATACTGCTCTTTGGAGATCTCGCCTTTACGGAATGCCTGGCGGTTCTTTCTGACTTTCTGTGTCTGCGGAAACGATCCGATCGTAGTCGTCGGGAACAGCGGCAGCTGGAGCTTCTCCTTCTGGATCTTCTCTCTTTCGAAGAAGTCCGGTTTTCTCTCATAATCACTGTCCTTGATAGAGGCTACGCGGGCCTGTACCGCTTCGTCCACGCTATCGATCCTGCCCGAAAAGCACTTGTCGTTTTCCGCAAGGATCACTCCGGCTTCTAAGCTCTCGCCATCACTGATCAGGCTGATTTCAGAAAGTTCTTTCAGTTTTTCTTCTGCAAAAGCGAAGTGCTTCTTATACTCTTCAGAAAGAGCATCTTCTCCGGAAAGGGAGTATGGTACGTGAAGGAGTGAGCAGGATGTGCTGAGCACGACATTGTCTCCTGCGATTTCTTTTAAAGAAGCAAGGCTTTCGAGGGTTTTCGAATACTGGTTCTTCCAGATGTTCTTACCGTTCAGAAGGCCGGCAAAGAGGATCTTATCCTTTGCAAAACCGTTGGTCTTTACAAGTTCGAGTGTCTTTCTTCCCTCGAGGAAATCCAGACCGATACCATCGAAATTAAAGCCTGAGAGCTTGCTGTAAATATCTCTCACATCACCGAAATATGTCTGAAGAAGGATCTTTAATCCATGCTTGTCAGAAAGAAGCGCGGTGTAGATATTGCTGAAGAGACGGATATCTTCTTCTGTCAGATCTCTTACCAGATACGGTTCATCGAACTCGACCCAGGAAGCACCGGCAGCGGCAATCTTCCCAAGAAGATCCTCATAGGCGGAAACGATGGCAGGCTCGACATCTTCGGCTTTCTTCTTTCCGGTAAAGCGGGCAAGTTTGAGGAAGGTAAACGGTCCGACAATAGCCACCTTCGTATCCACGCCAAGTGCTTTTGCCTCGGAAAACTCATCGACCGGCTTATTCCCGGAAAGAGTAATGACCGTATCATCGTCGATCTCCGGCACGATGTAGTGATAGTTCGTATTGAACCATTTCTTCATGGCCAGCGCCTTCACATTTCCCTTATCGCCCTGATATCCACGTGCCATCGCGAAATAAGTCTCGATCTCAGAAAGACCCAGATCACGGTATCTCTTCGGGATCACATTCAGAAGGACTGCTGTGTCCAGCACATTATCATAGAAAGAAAAATCATTCGAAGAGATATAGGTCACTCCGGCATTTTTCTGCGCAAGCCAGTTCCCTTTTCTGATCTCTTTCGCCACAGAAAGAAGTTCCTCCACGGAGATCTCCTTCCCGAAAAATTTCTCGGATGCAAATTTCAGTTCACGGTTCTTACCGATCCTCGGATAACCAATAACAGATGTTTTCATAGCTTCTTTCCTCCTTGTCTCGTTGTGTGAAGTATAAACCCAGTGAAAAACTAGGTAAAATACGAAAAACCATCATCTTTCCATAGATTTTTTCTATATGTATGTTATAATTGTCACAAGAAACTATTTCTTTACCAGACACGGAGAATAGAACGATGACCCTGAAACAGCTGCGCTACATTATTAAAGTCGCCGAGACCGGCAACATCACGGAGGCGGCCAACCGCCTGTATATCGCCCAGCCGAGCCTGACTGCTTCGATACAGGAACTGGAAAAGGAATTCGGGATCACGATCTTCCACCGTTCCAGAAAAGGCATCGAGGTCACAAGAGAAGGCGAAGAATTTCTGGGCTATGCCAGACAGGTCCTGGAGCAGGCGAACCTCATCGATGAAAGATACAGCGGCAAAAGCACCGGTAAACACCGTTTCTCCGTCTCTTCCCAGCACTACTCATTCGTCGTCGAATCCTTTGTTGAACTTCTTCGAAAAGAAGGCGGCGATAAATATGAATTCCATATGCGTGAGACAGAGACCTATGAAATCATCGAAGATGTTTCCCAGTTCCGAAGCGAGATCGGCATCCTCTATAAGAACAGTTTTAACGAGACGGTCATCGAGAAAACACTTCGGGATAACGAACTGTATTTCACATCGCTCTTTACTGCCAAGCCGCATGTATTCGTCGGAAGGAATTCTCCTCTTGCGAAGAAAAAGAAACTCTCCCTGGATGATCTAAAACCATACCCGAGACTCTCATACGAACAGGGTTCCCATAACTCTTTCTATTTTTCGGAAGAGATCTTAAGTACTGTAGATGCCGATAAGGAAATCATCGTACGTGACCGTGCCACACTCTTTAATATGCTCATCGGTATGAACGGATACACTATCTGCAGTGGTGTGATCAACGAAGAACTAAACGGTCCCGGTATCGTCGCCCGTCCGTTGAAGGTCGATGACTATATGGAGATCGGATATATCCTTCCGAAGTCGATCACTACCTCTTCCCTCACACAGGAATATATCCGGATACTGACCGAAACCTGTAAAAACGCATAACAAAAAAAGAAGATGGAAACAGTCTCGACATTCAGACAGTATTTGCCATGGCAAATAACCCGTGTCTCAACAGATTTCCATCTTCTGTTGTTTTTGTTGTTTGTATATCAGACTTAATCTTTCGACGCAGATCCGTTTGCTCCCGTGCCTCGCATCGCATCGAATACTTCCTTGTCCGCAAAGGATACTTTGACGGAACGGATGAAGTGATCGTTCGAATTGGTACGCAGAAGCAGGTTGATGATCGTCTCGGTGACCGGAGCCGTCTCCATCTGGGAGAATGCTTTTCGGATCGTCCATACGGCATCGAGTTCTTCCTGCGACATGAGAAGGTCCTCACGACGTGTACCGGACTTGTTGATATCGATCGCCGGGAAGATACGCTTCTCGGAGAGTTTTCTGTCGAGGTACACTTCCATGTTACCTGTTCCCTTGAATTCCTCGAAGATAACTTCGTCCATTCGGGAACCGGTCTCGATAAGAGAGGTAGCTACGATCGTCAGTGAACCGCCGTTCTCGATATTTCTCGCGGCACCGAAGAAACGCTTCGGTCCATAGAGAGATCCCGGATCGAGACCACCGGACAGCGTTCTTCCTGTAGGTGTGATCGTCAGGTTATAAGCACGGGCCAGACGTGTCATGGAGTCAAGAAGGATAACGACATCCTCACCCATTTCTACGAGTCGCATCGCTCGCTCGAGAACGAGCTCAGTAACTCTGGTATGATTCTCCGGCTTCTTATCGAAAGTGGAGTATACGACCTCGCCCTTGATAGAGCGCTGCATGTCGGTAACTTCCTCCGGACGCTCATCGATGAGAAGCACGATGAGTTTCGTCTTCGGGCTGTTCTGTGTGATCGCGTTCGCAATCTTCTGAAGAAGGATCGTCTTACCTGCTTTCGGCGGGGAAACGATCATACCACGCTGACCTTTACCGATCGGAGATACCAGATCGATGATACGTGTACTGAGTTCCTGTTTTCCTGTCTCCAGGCGGAATCTCTCATCCGGGTAGATCGGAGTAAGTCTTTCAAAGTGCGGACGTTTTCCGAGCTTATCGATCTCGACATCATTAACGGTCGTGATATAGCTTAATGCCAGGTTCTTCTCCTGACCTCTCTTCGGGAGCGCGAAACCCCTGATCTGGTCACCGATACGAAGTCCGAAGCGGCGGATCAGATTGGTCGGTACGAATACGTCCTGCGGAGACGGCAGATAGTTCTCTCTTCTTACGAAGCCGTAGCCGCCTTCCTGTACCAGTTCCAGTACACCGACAAACTCGATCGGTTCGATCTGCGGCTTCTGCGGTTCAGATGGAGCATCGCCTTCGGAGGCATTCTCCTCGGAACCGTTCTCCCCGGATTCCGAAGATGCCGGAGCTTCATTCGCCGGACGGATCTCCACGCTTCTGTGGCGGCCCTTCTGCTTCTTATTCTTTCCCTGGTTATTCGGGTTCTTCTGCTCCTGTTTCTGCTCGTTCTTCTGCTCATCAGACGAGGTCTGGGAAGAAGTATCTTTTTCGGAAGATTCAACACTTACCGCTTCTTCTTTCTTTCCTTCCTCCGGCTCTGCTTTGGCATCTTCTTTCGCCTCGGCTTTCACCTCTTCAGCTGCATCCTTCTTTGTCTTCTTGCCGCGGGATTTCTTTCCTGCTTTTTCAGAAGACTTCTCTTCCTATGGAGCCTCCGTACTTTCTGTCGGAGCTTCTGCTTTCACAGCCTCTTCTTTTACTTCCGAAGCTTTCTCCGCAATCTCTTCGATCGGAGTTTTTTCTTCGGTCTTCTTTTTTCTTGCGGAAGTCTTTTTCTCCGCAGTTTCTTTCTTCGCAGAAGCTGCCTTTTTCTTTTCTTTCTTCTCTTCCGGTTTTACTTCTTCGGTCTTTTCGGAAGAAGCATCGGAAGGCGCTTTCTCTTCTGCCTTATCGGCGGTCTTCTTACTGCGCTTCGCCGCAGGTTTCTTTGCTGCCGGCTTTTTTTCCGCCGGGCTTTCCGTCTTCTTTTGTTCAGAAGACAGAAGTTCAGCAAGTTCACTTTGGCTCATCGACGCCGCCTTATCTGCACTGACCAGATTAAAGGCTGTCGCGATTGCAGAAAGATCCTCTTTACTCTTTGAGAAAAAATCATCTTGCGCCACAAATATACCTCACAAATTTCTATTGGAATCGGCTGCTTTTTCGTCCGCACAAAGATATAGAAATACCCTGTGCAAAGTGCTCATATGATTCAATTATGATTGCGAAAAATAACTACACCTCATCTGTACCGCCGGCTCGAATCTATTTGAAAAGCACTTAACGCGATACATCATCAAAACTGTTGTAATTATAATTGTTCATTTGCAGACTTGTCAATAAACATGTTTGTACGAAGGCCATATGAAAAGTGCTCCTGACATATATTCAGGAGCACTTCGTGATCATTTCGTTCAGTTGATCCGGATCAGGTATCGCCGAGAGCAGCGAACTTATCCATCATACCGAGAGCTTTACCGGTACCGATCGCAACACAGGAAACGGTATCTTCAGCAACACATACATCGATACCGATCTTAGTGGCAAGCATACGATCGAGACCATAAAGCAGAGCACCGCCACCGGTCATTACGATACCACGCTGGGAGATATCAGCCATAAGCTCCGGCGGAGTTCTCTCGAGTACGGAGTGTACGGCATCGAAGATCGCCGCTACCGGCTCTTCAAGTGCCTCGAGCATCTCGGTGGAAGAAACAGTAACTGTGGCCGGAAGACCTGTGATCAGGTTACGTCCACGTACATCCATGGTCATTTCTTCTTCTCTCGGATATGCGCATCCGATGTTGATCTTTAATTCTTCCGCGGTCTTCTCACCGATAAGGACGTTGTGCTTACGACGAACGTGCTTAACGATCGCTTCATCAAACTTGTCGCCCGCAACCTTCAGGGAGAAGTCAACTACAGGCTCGCAGAGAGAGATGACTGCGATATCTGTCGTACCACCACCGATATCTACGATCATGGAACCGCAGGCCTTTGTAATATCGATACCCGCGCCGATAGCAGCTGCGATCGGCTCACGGATCAGGAATACATCCTTCGCACCGGCATGACGGCAGGCATCTTCAACAGCCTTCTGCTCAACCGGAGTAATAACGGAAGGAACACATACGACGATCGTCGGACGGAAGTATGTCGCACGGATACCCTGACATACACGGCCGATGAAAGCCTTCAGCATAACTTCGGTTACTTTAAAGTCGGAAATAACGCCATCTCTCAGAGGACGGATCGCCTCGACGACCCCCGGCGTTCTACCGAGCATCAGAGAAGCAGACTCACCTACCGCGAGAACGGTACCTGTCTTCGTATTTACTGCTACTACGGAAGGCTCCTTAAGAACGACGCCCTTACCGCGAACATAAATAAGGACACTGCTTGTGCCCAAATCAATTCCAATATCTAATCCTAAGCCCATGATTATTCACCTCGTATATATCGGAAATACGCAGGAAGCGTATTGTTATGCACAAATAAACACGTTAATGATACAATAAATGTGCTTATCTTTCAACGTTAATGGATTGCATTCATTTTACAAATTGGGGGTAAAATGTGAAGAAGATATTGGCATATCTGTTCATGATCTGCGGCACGGCGGCCCTGTTTTTCGACGGGATCCTGCCCTCTACGGTCATTTTCGTGCTGACTATCATCGGTTATTTCTCCATGCCCTTCTTCGCACAGGCCCTGGTTGAAGGATTCTTCCTGACAAGAAACACGTACCGCTATTTTCTCCGCATCGCCTTCACGGCATATGCATCGCAGGCGGTCTTCCTGATCTCCTATCTTTGCTGGAAAGACGGGCCGAAGCCCACACGATTCAATATCGTATTCACCTGGCTGATCGCCTTTATCATCCTGTTTGGTGTGGAACTGCTTGTCTCACTTCCGCGTGACCGTGTCGCGTCGATGAATCTTCTCGATGCGAATCAGACATCCCACAGCACAAGATACGGCGTCGTGATCTCCAGCACAGATGCCAATAACCTTCCTAAAGGCATGAAAGTCCCCGCCTGGCCGAGATCTACATTCCATGGTCTGGCCATCGTTTTATTCGCACTTTGCATGACCCTGATCACCTTTCTTCCGCTGACGATGTCATTGATGTCGGTCATGTGTACGCTGATGTTCTACTTTCTGCACCGGTGGAAGATCGACAACCGCGTTTTCGTCGCGATGATCTTCTTTACGGCTTTTTCTGCGTGCTATACATATCTTTACTTCCGCATGACCGGGATAATCACCTGGGAGGGAACTTCCCTTGCGGGTTTTCTGCTTTGCCTTCTTCTTCCGAACAAAAAGAGAAAGAAACCGAAGATGTTCTACCGTACTTTCTATCTCTTCTACCCGCTGATCATCGCCATCTGCGCAACCACTGCGTATCTCGTTTCATAATCTAAAAAGCAAATTGAAAGGAACCGCGTTACTCCGCGGTTCCTTCTTTTTGACTCTTGCGCCACTCGAAGTTCAGAAGACTTGCGAGGTTTTGACGGATATTTCCTATCATATACACGCCGTTTTGATCCAACTCGGTGACACCTTCTTCATTCTTGTTGATCAAGGGCCGTAGATCTTTCATTTCTCTTTCAATAGCTTCCTTTCTGTAGTAAAGTTTAGCCATTATCCGCTCTTGCTGTGGTGTCAGCCCCTCCGCAAACTCATTATACCGTCCGGGTACCATTCTATTTAGCGCTTCGTATTGTATTGTCACTTTTTCATATTCTTTTTCCAGTTCCAACAGTTCCTTGCGCAGACGATCTTTATTTCTTCTGTGAGCATTTGACGGAGCGGAGACCTTTACGAATGCTTCAATATCCGGGACAGTATTTTTGAAGCCCTCAAAAAAAGGTCTGTCACATTCTTCACAGGCGCCAAGCGCTTCCTCGATACGAAGCTTCAATGACGGGATGTGTGCTTTTTCCATGTAATACTCCGCATATTGTATCGTGGTACCCAGATCCGGCCATTTGGCCGCGCAGAGGATCCGTCCGCGAAGCGCCGCAAAGTTTTTCGGATCGACCGTAAGGATGTATCTATATATCGCGTCCGCTTTGAGGAACTGCTGCTTCGAAAGAGCATCCTGTGCTTCAGCAACTGCTGTCTCATCACGAATGATGTCAAAGTCAAACGACAACCCGCAGAACGGGCATTCATAGACCTGTCTGTTCAGATTAACGATCAGTTCGCCGCCACAGGATGTGCACGACGGAGACATCTCCAGTCTAACCTGCTTGTCATCATCGTGTTTCGCGTCTTTTCCGGAACTCTTCCGGAGCGCTTCCTGTTTGACCTCTTCCGGCTCCAGCTCAAGCAGCTGTGAATAGAGATTTCGAAAACTCGAAGTGAATCTTTCGAGCAGCGCCTTATTCTTCTCAAGCGCCTCCGTTCTGTTCGTACAGACTTTCACCATACCTCTTTCGATATCTCTTCTCAGTTGCCGGTTTGAATTAACAAAACCTGCGATCTCCCGCAGAAGACGAAGTCTGTGAAAATACTCTTTTCCTTCCTCATCCGCCATCTCTTCGGCATGCACCAGAGAATCGGGACGAAGCATAACGACACGCTCCGGCTTACATAATTCTTCCGGACGGTTGATCCCGGCTTCACAGAGAAGATTCCCGCGAAGTGCGACAAAATTATGAGGGTCTTTTTTCAGGAGAAAATCGTACTTTTCTTTCGCGGAAGCATACTGCAGCATCTTCTGGGAAACAGATGCCTGCTCAAGAATGATACGGGAGCGGAAATACTCATAATCGTAATTGACGCTGCAATACGGGCATTCATACTGCTGACGGTCGTTGTGAACGATAAGAACGCCACCGCACTTGGTACAGCTATGGCTCTTTATCAGTGTCATGTCTCACTCGGTCCTCCGGTAGCCTTCTGTGACAGTTCCCTGTCTGTTTCGATCTTCAGTATATCTCTCAGGTGCTTTTCGATCACCTTGATGGAGTGCTGCGCTTCCGTACTCAGTTTGGAGATCTCCTCGACGGTCTCACTTAACTGTTCATCGACGATCGATCTGCTGTCGTACACTTCATTTATCTCTTTTTGCACCGCATTCGCTTTCGCACTATAGTAGATTTCCTCAAGTAAGAAAATGCCGTCTTTTCTGCGCTTGTCACGCTCATCGAGATACTTATCCCTCTCATCTCTCAGGACATCCATCTCATCTTCGAGTTCACCTCTTGTCTTTGTCAGGCGGTGACTGTCTTTTCTGAAGCGGTTCGTCGGACTGCTGTTGTTAATGTAGTTTTCATATTCCGGGAAGATCTTCCCGAATTCTTCAAAGTACGGTCTGTCCGCACTGTCGCAGACGGAGATGGCTTCTTCGACACGCTCTTTCATGGTCGGAATATGTGCTTTGCGCATATAGATCTCCGCATTCTTTGATGCGATCCTTATGCCTGTCCATTTCGCCGCGCAGAGGATACGTCCGCGAAGTGCGGTGAAGTTCTTCGGATCAACGGTAAGGATGTATGCATAGATCGCGTCCGCCTTGAGAAACTGGGACTTCGAAAGCGCTTCTTCCGCCTCGTCCATCGCTGTCTCATCGCGGATAAAATCGAAGTCGTAGGTCACACCGCAGAAAGGACATTCATATACCTGTCTGTCGAGATTGACGATCAGCTCGCCGCCGCAGGAAGCACAGGACTTTGACACCTTTAAGTTCACCTGAATAAGGCCGGATTCTTTCTGCTCATCGCTTCTTACTTTAACCTCTTCAGGCTCAAGTTCCGAAAGCTGCTTATAAAGCTTGGCGAACTCTTCTGAAAATCTCTTGCTTCTTTCTCTGTTTTTGGCGAGTGCTTCGGAGCGCTCCGCCTGAGTTTCAAATAACTGCTCGCGGCCCTTCTCGATCCGCTCTTTTTCCTGCTGGTTGGCGCGGGAATACTTTGCGATCTCATACATAAGACGGATCTTGGAAAAATACGCTTTCTCTTCCTCTCTTGCATCTTCTTCGGCTTCACTAAGAGAGGCCGGCGTGATCCTTAAAACGTTCTCCGGCTTCGATAACTCGGACGGCCGGTTGATCTTCGCATCACAAAGAAGGATTCCGCGGAGCGCACGGAAACTATGGGGATCTTTCGTAAGGAGAAAATCGTACTTCTCTTTCGCTGACGCATACTGGAGCATCTTCAGAGAAGAATCTGCCTGATCAAGGATATCCCGGGACCTGAAATACTCGTAGTCATAAAAGACACTGCAATACGGGCATTCGTACTGCTTGCGGTCGTTATGGACGACCAGCGTTCCGCCGCATCTGGTGCATGTATGGCTCTTGATCAGTGTCATTTACCCAAAGTCCTCCGATATACCTTCGAAAACCCCAAAAACACGTCTAATGACTATAAAATGACTATACCGAAAAGCCGGAAACATATCAAGAGATTTTGTTTTCGTATAAAGAAGTGCTATTTCCTGACGAGTTCCTAAATAAATAACGCGCGCGCGGAAAAATCTGCTATAATGTTGTTTCGTAAGTTTCTATATAAAGAGAGGTAAAAACATGGCCTATTCAACCGATGTCGATCGTAAATGGCAAAAGAAATGGGAAGACACCAAACTTTATAAGTTTGATCCGAATAAGAAGGGCGAGAAACTATATGTTCTTGAGATGTTCTCGTACCCGTCCGCAGCAAATCTACACCTCGGTCACTGGTACAACTACTCCCTGACCGACTCCTGGTCCCGTATGAAGAGAATGCAGGGCTATAACGTATTCCATCCGATGGGATTTGACTCCTTCGGACTCCCTGCAGAGAACTACGCGATCAAGACAGGTATCCATCCGAAGGATTCCACTCTCCATAACATCGAGATCATGGAGCAGCAGCTCAAGAACATGGGCGCTACCTATGACTGGGATTATGAGATCGCGACATGCAAGCCGGAATACTATAAGTGGAACCAGTGGATCTTCTTAAGACTCCTCGAGAAGGGTCTGGCTTACAGAAAGAATGCACCGGTAAACTGGTGCCCACAGTGTAATACCGTACTTGCCAACGAGCAGGTCATCGACGGCGCATGTGAGCGCTGCCACACTGAGGTAGAGCACAAGAACATGACGCAGTGGTTCTTCAAGATCACCGCTTATGCTCAGGAACTTCTCGATTGCCTGCCTCAGCTCGACTGGCCGGAAAAGACCAAGAAGATCCAGACCAACTGGATCGGCAGATCCGAGGGTACACAGATCTCCTTCCTCTGCGAGAAGAACGGAGAGCGCCTCAAGGACGAAGACGGTTCCGATCTGAAGCTTTCCGTATTTACCACTCGTGCAGATACCCTGATGGGCGTTTCCTATGTTGTAGTTGCACCGGAGTCCCCGCTGTGCACACTTCTTACAACAGATGAGTGCAGAGAAAAAGTAGAAGAGTATCAGGCTTTCAACAAGAAGGCTTCCGATATCGACAGAATGTCCACCACACGTGAGAAGACCGGTGTTTTCACAGGTTCTTATGCGATCCACCCGATCACCGGAAAGAAAGTTCCGATCTGGGCTTCCGACTACGTAATCGCAACATACGGTACCGGTGTGGTTATGGCTGTTCCGGCTCACGATGAGAGAGACTACGAGTTCGCTAAGAAGTTCGATCTCCCGATCCAGAGAGTTATCGCATCCTCTGCAGATGCTGAGGATGAACTCCCGTTCATTGAAAAAGGTATTCTCGTTAACTCCGGTGAATTCGACGGTCTGAACTTCAAGACAGCGATCGATGCGATCATTGAGAAGCTCCAGCCGCAGGGCATGGCAGAACGAAAGATCAACTACCGTCTCCGTGACTGGCTGATCTCCCGTCAGCGTTACTGGGGTACTCCGATCCCGGTCGTTCACTGCGAGAAGTGCGGCGTCGTTCCGGTACCGGACGATCAGCTCCCGGTACTTCTCCCCTATGACGTAGAATTCCGTCCGGATGGAGAGTCTCCGCTGGCAAAGTGTGCAGAGTTCATGAACACTACCTGCCCGAAGTGCGGTGCTCCGGCCAAGCGTGATCCGGATACCATGGATACATTCGTTGACTCTTCCTGGTATCAGCTCCGTTACCCGGATAACAAGAACGATAAGGAACCTTTCAACAGAGAACTCATCGATAAGATGTGCCCGGTCGATAAGTACGTCGGTGGTCCGGAGCATGCTGCCATGCATCTCCTGTACACACGTTTCTTCTGTAAGGCACTCCGTGATATGGGTTACCTTGATTTCGACGAGCCGTTCACTTCTCTTGTTCACCAGGGAATCATCCTCGGACCTGACGGAAACAGAATGAGTAAGTCCAGAGGAAACACTGTCGCACCGGATCCGTACATCCAGAAGTATGGTTCCGACGTATTCAGAACCTACCTCGCTTTCGGTTTCGCATACACCGACGGCGGTCCGTGGAGTGAGAGCGGACTTCAGGCGATCGTTAAGTTCACCGGACGTATCGACCGTCTCGTTGAAGAAGTATCCGGCATTGCCAAGGGACAGGCTCTGCCGACCGATCTTTCCGAAGAAGATAAGGCTCTCCTTTACAGCCTGAACTACACCATCAAGGCCGTAACAACAGATACAGAGAGATTCCAGTTCAACACTTCCATTGCACGTCTCATGGAGCTCCTGAACGCGATTGGCAAGTATCAGGGATCTGCGAACAAGAACGATGCGCTCTTAAGATCTACAGTCGAGACATTCCTTCTGCTCTATGCTCCGTACGCTCCTCACTTTACTGAAGAGCTCTGGGAGAGAATGGGCAATGAATACTCGATCTTCAATCAGGCTTGGCCGGTATGCGACGAGAGCAAGCTCGTTAAGGATACCATCGAGATCGCTGTTCAGATCAACGGTCAGGTGAAGTTCAAGGTCAACATCGCTCCGGATTCAACACAGGAAGATGTCGAGAAGATCGTTAAGGAAGACAGTCACCTCGAAACTGCTCTCGCCGGAAGATCCATCGTCAAGTTCATCTACGTTAAGGGAAGACTGGCAAACATCGTTGCAAAGTGATCCGAATTCAAAGATAAATCAAAAGACCGTCCATTGCGGACGGTCTTTTTTTTGTCTGTATTATTGATCGGTTATTACTCTCCTCGTCTGGTCCTCTCCTGGACTTCTTCTTTGGAAGCGCGGAACTTCGCGCCGGAGAAATACTTCTTCTCAAAGTCCTCCGGTGATAGCGGTTTTGCAAAATAGAATCCCTGGAAGATGTCGACACCCAGCGCACGGATCCTCGATGCTTTCTGTGCAGTCTCGATTCCTTCGACGCATACGGTCATGCCGATCGTACGTGTCAGAAGAACGATAGCGGAAATAAAGGATGTATTGAAGCGGTCATCCTGATCGACGAAAGCTCGGTCGATCTTGATCTCATCTACCGGGAACTCACGAAGATAGTTAAAGGATGAATAACCGGTACCAAAGTCATCGAGCGCGATACGGATGCCGTTGTTTCTGAGCTTACTCATATTCTGACGGCAGATCGCGAGGTTCTTCATAAGGGTCGTCTCCGTGATCTCCAGAAGGATGTTCTTCGGCTGAAGACCATATTCTGCAAGAAGCTGGATAACATAGTCCGCAAAGTCGATCCTTGCCATATCTTCCGCAGTAACGTTGATATGCACATAGAAGTCGTCCGAAACACCGGAGTCGATCCAGGTCTTGCACTGCTTGATGGCTGTTCTTAAGATCCAGTCACCGACGATATTCATCTGGCCGGTCGCATAGACGGCAGCGATGACCTTCTCAGGTGAGATAAGATTTCCCTGCGGGGACTTCCAACGGAGAAGTGCCTCGCATCCGACCAGACGCTCGGATCTTGCATCGACCAGCGGCTGGAAGTACAGAAGGAAGTTCTGATTTCCTTCTCTTACGGATTTAGAGATCTGGAACTCGAAGTCGAGTCTTTCTTTCAGTTCCACCTTGAACTGCGGTGTATAGATCGAGTAAGTAAGACGCGGATCCTGCTTGACCTTATGAAGCGTGATCTCCGCATTTACAAGGAGTTCTTCCGCGACATTTCCGCACGACGGGAACAGCGCCGCACTCATCGAGAACGAAACATACATCGAGCTTCGATCAACGATCAGCGGTTCGTTCATCTCTTCCTTGATCGCTTTCATATGGTTCTCGACCTGAACACGCGTCGCATTCTTCCACAGGAGACAGAATGTATCGACGTTGATATGGTAGAGTTCACTGTCCTTCGGACCGCTCTCACGAAGTTTCTTCGCAATCGTGATCAGAAGTCTGTCACCGGCTTCTCTTCCGTAGCGGTCATTAAATACATGGAAGTCTTTGATATCGATCAGCACGATCGCCGCAGAGAGAACATCTCTGTCATGGATCATGGCGTCGAGATCCGAAAGAAGACGTTCACGCGCAAGTAAGCCGGTAAGTGCATTTCGAGAAGAATTCTTCTCGACGTTCTCACGCATCTCGTTCATCGAGGTCAGATCGAAGATCGTTCCGATGATCACAAGAGCCTGCTTGCTGCTGTCATAGACGGTCTTACCACGGCTGGCGAGCCAGCGGATCTGATCGTCTGCGCCCCAAACGCGGAACTCGATGGAGAAAGTATCTCTTTCCTCATCCACAAGGTAGGTAAATGTCTCTATAAAACGGCGGCGGTCATCCTCGATGACTTCCTCGGCCATACGGTTGATGATGTCACCGGAATAGGTAAGATCCATATCCGGGAAAGCATCCTTCAGGTTCGGGGAGAACTCGATGATACCGCGTTTCATATCAGCGGTAAAAGTGATCGCCTCGGAACCGTCAATGATCAGTCTCTGGAGTGAGTTCGTCATCGTCTTATCCGTGATATCCACGAGGATGCCGATCTTATAGTGTTTCTGGTCCGGAGACGTGAAGTCAAAGACACCACAGGAGTGGACCCAGATCTCGCCCTTAACCGGGGAAAGGATACGGAAGTCCAGACCGAACCGGTCCTTCTTCTCTTTATCGTCCTGCATGATGGATACGAATGCGGAATAATCCTCAGGATTTACGAGGTTACCGATCTCTTTACTTGCATGCAGGAGTTCATGGTTCGGGAAGTCCAGAAGGACGGCCAGCGAGGAATTAAACAGGGCATGGTCCGTCTCACTCTCATAGCAGAACACATATCCGTCAATGGAGTCGGAAAGGAGCTTCTCATAGACGATCTCACCGAAGCTACTGGTATAGTCTTCCATCATGCCGAAGATCAGGAGATGATTCTCTTTCTTTACGGCCTGCATATTGACACGGACATGATAAAGATGACCCGTGTTCGAAACGATATTGTGCTCGAAGGAAACGACTTTATGGTTATCCGCCGCGAGATCATAGAAAGCCTCCTCATAGCGGACTTTCAAAGCTCTCTGTTCATCCGGATCCGTATATTCCAGGAAATTATCCAGAAGCATATCCTCAGAAGCTACCGGCCCGAGGAAATCGATCATGCCTTTTGAAAAGAAAAAACGCTTTTCTTTGGGGAAAACCACGAACGTGCACATTGCCACTTTTTCCAGCAGGCTGTCGGCCTGTGCCAGAATCTGTGGATCAAGGCTGATCGACGAGTCATATAATGCTGACACGAAACCGGAATCGTCGGCGACCATCGAAATTCTCCCCTAAACTAGACTATCTATACTATTTTAACATTTCAAGCACCTCAGCGTATAGTGCCTTTTTGCTTTCTCCCCACTCCAAAGCGAGGGTTTTTGCAATATCTTTAGTGGATAATCCCTTATTTTCTAAATCTAAAATGATTTTTTTGCGTTCCTCCGGCGAAAGCACCGGTTTTTGATCTGTTTTTGCATTTCCTTCCAGGACGAGTACAAATTCTCCTTTCGGAGGCACTTCGGTGAAGTGATGTATCAATTCCTCTACCGTTCCGCGGACGACTTCCTCGTATTTCTTGGTAAGTTCGCGGCAGGCAGCGATCCTTCTGTCCTTCGGTCCCGTTTCGGAAAGGTCGTTAAGTGTCTTCAGAAGACGGTGCGGAGCTTCATAGAGGATCGTCGTTACCGTCGATGATGCTACCGTGGAAAGCCGTTCTTTTCTCTCTTTCGTCTCTACCGGGAGGAATCCCTCAAAGTAGTAATGCCCTGTATCCATACCGGACAGCACCAGTGCACTGATACCGGCAACCGGCCCCGGCACCGTGGTAACATCGATCCCTTCCTCGATACAGAGCTTGACCAGATCCTCGCCCGGATCGGAGATGCTCGGCATACCTGCATCGGAAACAAGCGCGACTTGCGCACCCTCCTTAAGACGTGCGATGATCTTCGCACCGGCAGCCGCTTTGTTATGTTCGTGGTAGCTCATGAGTTTTGCGGAGATTTCAAAATGGGAAAGAAGAAGCCCGGTTCTTCTGGTATCTTCGCAGGCCACGAGGTCCACGCTCTTCAGGATTTCCACCGCACGCGGCGACAGATCCTGCATATTTCCGATCGGAGTTCCTACTAAGTACAGCATATATCAGTTGTCCTCACTATATATTTTCTTCAGTTGAGGTGTGTATTCACGTTCATTATCCCGAAGGATAAGTGGCGGTGTGATGACCGTTCCCGTCATCTTCCCGCCCTTCTTCGCAGAAAGGAGAAACAGTGTCGCTTCTTTTTCCGCATACGGGTGCACAAAGGTGATTCTCTTCGGGATCAGGTTCAACTCCGTGCAGGTTTTCATAACCAGGGAAAAATCCTTGGCACGGTCCACAAGAAAGAGATCACCGCCGGATGCAAGCATCTTCTTTCCGCAGGAAAGAAAATCCTCCACGCCGCCGTGCATCGCAAATCTTGCTTCGAGAAGCCCGGTACTGTGGGCCGCTTCCGATGTGACCGGTCCCTCTTCCGCCTTTCTGTACGGCGGGTTCATGAAAACGGCATCGTATTCATTTCCGGGAAGCTTCTCTGATGGAAGATCCCGAAGATCGAAGCAAAACGCCCGCATCCTGTCCGAAAACGAATTCAAAGTGATATTTCTTTGAAAAACCGAAAAGGCAGCTTCCTGCCGTTCGACACCGTCGATCCGGATATCCGGACGTCTGGCCGCCAGAAGGATCGATCCCGCACCGCAGTTTGTCCCCAGTTCAAGAACTCTCACCGGACGCGACTTACGGAATCGGAGATTTCCGGCAGTGAACCATGCCAGAAGAACGGTATCCTCACCAAATCGGAAACCGTCTCTACTCTGGATCAAGCGGGCACCGGCTCTTCCCAGATCCTCCATCGTCTCTGTTTTAGCATCAAACTCCAAAGAAATACTCCTTTTCATGAAAAAGGATCTGTTCCCCTTTAAGAGAAACAGATCCCTTCATGTTACACTATGTGCGCAATATCAGCCCTGAGAGATAGCGCCAGCCGGGCAAGCCGCCTCGCAAGAACCACACTCAAGACAGAGGTCTGCATTGATCTCGTACTTGCCGTCACCCTGAGAGATAGCACCTACCGGGCACTCACCCTCGCAGGATCCGCAAGACAGACATGCATCAGAAATTACATATGCCATTGATTTGTCCTCCTTTATCTGGTCTACGAATTCATTAAACACTACTTTTAACGTTTTGTAAATTAACAAAATGTAAAAATATCAATCATCTTTTTTCTCTGCCTGAGGCTTTTTTCTCGGGCAATCCTGTTTACACTGCGGCTGCGGAGGATTAACGAGAGACACATCAGAAGCATCATAGATCTGCATTTCCGTCTCCTCTTCCTTCTCGAAGCGGACAGTGACCTTCTCTTTCAGAAGATCGGAATAGATGACTACACCGATACCATCCGGTGTCTTAACTTTCTTTCCTACCTTCGGAACACGCTTATTCGCATCTTCATACGCCGCCTGCTCATAGGAAAGACAGCACATCAGACGTCCGCAGGTTCCGGTAAGTTTCGTCGGATTCATCGACAGGCCCTGGTCCTTTGCCATACGGATCGTTACCGGCAGGAACTGGTCAAGATACGAGCAGCAGCAAAGTTCTCTTCCGCAGATGCCGAGGCCGCCGACCATCTTCGCCTGCTCACGCGAACCGATCTGACGGAGCTCGATACGTGTTCTAAAACATGAAGTCAGGTCTTTGACCAGCTCACGGAAGTCGACGCGTTTATCTGCGGTAAAGTAGAAAGTGAGTTTTCTTCCGTCAAAGGAATAGACCGCCTCTACAAGCGTCATCGGCAGTTCTCTTTTCTCGATAAGCTCTAAGCACTTGTAAAAAGCACTCTTCTCTCTTTCTTTCTTCTCGTGATAATGATCCATCTCCTTTTCATTCGCATAGCGAAGAACGGGAAGGATCGTCTCATCCACTTTCTCCTCCGGAAGATCGAAGGGTTCATCTACGACAAATGCGATATCCTGTCCAAGTGCCGTATTAACCATAACTGCGTCCCCGACCTTGAGTTTCAGGTCCCCGGCCAGGAAGCGGTACGGCTTTCCGGCATCGTGGAATCGCAGATTCACAACTTTAGCCATTACTGTTCTCCTTTTTTAATGCCAGAAGCATCCGGCATACGATCATTTCGAAATTTCCATTCGCTTTATGGGCTTTGGCGGCAGTAGTCAGGATCGCATTGCACTTCCCGATCTTCTGCACATCCAGATGATATTTCTTAATTACAGTGACCATCTTATCTTTTTTCTCTTCGCCGTGCAAGCAAACCGAGCTCGCATCCGTACTGCAGATAGCCATCTCGTCATAGACCATGCTCATCAGGGCAAGGATATCCCGGAAGTGTTCTTTTTCCTCATCAAAGAACGAATATACCTCAGTGAGAAGTTCGGTCCTCGAGATCTCCGGAAGACGAAGGATCAGATCCGTGACCTCTTCCCAGTCATTGATCAGCCAGTTGCTCTCACAGAGACTTAAGGCATAGCCGATCACGCCGTTTGCAAACCTTGAAAAGAGCTGTGCTTCCTCAGGGTGTGTATCCGGATTTCTGGAAAGGATCGCCTGCTGCACCTCTTCTTCTGTATTCGGGAGAAGGCGGACAGAGACGGTACGGGACAGGATCGTCGGCAGGAGTTTCGATTCATCCGATACGGTAAGAATAAAGACGACATGCTTCGGCGGTTCCTCAAGCGTCTTAAGAAGAGCATTCTGGCCTTCCTCGGCGAGTCCGTCCGCATCGATAAGATATACTTTCCGGCTGGCGATCTGGGACATGATGCCGACATCTGATAAGATCTTCGACCGCACATCCGCGACCTTGATGTTCTTTTCTCCTTCAGGAAGCAGAAGTTCCTTATAGTCCGGATGCGTTCCCGCCTTCATATAGTGGCAGTTCGGGCATTCCCCGCATCCGCCGTTCTCCGTCGGGTGCGCACAGAGAAGCCCCTTTGCAAATTCTCTTGCCAGGGTCTTCTTTCCGATCCCCGCGGGGCCGACCAATAAAAAAGCGTGCCCCGGTTCTCCGGTTAGAGAAACCCCGAGGCGCTGTTTTGCTTCCTGTTGTCCGATCAGTTCCGAAAAAGCCATACGTCACATCTTTTCAAAATGCTCTACATTGACGACGAATACCGTCGCGCCGCCTACGGTAACATCTACCGGATACGGCAGTCCTTCGCCGCCCATCGGGACCGGTGTCATGCTGTTGATCGCCGAACGGCGGGAAGAGGAATACTTCCGGATCAGATCCAGAACTTCCTGAAGTTTTTCTTCCTCAACGACGATCATAAGCGTCGTATTTCCGGATCTTAAGAATCCGCCGGAAGAATTGAGTTTCGTCACACGGAAACCTGCTTTATTTAATTCCGCCATCAGACGGGGTGTATCCTCATCATGAACGATTGCAAATACCAGTTTCATTTTTTCACTACCTCCCAGACAGCTTTTCTGATCTGTTGATAGATCTCATCCGGTGTTTTTAAGGCATCAAGCACCAGAAACCTCTTATCTTCCCTGCTTCGCGACAGATATCCATCGCGGACTTTCTTCATAAACAGAAGGCCTTCCGCCTCCAGACGGTCTTCTTCATCGGATCTTCCGTGACGGCGTTCATATGCCGTCTTCTCATCCAGATCCAGAAGGAACGTGATATCCGGCTTGATACCGGCTGCGCTCCAGTTGTTGAGGAAATCGATCTCCTCCAGATCCAGACCTCTCGCATATCCCTGATAAGCGATCGTCGAGTCGTAGAAACGGTCGCAGATGACGACCTTTCCATCCTCAAGTTCCGGCTTGATCCGTTCCTTTACGATCTGCGCACGTGCTGCTTCATAAAGAAGGAGCTCCGTTCTCTCGTCCATCCCGCTGTTCGCCTTATCCAGCAGGATCGTTCTTATCTTTTCCCCGATCATCGTTCCGCCCGGTTCACGGATCAGAACATACGGGATACCTTCTTTTTCCAGATCTTTGGAAAGCATATCGATCTGCGTGGTCTTCCCGCATCCATCGATTCCTTCGAAGGTGATAAATAGTCCCTTCATCTTTCCAAAATCCTCCCTGTTTCTACTTAATCTCCGCTTAATCCAGCTTTACCGAATGGATGCTGGCGATCTCCAGCCAGATATCCTTCTCGATACGTTCATTATCTTTGCGGATATCCTCAACGGTCTCCTCTGCAGGACGGCGGCGGTTCCAGTTCTTTTTCTCTCTTCCTTCACGATGATCGGAATTCTTCCGGTCATAGTTCTTCTTCTGGTATTCTCTCTTCTCGGAACCGTTTTCCCGGTTCTGATCACGGTTTTCAGAACGTCTGTCATCGCGGTTGTCCGGACGGCGCTCACGGTTCTGGTTTCCTTCGTTATTGGAGCGATTATTGCGGTTATAGTTGTTACGGTCACGGTTTCCGCCGTAGTTGCCGGATTTTCTTCTCCGGTTACGGTTGCCGTTATTTCTCGGTGGCTGCGACTCGCCTGACGGATTGCCGCCCGCGGAATGATTGACCTTTTTTACTTCCTGTTCGCCCATCTAATACCTCCAGATTTCGGAAATGAACTGAATATCTATATTATATCGGTTTTCCTGTTTCAATCAACCTTGACATCAGGCAGAAGCCCGTAGTAACGAACGTCCCCCGCCCATTTTTCGGGGATCTCCGAGTATCCGTGCATAAACAGAAGCGGCACCTGAACGAAGCCTCTTTCATACATTCTCGGGTGAGGGATCGTAAGCCTCTGCGTATTGATCTCAAGATCATCGTAGGTAAGAATATCCACATCGATCGTTCTCGGTCCCCAGCGGATGATCCTCTCCCGATGAAGTGCCTCCTCGACCTTCTGGCAGACAGCAAGAAGCGCCAGCGGCTCCAGGTCCGTCTCGACCAGTACGCAGATATTCAGAAAATCGTCCTGTTCCTTATATCCTACAGGAGCTGTCTCAAACACCGGAGAAACCTGCTCCACGCGTACTCCTTCCTCAGGTCTGTTCAGAAGCGCGACCGCACGGCTCAAGTTCTTGATACGGTCACCCATATTACTTCCCAGGGAAAGGTATGCTTCACTCATAGTATTTCCTCCAGTTCTTTTCTGGAACGGTCGATAATGACACTCATATAATCGAAGGTTCCGTCGATCGGAGCTGTCGGCTTCTGTATCTCGCAGGTGATCCTCTCTATCAGAGAGAAAGACCGCATGATCCGAAGGATAATGTTCTCGGCCATATACTCGATCAGATCACAGGAAGTGTTCTCGACATAATCCCGCGTCATAGAAAATACCTTACCGTAATCGACCGTATCGGAGAGTTTATCTGTTCGGCAGCCCGGGATGACCGGAAGCTCGAGCGTGAGCGTCACCACGAAATCCTGTCCTTCGCTCTTCTCTTTCTGAAGAACGCCGGAAAAACTGCGGAATCTCATATTCTTCAGAACGATCTTATCCATTTTTCCCTCCGGAAAGCGTCTTAAACACCTTCAGCGCCGTTACTGTTTCAAATACATTGTGTACACGGATACATGCCGCTTTTTCTTCCTGACAGAAGATCGCCGTAGCCGCGGTTCCCGCATCTCTTTCCTCCGCCGGCACGCCATCGAGGATCTCACCGATAAAGCGTTTCCTCGAAGGTCCGATCAGGAGCGGATATCCTTCTTTCTGTATTCTTCCGGTCGATTGGATCAGGCGGATGGATTCCTCTGTATTCGTTCCGAATCCGACACCCGGATCAAAAAGGATCTTCTCTCTTTTAATTCCGGCCTTTTCAGCAACCTGCGCGCTTTTTTCAAAGAAAGAAAGGCAGTCATCTACGATGTCGCCTTTGCGGGCAAAGATCTTCTCGTCCGTGTAATTGGCCATGATGACCAGACCGGCTCCTGCTTCGGCGACGACCTCTGCCATCTCTTTATCGTAAAGAAGACCCCAGACATCGTTGATGATATCCGCGCCGAATTTGAGAGCCTCTCTTGCGGTCTTGCTCTTATATGTATCGATCGAGATCGGGATGGAAACGGCATTTCTGATCAGTTTGAGTGCGGGGATCAGTCTCGAGAGTTCTTCGTCAGCAGAGATCTTCTCGGATCCGGGACGGGTCGACTCCGCGCCGATATCCAGGATATCCGCACCGTCATTGACCAGATCCTGCGCATGGCAGCAGGCATTCTCCGGCGTATAGAAAGATCCACCGTCGGAAAAAGAATCCGGGGTAACATTAAGAATACCCATTACAAGAATATCCTTCCCGTATTCGACGCTCTTATCCCTCAGTTCCCATCTTTTCTGAAAGCACTCAGACGTATCACTCATTTTCTGCCTCCACGAAATCAGATGATGTTCCGCGGACGGTTGATCAGTGCCAGTGCCTCGGAGCGTGTTCTCGCATCCGAACGGCAGCCGCCACGCATTGCGGAAGTGACCGTCTTACTGCCCGGCTTTCTGATACCGCGCATCGTCATGCACAGATGCTCGGCTTCCAGAACGACGCAGACAGACATCGCATCGACCGCTTTCTGGATCGTATCGGCGATCTCGGAAGTCAGCCTCTCCTGAAGCTGCGGCTTTCGGGAAAGCGTATCCACGATACGTGCTACCTTCGAAAGGCCCAGGATCTTTCCGTTTTTCGGAACATATACGACGTGTGCTTTTCCATGGAAAGGCAAGAGGTGATGCTCACACATGGAGTAGAACGGGATATCGCCGATCAGGATCATCTCATCGTTGTCCGATGTGAATGTCTTGATGTCTTTTTCGATGTCACGGTGCAGTCCCGAGAAGACTTCGCCGTACATACGGGCCACACGGTTCGGTGTTTCAACAAGTCCCTCTCTGTCCGGATCCTCGCCGACAGCGATCAGGATCTCTCTTACGGCTCTTTCGATCCGCGGGAGATCCATCCCTTTACGGCTTTCCTCCGGTACCCGGAAATCATCATCATAAATGCTCATTGCTTCGTATTCTCCTTACTCTGTGTACATATGTCTGTATTCCATCGGGGTCATCCCCTTCTGTTTTCTAAACGCCACATTAAATCTCTGGGGACTGCTGAATCCCACCTGCGTCGCGATACCGCTGACCTTGATCTCTTTCTGCGTCAGAAGACGGCACGCCGCCTCGATACGGATCTGCATCAGATAGTTCATGGGACTGATGCCGAACTCATCACGGAAAGCTCTCGTAAAGTATCCCTGACTGAGGAATACATATGCGGCCGTCTCAGCCACGGTCACGCCACGGTCATAGTTCTCATCAAGGTAATCTCTTGCAATAAGGACAAGTTCTCTGGCCTTTCCGTTCTTCACACGGAGGCTCTCCTCCCACTCTTCACGAAGTGCACGGGACAGTGTGATCAGGAGCTCCATCGTCAGAAGCTGCATCATCATATCCTTCGCATAGGCCTCCGAACGGCTCTCGCGCATGATCCTCTCCGCAAGTACACCGATCGCCTGACGAGATTTACCGGAGATCATCAGATATGAACCATCTCCAAGGGCATCACCGGATGCGAAATCCAGGAAGTTTTCGAGAGGAAGGGCAGCGATATTTTCCTGAAGGAAAGGCACTGTCGGTCCGCCTCTGAGTCTTCCGTTTGCCATCGGCTGTGTATCCTTCGGCTTCGAAAGGAGTGCCTGCTGTGCTTTTGCAATATCCGAAGAGAATCCGAAATACAGAACGACCATGTCCGCCGGGCCTTCCACGACACGGACGGAATGCATGACCTGAGGACGGATAATGAGCGTGCTTCCCTTAGTAACATTCACGGTCTTTCCGTTGATCAGGAATTCACACTTTCCTCTCCGGAGATACATCAGTTCATGAGAGGTATGCCGGCTCGCTGTCGGAAACGGCGTAGATGTCTCGTAACAATGTTCCACGCCCTCAAACACGACCGGAATAGAGCCGGATGACTCTAATAGACTTTTTTCAAATGCCGGCAGCAGGTCTTCAACCATAACACAAGCCCCCTCTCTTCTATTGTTTCTTACGGCAGGAACCGGATGTTATCGATATAGATCGCTCCGGACCGTTGTCTGTCAAAAATCGTAAATACCAGATTGCTGATCTCCATATCATCAAAGGATGCCCAGTTCAGGGAGATCGTCTGCCAGCGGAGACCGATCTGGATCGTCGCCTCTCCGCGGAAGCCGGAGATCTGCATCGTCTTCTCACACTGATCGGGATTAAAGATATCCAGACAGATCCTTCTGGCTCTGGAGAACTTCAGCGGTGCCATAACAGATGCGTAGGACAGGACCGGTCCGAACGACAGAAGGCTGTTCTCCGGTTCATACTCGATACGCAGTGAAGCCGCACCCTGGGTCTTGTTCATGACCTCACGGAAGATCGTGGCTTTTCCCTTCGTGATCTTATAGGTTTCGAGTTTTTCAAAATCACTGTCCCAGGTCTTTTTTCCGGTAAACGTAATGTCTTCACAGGCCGTGAAGGTCAGATCCGGGCAGTACTCCGACGGGATCTTATCAAATCGGAACGGAAGTACCGGAAGATCGATACGGTTACGGAAAGTCGCCTGATGCGGGATCGGAGAGTATCCGTAAGTTACGCCGACCGGATCGAGAATATCGTCATTCCAGACCATGACGCGGACGCCGTGCAGGATCCTCGCCGATGCCGGAACATATACGCGGCTTTCATCGCAGACCGCAAATCCGCGGAGAACAGATTCATTTTCCGACAACCGGAGTCCATCGACCGTATTATCGAAGGAAAGCATGACTTTGTTTCCGATCACCTCGACACCGACGCACTCCGGCGAAGAAGCCGGCATCTTCGGCGTGAAGTGAAGTCCCAGCGCGATACAGGACAGTCTTCGTCCGATCGTAAAGGAGACCGTCTTATCCGGAATCAGGAGATCATGCTGGCCTAAGATACCGATCGGCATCGGGAATCTTCTTCGGATCGCACAGAGACGTTCATTGAACTCCACATGGCGGAACGGCGCTTCCGGATCCATCGCATCCGGATGCAGCTGCATGATGATAAAGGACGGCACCTGATTCTTATCTTCGATCTCACGGGGACCGAATACTCTTGCCAGATCTACGAGGAGCTGGCGGACCATCGCGGTATAAAGGTCTCCGATCTGGGCATCCGATGCATCCGGTGCGAAAACGATACCACGGATGCTCGTGTCGCACAGCGGTGCAAGACGGTGATTAAAGAACACGGACATCATATCGGCCGGACCGACCAGCGGACGGTGTGCGGCTTCGGAAACCAGCGTCTCCGTCATCACGGTCTCAGCAGAAGGGATGATGGAGTTCAGAAGCTCATGGTTATTCTTCTTTTCAAAGTGCTTAAGTTCCTCGGTCGGGAAAGAAAGCGGCGGATCATCATCTAAAGTATCTTCGGCGGGTGCTTTTTCAGAAGGATCCTGTGTATCTTCATCTGTTTCTGCGGATGCTTCTTCCTCAGTATTTCCACCCTTATGGTCCTCAAAGGCAAGCGCTCCCTCAGGATCGATCGGAACATCGCATTTCTCTTCATCTTCGAAAACGAAAGACTCCTCACTGGTCGGTTCGGAATCCTCTTCCGACTCATCTTTCACGAGTGAGCCGTCGATGATCGAGCTCTTCTTATCGGTAAGACGGGCAATATTGGCGCGCCATCCCTCTTCGTCAAAATAGAGGTTTCTCTCCTCGAGATACTCGCGGATCGCATCGTTGTTATCGATTCCCTCATGGGAGAGCCAGCGGTAGATCGGCGCATACTCCTCGGCCAGATCCAGAATACCGACCGGATAGTGCAGCTGCTCCGCGAGGTGATATGCATAGGAAAAGGCCACCGAAGAAACACTCGCAAGTTCAAGCGTATCACGGATACGGATCCACTTCGTATTCTCCTCGGTCAGGACCGGATCATAGGAAAGAATATCCACCTGATCGAGCACGCCTTTTTCCGGAGAATAAAAGCGGAGAAGCGGCATGACATCTTTCTTCAGAGGTGTACGCGGAGCGGCCGTCTGAGAGATCGAAGCCGCAAGCGGACGTCCGCCGAAGAGGACCCATACATCACCGCATCGGCAGTCCTCGATCGTAAGTGTATCTGTCAGGGAATGGAAAACCAGCGTATATGCGTCGGTCGAAGAACGGTATGCAGGAAGCGTAAAACGGAAAGATCCGTCTTCCTCCGATACTGTCTCCAGACTCAGAATTACACCGTAGTCCGTATCCAGTTTGGATACCTTACGGCCGTCCGTAGGATCCTTCATAACTTCCAGTGTGACCGGGACGGAAGAAGATCCCACTTTACCGCGGAGTACCACCGGAACTCCCTGCTGGAAAACCATACCCGGAGAGATCCAGGACGGAAGACGTATATCATTCGTTTGCGCCATTCGCACGTTACCTCACATAGTTATCTCATTAAACTCTATTATACGACAACTTTGTGTTTTTTTCGCCTAAAAACACTTTTACATAAGTCAAAACTATAATCTTTACCCTTCGTTCGGGAAAAGCGGCAAAAACCCCTGTAAAATCAGGCTTTTCCATTTACTCATATAAGAGTACGCCTATATCATATACATACCAGCAAGTACTTTTGAAAGGAGGAATCATCATGGATGAAGCCATCGTAATCGGCCGGGTGATCCGCAGGCTGCGCCGGGAAAAGGGACTGTCCCAGTTTGCCGTCGCGTCCCGCTCGGGGATCAATCTTTCCTACTACTGTAAACTCGAAGGCGGAAAAACGAACCCCACCATCCGGGTCATATATGCGGTAACGCAGGCGCTCGGCGTTTCACTTGTCCGCTTTTCGGAACTAATTACCCTCGAAATGTAGTAATTTCAATCTCCGGCGGATTTTCGGGCCGTCATGGACAATTTCATTATTTTGACATAAACCTTTCTTTTTTTTACCTGACATGGTATGCTGAACATGTTGTTTATCAGTTTTTCATGAATACGGAGTGTCAGGGAATTATGTCTAATCAGAATATTCATACTACGGCAAATGCTTTATATGAGGACCTTCACCGTCCACACCTTCATGATGCTATTGCCAGTTGTCTGCACTTTCTGGAAGACGGCAGTCCCTGCCGTGAGATCGCTCCCCATTATCACGACTTTGTCGAGATCATCTACGGGATCCGCGGCAGGTTTTCTGCATCTATGGCAGATCAGGATATCGAGGTCAACGAGGGCG
>JAFWSW010000032.1 GCA_017519205.1 Clostridiales bacterium | reverse complement strand
TATAACGATTGGATGACGAATAAATCGATGCCGAGGGTGGAATTCCTTGAAACTTATCAGAATAAATTCTGTGAAATGTATGGCGAGAAACCGTTGAAGAAAAATAGCACTCGCTATATGATCCATGCCTGTCCGAAACGGATGTGGTATGTGGAAGAGTTTTTACTTCCAGAAATGATATCACAGGGAATCCCAGAAGAGAGCATTATCGTCTGGAATGATACGGAAGGATGGGGAAATCTCAAATCTTTTGTCAAATCGATGGAGTACTGCCGTGATAACTTGCCGAAAAACGAGTCGGTCTGGCATATTCAGGACGATGTCATTTTATCACCGAATTTCCGTGCCTATACCGAGCTGCACGATGAGCTGTCGTATGGTTTCTGTAATAAGGAGTGGGATGCAGATACCTACAATTACCCTGGGGTTACTACTGCTAAACACAGTTGGCATTCTTTCCAGTGTGTGTGCATTCCGAATAGACTTGCTGGCGATTTCGCTGCTTGGTTTCATTGGAATACTCGCTCTGGCTGTTTCCGGCTTTTACCGTGGACTAAGGACGGCGTTCATGATGACGTTAACTTCCGGCTATTTCTCTTGGAAGAACATCCCGATGCTCTATGCGTAAATGTACGTCCGAATCTGGTCGATCATATCGATTTCCTCATCGGTGGAACAACACTCTACAAAGCAGAGCATTATCATCGCTCGATGTATTGGGAGCATGAAAATCTGGTGGATCTTCTGAAAAATAAACTTGAGGGTCGGAACAAATGAAAAAAGGCGAAGTGTTCTGGAAAGCCTATCAAAAAGAGAACTTCTGGAGTGCCAAGGATGCTATAGACGATTTCCTGTTGGAGCATAGTATTTGTGACGAGGGTACATTCTATTCGATTTTCAGAATTCTGACGGAGTATCGTGTTCTGAGTTATGTGTGCGAACTTGGTGATATTCCTTATCAGACTATAACGGTTTACCGTCATGGTGATCGCAGGGAGAGAACGGAATTACTCGTCCGGCTGCTGAATACCCTTGGCTATGACTTGAAGGTGGTGAAGAAAACTTGACGGATAAGAAAATATACTCGATGGAAGATTATCTCAATGCCGTCCGGGAACTGAAACTTGAACGTGCTATAGCATCTACTGATTTCTACCCGAATAGACGAAAAGCACTCGACCTTGCAATTCTGGTGCTGACGGAGAAAGCAGATGAATTTTTGAGACAGGAGTAATTTTATGGGAGATTGTAAATACTGGGAAGAACATACCGGGAAATGCCTTAACGGCAACAATATGAACTATGGTCATTCGTGTGATAACTTGGAGTCGCTGCCATGCTTTTCTGCTCTCGACAGCTACCCGAAAGAGCCGTGTTATTGGTCGGAAAACGATGTCTGTAAAAATGTTAATTTTATCAATTTCGATAAGAGATACGATAAGAGATGTAATTACTGCGGTGAATATATCAACTCCGCTTATATGAGGCCGATTTCTGTCAAGAACCAGGCGAATGACCAGAGTGCCAAAGCGGATGCCGGAAAGCCTCGTCTTACCCTCGTGCCGAGGAAAATCATCTGGGCGATTGCGAAAGTCCGGGAATTCGGCATGAAGAAGTATAAGGAAGAGGATAACTGGAAACGAGTTGAACCTCGCCGCTATAGGGACGCTTTGTTCCGTCATTTAATGGCATATCTGGATGATCCTGATGGTCGAGATCCTGAGAGCGGTCTTCCTGTCCTTTGGCACGTTGCTACAAATTGTGCTTTTCTGATAGAATTGGAGAAAAATGATGACAACAAAATTTGATGTGGGAGATGTTCTCTTTGTGGCCGTTAAGGTGACGGCGATCACGATAGAAGAGGAAGGAGTATTTTACGATACAGAGTTAAAGTGTGAGAACGGCGAGTATAGCCCAACGTTCAAGGAAAAACAGCTTCACAAAGCTATCGAGGCATAATAATATCCCCTACCCGATTATGTGGTAGGGGATTTTTTTCTTGCGTTCCAGATGTAATCTTCTTCCGGCTTGCCGAGGTTGATGATCTGGTGCAGAGTCCACATGATGCTGTCGAATTCTGCGTATTTGGTGATGAGTTTTCTGTGGTTGCCCTTATCCCACCACGTTCTGTACAGACGGTACGGATTCGACCTCTCGTCTGTCTTAACGCAGACATAATGCCATTTACCCTCGTGGATTTCAAGAATCTTGTGCTGTTTCATTTTATCGTCTCCTTTCTTTTTCATGCTACGGTCAGTTCGCTGTCGAGGTAGATATCATCTGCCCATCCTGTTGCATAGTCGTGTTTCACTCTGTGGATTGCCTTGAGGGCTTCTCCGAGATCGTCCCATGTCGTTCTGTAAAGTCTCATGCCAGCCGGAACGAATCTTTTCTTGTCATTATCCCACCAGAAGTGATGCTCTCCGTAGTAAGCGATGAAGTAAACAGTTTTTGTTGCCATGTCATTCTCCTTCCATCATATCGTAGTTTTTGATTTCCTCTGGGGAGAGCTGCCTGTCATATGTAACCTCTCCCCATGCTTCGTGGTTGATCGCCGGAACGTAGGATCTTCTGTCGTAGTTTCTGTATGAGATAAATCCCTTTGGCTGGCATCCGATTCCTACTGGGCGAAGGATCATGTAGTAGGTGTGCATCTTCGTCACCTCACGCAGTGGTTTTGCTCTTTTCGAACTCTTCCCAGAAGGTCTTCTCTCTCTTCTCGATCTCATAGTCATAGGAAGCCTTGTCCTCATCGATAGTTCCTGCGGTGACTTCCACAAAATGTTCGAATGTGGTTGTTTTCTTCTCCGCTCCCCAGATGAAATTTTTGAATCCAGTGTTGTGGCGATAAATCCACGCTTCGTACTCTTTCTGCTTCTCTACGATGTCGATGCGGAAATCTCCGTCTGCAAAGGTGGTAGTCTTGTAAGATTTAAGCTGCTTCATTTCTTTCTCCTCTCTCAGCCTCTCAGAGGCTCTACAATCAATTTTAGGTGGTCGGCGGTATCTTTATAGACTCACCGCCTGAAGTCTGTTGTGGTGGATTATAGACGGCTTTCCGATGCTCAGATTTCCTCTCGCAGGATCTCGTCTACGCATACTGGGTTTTCTCCCTCTGCGATTACTGCGATGTAGGCTTCCGGCGATTCCTGGTCGAGACACATTCTTTTCGCCTCTTCGATATCATAGCTGCCGTATCCCCAATCATCGTCTTCTCTGTCTCGCATAACTGCGTACCATTTCCTGTCGCTCATTTTTTCTCC
>JAFWSW010000031.1 GCA_017519205.1 Clostridiales bacterium | reverse complement strand
GTAGAGGCTACAACAGCACGTGCGCGAAAATTCCCGGATAATACTCTTGTTGCTAAGGATAAAGATAAAGTTGTCGGGTTTGCTGTATATAGTCCGTCGAGAGATGAAGATCTGCCGGATGCAGGAGAAGTTGACGCCATTTATGTCCTTTCAGAATATTATGGCCGAAAAGTCGGATTCAGATTGATGAATGAGGCAATTTCCAGACTTGGAGATGTTGACACTATTTTTGTTTGGGTGCTTGAAAAGAACGAGAGAGCGATTTCTTTTTATCAGAAATATGGTTTCGAATTTGATGGAGCTAAAAAGGAATGGACTCTAGGTACACCCGTTTCAATTGTTAGAATGGTTATGAAAAGAGAGTAAACATAAATTGCTGCTGAAGGGAATCTGAATAATGCATCAGGAATCATCGAGCTACCGAAAGATGAGCATATCATGTGCTATATCAGAATTCCGGACGGATACAGATACCAGAAAGCTGTTCAGTGAATCTATTAGCTCCTTTTTTCCTATGTTATAATCGGTTTTGAGGGGAGACCCTTGGAACAAGAAAAGTATAGGTTTAAGGTATTTCAGGAGTTAAGAATGAACGTAGAAGCTTTAAGTTGTCAGTGCTGCGGAGCGGCTCTAAAATTAGCCAATTCTGTTTGTACATGTGTTTATTGTGGTACCACTAATATCGTCAGTGGCAGTACCGGAAAATATATAGATCTGCTTAACAGAGCAAACAAACTCAGACAGCAGTGCGAGTTTGACAGAGCATTCAGGGTATACGATGAGATCCTTGCAGAGAACGGATCATACGTAGATGTTCTTTGGGCGCAGACTCTTTGCGAATATGGAATAGAGTATGTTCAGGATCCCGCATCCGGAAAATATATACCTACGCTTCACAGAATAAAGGATGAAAGCATCTTAAATTCCGAATCATTTAATGAAGCTGTCAGCAAGGCGGATGATGCGCAGAAAGAAGAATTAAAGAATTCCGCCATGGAGATTGCTAAGATCCAGGAAGATTATCTTAAAATAGCTGCGGGAGAGAAGCCTTATGATGTTTTCATTTGTTACAAGGAAACAGATGATGAAACAGGAGAGCGTACCGCAGACAGTGACATTGCTCTTAAGCTGTATGAGAAACTTGTGCATTACGGATTGAAGGTTTTCTTTTCCAGAGTTACTCTGCAGGATAAATTGGGTGTGAATTATGAGCCTTACATAATCGCTGCATTAAAGAGTGCGACTGTCATGGCAGTCATTGGCACTAAGGCTGAATATTTCAGTGCGGTCTGGGTCAGAAACGAATGGTCAAGATTCTATAAGTTAAGAGAACTCAATGACCGTAAACTGATGCTTTTTGCATGTAATGATGTGGAAGATCTTCCTCCTATGTTCAGACAGAAGCAGGCACAGCTCCTTACTGAACCTGATGCCACAGAGAATATTGCGGAGAATATTAGGGATTACGTGCTTAAGATAATGGGTGAAAAAAACAGCAAGGTATCTGCTATGTGCCCGAATTGTCGCAGTATGATCACCGCAGATCCTTCTATGCAGGCGGCCATTTGCCCTTGTTGCAAAAAGCCGTTTATCGTCAAGAATGCCTTGATTTTGTCCGATTCGCAACTGCTGGCCCTCAAAAGGATCAAGTGTCCCTTCTGCGGAAAAGAACAGGAACGTAATAAGTTCGGATGTATTTTCTGTCATAAGCAAATACCATCCTAAATTCGCGAAGAGAGGAGATGAGCTTGAAGCTATCGAGCGCGACAAGCTGTATTTCCCTGAACTTTCGCACGCATAAATATGCAGTTAATATGAAAGCAGTCCGGAGATTTTTCCGGCTGCTTTTATTTTGCCTATTGACTTAGAGCTAACTCCAAGTTGTAAGATAGAATCATCAGCTGATGATTATTGTGAATGGAGGTGCTCCCTATGACCATCAAGGAAGTCTGCGAGAAGTACGATATTACTGCCGATACTCTCCGCTACTATGAACGTGTCGGTGTGATTCCGGCAGTTACAAGAACGACAGGCGGGATCAGAGATTATCAGGAGACAGATATCGCCTGGGTGGAAAATGCTATATGTTTCCGGGATGCCGGGATGCCGGTCGAAATGCTTATCGAATACGTAAAGCTTTTCCAGGAGGGGGATTCTACCATCGATGCCCGTACCAATCTTCTCAAGGAAGCACGCGAAGCAATAGTCGAAGCAAAGAAGAAATACGATATCGCGCTCGAGAAACTGGATTACAAGATCAGCCGATATGAGATCGCGCAGAAGACAGGTGTCCTGACCTGGGACGATTGTAAGGAGGAATAAAACATGTTAGGAAATTTCAGTTATAAGAATGCGACGAAACTTTATTTTGGTGATGACTCTCTTAAATATCTGAATGATGAATTCCCCAAGTATGGAAAGAATGTCCAGCTCATCTATGGTGGCGGTTCGATCAAGAAGAACGGTATCTATGACCAGGTCGTAGAGATTCTTAAGGCGAACGGAAAGAATGTGATCGAGGATGCAGGTGTCATGCCGAATCCGACGGTGGAGAAACTTCTGGAAGGTATAAAGATCGCTCGTGAGAATCAGGTGGATCTTCTCCTGGCTGTAGGTGGCGGTTCCTGCTGTGACTATGCCAAAGCGGTCTCTGTTTCCGTGAACTGTGACGAAGACCCGTGGGAGAAGTATTATATCCGCTTTGAGGAGCCTTCCTGCGAAATCGTTCCGGTGGGATGTATCCTTACTATGGCCGGTACCGGGTCTGAGATGAACGCCGGTTCAGTCATTACGAACCACGAGCAGAAACTGAAGATCGGACATGTTTTCGGAGAAGAAGTCATGCCGAAGTTTTCGATCCTCAACCCGAAGTTTACTTTCTCTCTTCCGAAAAGACAGATGGTGGCTGGCATCTACGATATCTTCAATCACATCTGTGAACAGTACTTTTCGGGCGAAGATGATAATACCAGTGATTATCTTGCCGAAGCGCTGATGAAGTCTGTTGTCCATAGTTCTCTGATTGCTATTGAGAATCCCGAGGATTACGAGGCGAGATCCAATATCATGTGGACGGCGACCTGGGCATTGAATACGCTTATTGCGAAAGGAAAAACGACAGACTGGATGGTGCATATGCTGGGACAGGCAGCCGGTGCATACACCGATGCGACCCATGGAATGACACTTTCTGCCGTATCCCTCCCGTACTATCGTTACATCATGCCCTACGGGATCAAGAAGTTTGTGCGCTTTGCGACAGAAGTCTGGGACGTATGCACCGATGGAAAGACGGATGAACAGGTTGCCGAGGAAGGTCTTGCGGCAATGGAGAATTGGATGAAAAAGATCGGTGTAGCGATGAGTCTTTCCGAGCTCGGAGCCACGGAGGATATGATCGATGGTATCACGGAAGCAACGCTGATCCTTGAAGGCGGATATAAAGTTCTAACCAAAGATGAGGTTCGAGAGATCTTGAAGAAGAGTCTTTAATGAAACGGAGGACAGAATCCGTGAAAGTGATGAAAGGTTGGATGAAAAAATGAGAAGAAGCAGATTATTGATTGGTGTTCTTACCTGCCTAGTACTAGCTTTGGGGCTGACCGCCTGTGGAAAAGGATCTTCGGAATCAAATACGGAGAACAGTACTGAACAGACTGTGAATACCACAACTGAAAGCAGTACGGAGTCTACCTCCAAGGTAACGGAAACAGAACAGAAAGAGACTGCTGGATCTGAGGAAGAGACAAGTTCTGCTACGGAATCGGAAACGAGTAATCCGGAAAGTAGGAAAGATACACTGGTCGTTGTATTTTCTGCAACAGGAACAACGAAAAGTATAGCAGAGAAGATCGCTAAATATACTGATGCAGATTATTATGAGATTACTGCGGCAATCCCCTATTCTGATGAAGACAGGGACTGGACGAATTCTGACAGTCGATGTACTAAGGAACAGAATGATACTTCTGTAAGACCTGAGATAAGCAGCGAAAAGATATCTTTGGATGGATACACTACGATCTATATTGGTTATCCGATCTGGTTTGGACAGGAACCTCGCATTATGGATACCTTCGTTGAGAGTTATAACTTCGATGGGATCACGATGATTCCGTTTTGTACTTCCGGAAGCAGTGGTATTGGAAGTAGCGGGAAGAATCTGGCGGCAAATGCCGGAAGTGGCAACTGGGTCGATGGAAAGAGATTTGCAGGTAATGCTACAGAAGAAGAGATCAAAGAATGGGTTGATTCTATGGGAAATCAAATGTTATTAAAGATCAATGGAACAGAAGTACCTGTCATTTGGGAAAGCAATGATTCGATTAAGGAGCTGAAGGGAATTGCTGATGGCGGCCTCACAATCGAAATGTCAATGTATGGTGGTTTTGAACAGGTAGGGCCTATTGGTAAGAGTATTATCAGTAATGATGAACAGACAACAACATCACCAGGAGATATAGTTCTCTATTCAGGAAATCAAATTGTTATTTTCTATGGTTCAAATTCATGGGCATATACAAGACTTGGAAAGATCGATCTTTCTGAAGAAGAACTAAGGAATCTTTTGTCAAATGGGGATGTAACAATAACACTTACACTACATTGAAATGATATTTTGGAGGAAGATTCATGGAACTTCAGGAATTGTTAGATAAATTCAATGCAGGCGGGTCTTTTGGCGATGACCCTGCTATTTTCATGGAAATGAGAAAATACATAGCAGAAAACCGAAAACTTATGTATGAGATGAATTATCAATGGCACGATAATGAAGATGAAATAAGAGAACTGTTCTCGAGGATCATAAGCAAGCCGGTTGATGCGAGTGTCAGAATTACTACACCATTCTTTACTGATTTTGGAAAGAATATCACTGTCGGCAAGAATGTGTTTATCAATGCGAATTGTAAATTCCAGGATCAAGGTGGTATCTATATCGGTGATGATGTATTTATTGGCCACAGCGTTATTCTTGCTACATTAGATCACGATCTGGTTCCAGATAAAAGATATCTCCTTCCGGCTCCGATCCGTATTGAAAACAAAGTTTGGATAGGTTCAGGAGCGATCATTACACGAGGTGTGACTGTCGGTGAAGGGGCAGTAGTTGCAGCAGGCGCAGTAGTAACCAAAGATGTTCCTCGATATACGGTTGTTGGCGGAGTGCCGGCCAAGGTTATAAAGCAGATTGACACCTGATTGGCACCAAATCAAGAGAAAAACGTATGTAAGCAGTTCAGAGATTCTCTGGACTGCTATATTTTTGGATCGGTTTTAAACTATAAGGCTACCGCTAAACTATTGTCTCCTCTAATGATTCGAGATAGTATCAACATATAGATTATGATTGGAGAAGATTTATGACTCATAAGGACTTAGCACTACAATACTTTAGCGAGCATCTCCACTGTTCACAGGCCGTTTTGGCAGCTTTTGCCTCAGAATGCGGTATTACAGAAGAACAGGCCTTGAGACTTGGTTCATGTTTCGGTTCCGGAATGCGAAAGGGCGAAGTGTGCGGAGCATGTACCGGAGCACTAATGGTCCTTGGTCTTCTGTTTGGTCAGATCAAGGCCGGTGATCTTGACGGACGACAGCGATCCGATGAATTGAACGATGAAATGATGCAGCGGTTTGCCGAAATGTGCGGTTCCTATATCTGTAATGACCTGCTCGGCTGCGATGTCAGCACGCTGCAAGGTAGACAATATGCCCGTGATAATCATCTCTTTACTGAATTTTGCCCGAAGATGGTGGCAAATGCTGTTGATATACTGGAAGAGATTATCGCTAAGAATGGAGACCTATGATAATGAGCAACGAATACATTATTCGTGAGGCCAAGATCGAAGATGCTGAAAGGCTTATCGAGATCTACTCGTATTATGTTTTAAACACAGCTGTTTCTTTTGAATACGAAGTACCGACCGTAAGTGCTTTTCGAGATAGAATCCAAAGAACGCTCGAAAAGTACCCGTATCTGGTCTTTGTTCGGGGAAATATGATTCTCGGATATGCTTATGCGGGGGTGTACAGTTCTCGCTCTGCGTATGATTGGACAGCTACCACATCGATTTATGTGGATAAAGATTATAGAAGAGAAGGTGTTGGAGCTGCCCTCTATAAAGAACTTGAAGCAAGACTAAAAGCTCAGGGTGTTGTGAATCTGCTTGCCGGAGCGGCATTCTGCGATCCTGAAGATGAGTATCTTTCGCATGACAGTTATCACTTCCATAAGCGAATGGGATATACGAAGGTTGCGCATATGAAAGCAATCGGAAAGAAGTTCGACCGATGGTATGATCTTCTGTGGATGCAGAAGACACTCTGAATAGTTGATAAATCCGTATTTTGATGGTATAAAGAAAAAGCAAACAATCAGATAAATGGTCACCGGAGGATAGTGTGCCGTAGCACAGGGGATCGCAGATTCATATCTGCAGGCCGCCTATCGGATAAGGTGTCGGGTGAGCCCGGAAAGATGTTTTTACATCGCCGGGTTTTTGTATTTCCGGCGAAGATAGGAGGATAAAATGAGTAAGTCAAAAGTAGTGCTGGTCCCTTTACATGCAGATGACCGTGAGCAATTCATCAAAGATAATCAGTGGGCCTTTAAGTATGGCGCAATGGAGGAATTCGGATTGCGTAACGATCAGATGGAAGAAGAAGGCGAGATCATTTCTCGAAAGACGATCGAAGGCGGCATTGATCGGGGAGAAGCTTATAGGATCGTATGTGATGACAAGATCTCAGGCGGTGTCGTGATCCATGTTGAAAAGGACAGAGGCTTTCTTGATCTTCTGTTTACATTACCCGATGTGCATAGCAAGGGAATAGGATATGGTGCCTGGTGTGAAGTAGAGAAACTTCACCCGGAAGTTGAGGTATGGGAAACATTTACCCCATACTTTGAGACTAGGAATATTCATTTCTACGTGAATAAGTGTGGG
Source organism: Clostridiales bacterium (assembly GCA_017519205.1). Taxonomy (GTDB): domain Bacteria; phylum Bacillota; class Clostridia; order Saccharofermentanales; family Saccharofermentanaceae; genus Scatonaster. Next base: position 3,463 of record JAFWSW010000031.1, on the reverse strand, counting down.
TTTCATATAGTGGAATTCTTTAATCCTTTCCATAAAGGGCCTTATGAGCATATGGATTCCGATGAAGAGGATTGTGGTGGCACCGGAATGGATTTCCGTTTCGAAAAGGTGGTTAGGAAATGAATATTCTTGACATATGTCAGATAAGTGGTAGCATAAAACTGACATATGTCAGAAAAGAGGTGCTGCCATGACACGTAAACCAAGATGCCGTTGTATTAGTCAGTATCCGGATCACTGGTCATTTTCTCCCGATGAAGTATCTTCTGATGAGTCTATCATAATGAGTCTTGATGAGTTCGAGACTATAAGGTTAATCGATAAAGAAGGCATGACACAGGAAGAATGTTCCAAGCGGATGGGTGTAGCAAGGACGACCGTAACGTCAATTTACGATTCAGCGAGAAAGAAGATCGCTGATGCTTTGATAGATGGTAAAAGGCTTCAGATCAGTGGCGGAGCATACCAACTAAAAGAAATGTTCAATATAGGAGCTATTCAGAAAGGAACGAATATTATGAGAATTGCAGTAACATATGAGAACGGAAATGTTTTCCAACACTTTGGACATACAGAACAGTTTAAGCTCTACGATGTCGAGAACGGACAGATCGTAAGCAGCCGGATCGTTGATACAAACGGAAGCGGACACGGGGCTCTTGCCGGATTCCTTAAGGCAGCAGAAGTCGATGCTCTTATCTGCGGTGGAATTGGAATGGGAGCACAGATGGCACTTGCCGAAGCCGGAATCAAACTATTTGGCGGAGTTCAGGGCGATGCTGATGAAGCGGTAAAAGCTCTTCTTATGGGTAATCTTGTATACGATTCTGAGGCTAAATGTGATCACCATGATCATGAAGAGGGCCATGAATGTGGTCACGGAAACCACGAATGTGGTCACGCCGGCTGCAAAAACGCATGAAAACATCGAGGAGTTTTGCGTGATAGGTGCTCTTTTTCTGACTTTTTTCAAGATCGGTCTTTTTACATTCGGCGGCGGATATGCGATGATTCCGCTGATTGAGAATATTTGCGTAGAGAAAAAGAAGTGGATCACGCATGAGGAGATGATGGATATCACGGTGATCGCCGAGTCAACTCCAGGCCCGATTGCGATCAATCTGGCGACGTACGTCGGATATAAACAGAAGAAGACGGCCGGGGCGCTGATCGCTACGCTGGGGATGGTTCTTCCATCTTTTTGCATCATATATATCATCTCCAAATTTTTGGACAATTTTCTTGAAATCACATGGGTAGCCAGTGCTTTTCGAGGCATCAAAATAGCCGTCGCACTTTTAATTATTGACGCCGCGTTGAAAATGTTCAAAAAGATGAAAAAGAAGCCTTTTCCGCTGGTGATCATGTCGCTGTCTCTTGTTGCCATGATGATCATCAATATGTTTGCTCTGCGCATTTCGTCGATCGTGATCATGCTCACGGCTGCGCTGATCGGGCTGGTTGCTTTTCTTGCTTCCGGAAATAACCGAAAGGAGGCAGTGAAGAAATGATCTATCTGGAACTGCTTATCGGTTTTCTTGAAGTCGGATTGTTTTCCTTTGGCGGCGGATATGCAGCGATTCCGTTGATCAGAGATGTAGTTTTGTCCCATGGCTGGATGGATGATGCGACTCTTTCACACATGATCGCGGTAAGTGAAAGCACGCCCGGACCGATAATGGTAAATCTGGCAACATATGTCGGGAGTGAGAAAGGCGGGATACTTGGTGCCTTTATAGCAACGGCTGCAGTTGTTCTGCCTGCTTTTTTGTTTATCCTCATCATTACGGCGCTACTTAAGAAATTTGTGAAGAACAAGTATTTTCAAGCTGTGCTGAACGGGATGAAACCAAGTATTGTCGGTATTATCTTTGCCACAGGCGTTTTTATGGCTATGCAGAACTGTTTCTGGAAAATAGAGACCGGTGTGGATGCTATAGCGATCGCACTTACTCTTATGCTGGGTGTTTTGTACTTCGGCTCCCGTAAGGTGATGGAAAAAGGACTCACACCAATACAGTTAATTTGTATTTCAGCCGGCATAGGTGTGCTTGTTTATGGGATTTGAGATGACATTATAGAAGTTGGAATCGATTCTTCTTGAAGACGATCAATCCCTCATCACGCATCTTACAGAGTTCGTTAGACATGGCGCTTCTGTCAACAGAAAGGAAGTCGGCCAGTTGTTGCCGATTGTATGGAATGGTGATGGAGGCGCTGTTTTGTCGCCGAGCTTCCGCAGATAAGTAGGAAATGAGTTTCTCTCTGGTCGTTCGACGGGAGATATGATCCAGTTTTTGAACGAGACTTTTATTCTTTTGGGAATATTGTAGAGTGAGTGTTTCTCGGATTTTGAAGATGGTATAATCAAATGAAGGAAAAAAAGAGAGGCAAAAGATGCGTATGGGAAAATTGAGCATAGCTTTTTTCGATGCAAAAGAATACGACCGGCAGTCCTTTGTTAATTCAAATGAAAAAACTTCTCTGAATAAAGGAGAAACCGGATCAGACAAAGAAGAATTTGATATCCGTTATCTCGAAGCCAGGCTCTCGCCTGACACTTATAAACTTGCAGAAGGCTGCGATGTGGTGTGTGTTTTTGTGAATGATGACGTCAATTCTTTCGTGATCGATAAACTTTGTGAAATGGGTGTTAAGCTTATCGCACTTCGCTGTGCCGGATATAACAATGTGGATATCGAACACGCATATGGCAAGATTCATGTTGTGCGTGTACCGGCCTATTCGCCTTATGCAGTTGCGGAACATGCGATGTCATTGCTCCTGACCTCGATCCGCAGGATCCATAAAGCCTATATACGCACGAAAGATTTTAATTTCAGCCTCAATGGACTTACGGGCTTTGAGCTTCATGGAAAGACTGTCGGAGTGATCGGAACCGGTAAGATCGGCAGGATCTTTATCGATATCTGCCGCGGATTCGGCATGCAAGTAATCGCCTATGACAAGTTTCCGGCGAAGGACTCGGGTATTGAATATGTAACGCTTGATGAACTCTGGGAACGAAGCGATGTCATATCTCTTCACTGTCCGCTGACGGATGAGAACCGTCATATGATCAATTCGGAAAGCATGGAGAATATGAAAAAAGGAGTCGTGATCATTAACACTTCCCGAGGTGCGCTGATCGATACCGAGGCGCTGGTGGAAGGAATCAAACAGAGAAAGATCGGAGCAGCCTGCCTGGATGTGTACGAAGAGGAATCTGATGTGTTCTTCCATGATTATTCTAACCATATCGTGAATGATGATGTATTGGCGCGCCTCATTTCCATGCCAAACGTGATCGTCACATCCCACCAGGCCTTCCTTACAAATGAGGCTTTAGGAAATATTGCGGATACTACGCTTCAGAATATCCGCGACTTCTTCGGAACAGGGCTCTGTGCAAACGAGGTGTGCTATAAGTGTGCAAATATCAGCAAGTGTAACCAGAAGCATG
>JAFWSW010000030.1 GCA_017519205.1 Clostridiales bacterium | reverse complement strand
TCAGAGGTACGCCTTCGGTAACACAGCTGATGATAATCTATTTTGTTATATTTGCTTCCATTGACCTTGATAAGTGGATAATCGCCGCTATCGCTTTCGGTATCAATTCCGGTGCGCATCGTAATTGTCTTTGTCATAGGAAACATCAAAGATAAAATGACTGGCGTTTTCTTTCAGAATATCCCGACAGGCCGTAAACATTTGCTTCTGAAGAACTCGAAGATCAAAGTCGTCCTCTTCATCTGAAACATCTTCGGTCATCATTTCAATATCTACAAATCGGATTCCGCCGGCAAGCTGCAGATGGTTATTTACAAAATCAATATTGTTCGAATCGAATTTTCCCTTGATAATCGACATCAGGTTAGACGCGAGAAATGCATCCTCCATCGTTTTCTGACTCTCACGGACTTTCTCTTTTTCCTCATTCAGGTTGGAAACGCGATGCAGAAGATTCAACAGGTCTTCCCTGCTTACCGGTTTCAAAATATAATCGAGGCAATTATTTCGAATGGCTCTCTGGACATAAGAAAAATCATCATAACCTGTCAGGAACACGAATTTCGCATCGGAAAGCTGCTGTCTTTCCACCTCATCAAGAAGATCCAAGCCGTTCATTACCGGCATCTTGATATCAGAAATGATCAGGTCGATTTTATGGTTCGCAAGATAGTCGAGAGCTTCCTTACCATTACTCATAAGTGCATCGATCTCGAATCCTTCCTTATTCCAGTCGATAAGAAACTGAAGACCCTGAAGGATATAAGGCTCATCATCAACGATCATTACTTTTAACATACGAATCCACCTCTTTACTTACTTCTATGAAGCTTTTTCATAGGAATACGGATCAGCACGCACATTCCGACCCCTACCTCGCTATCGATCGAAAAAGATACATTGTTATTTGTATGAAGTTTCAATCGAAGACAGGCATTAAGGATACCTACATGCTTCTTCCCTTTAATCTGATCAATACTTACAGTTTCAATACTGCTTAAAAGGTTCGAAATCTCCTCATCACTCATTCCACCGCCGGTGTCTTCGATCTCCATACACAGATCACCGTCTTTCTCGTATACGCGGACAAAGATCCACCCTGCGGAAGATTTGGACTCAATTCCATGAACACACGCATTCTCTACAAACGTTACCAGAGTGAGTTTGGGGATCAGATAATCTTCACAAGACTTGTCCACATCCACATCAAAGGAAAGGCGGTCACCAAATCGGTAACTCTGCAGATAGAGATATGCTTCAATAGACTCAGTCTCCTTCTTAACAGTGACAAGGTCGTTGCCCCATTCCACATTCTGCCGGGTCATCAGTGCAAGTTTCTCAACCATCTCGGCAGTCTCGTCTTCACCCTTTAAGATACTGTGCATACGGATGCTTTCCAGGGAGTTAAATAAGAAATGCGGGTTGATCTGGCTTTGAAGAGCAAGAAGCTCAGCATTCTTACGGGACAGATCACTCTCCTGTTCTTTCAGCTTATCTTTATATAATGTATTAATAAGATCGTGGTTGATCGAAACGATATTATTATAATTATGCATCAATGCGGAAATCTCATCATTTCCTTCAACCGAACCGATAGGCTGGAATTTATCGCTCTGACTACCGTTGAAAGCGTTTTCAAGGATCGTGATTCGAGAAGAAAGAGATCTCTCGATCAGTTTCATGATCAGGATAGGCAAAAGAAGCGTTGTAAACAGAAGAAATAGGATAATATATTTGTTTGATTCAATAACTGAGTTAATAAGCAGTTCATCGCTAAATGCATATACATCCAATGTTGTTCCATAACGGGTATATACCCTATGCGAACTGAGTTTTCTATCTTTCTCAATAATATTGATATCAATCGTTCTAATAGCTTTACCGTAATCGGCGAATACGACATAATTACCGTTACACACATACATCTCAAATCCGGACGAAGGCTTTAACATCTGGTCTCGAATATCAGAAGAATTCATCTCAATACAAAGGATCTTTTCGCACTTCGAATCATAAATGTGCATTTTCTGTACAAACATGAACTTTTGCTGACGTTCGGTGATCGGGTTTACTGTGTCGTCATAATAGACCAGAAGGCACTCATCTTTACCGGACTCTTTAAACCTGCTATACCATTCTTTCCCTTTAGCTTTTGAGATATTCTTAAAATATGAGCTCTCAAAAATCGTCGGATTATCTACATATATACAAACCGTATCATTTTTTGAATAAGTAAGTGATGTATAAAACGATTTGTTTACAACATTGTAGTAAGCTTCATAATAGTCATCAAGACTGGTATATGTTTCATCCAGAAACTGGTTTAACTGCTGATTCTTACTGATTGAAGCGGCAATACTGGTATTTCGGACAATGGCAGCATCGATCGTGGAGACATATTTGGCAGTGGTTTGATCAAGTTCATTGATTCGGCTCTTACGCTCGCGGCTGTAGATTGAATTAAAGACCACCGCGTCAGTGATAACAAGAGGAACAATAACGCAGAAAACATACATAATAAGAAACTTATTATGCAATTTAATGTTGTTGAGCAGTTTTATCAGAGACTTTCGAATCAAAACCTTCTACACTTCCCTCTTTAATTTATATATTATAACAGAAAAGGACTGCTCCCGCATCCTGCGGAAGCAGTCCCTATTCATCTGTCATTATTGCCGAAATCAGTGTTTCGGATATAAAACCTGATCAGTTGAACGGATTCTCTGTCGGATAGAGAACACCAGCCGGCTTATTGTAGCCGATCTTGCACGGGCAGATGCCGAGGAGCTTAAATGTCTCGAACATCAACTTGCCGTAGTGACCGAATGCAACAGCACCGTGGTGCGGGAATCTACCCTGAATGAGAACGTGACGATAGAATCTAGCCATTTCCGGAATAGCGAAGATAGCGATACCACCGAAGGAACGTGTCTTGACATCAAGGATCTCACCTTCAGCGATGTAGGAAACGAGTTCTCCGTCGCTGTTGCACTGCAGACGATAGAATGTGATAGGAGAAGCAGCAATGTCGCCCTCAAGAGTACCACGTGTGAAATCCGGATCAGAACCAGCCGGCTCAAGGAGTCTGTGCTGGATGAGCTGATACTTGATTGCACGGTCGGAGCACATCTTGCAGGACGGTGTGTTACCACAGTGGAAGCCCATGAATGTATCTGTGAGCTTATAGTCCTTGAAACCAGCTCTATCCTCATCATAGATGTACTGCGGAACGGAGTTGTTGATGTCAAGAAGAGTAATAGCATCATTGCTGATGCAGATACCGATGTACTCGGAAAGTGCGCCGTAGATATCTACTTCGCAGGATACCGGAATACCGCGGGAAGCCAGACGGCTGTTAACGTAGCAAGGCTCGAAACCGAACTGGGACGGGAATGCCGGCCAGCACTTATCAGCAAATGCAACATACTTTCTTGCACCCTTGTGGTTCTCAGCCCAGTCAAGGAGCGTCAGCTCGAACTGAGCCATACGAGCGCTCATTTCAGGATAGTACTTGCCTTCGCCCATTTCCTTAGCCATATCAGCGCAAACGTCCGGGATACGCGGATCATTCTCGTGCTCCTTATAGGAAACGAGAAGGTCGAGCTCAGAGTTCTCTTCGATCTCAACGCCGAGTTCGTAGAGGCCCTTGATCGGAGCGTTACAAGCGAAGAAGTCCTGCGGACGAGGTCCGAATGTGATGATCTTCAGGTTCTTAACACCGACAACTGCACGAGCGATCGGAACGAAATCTGCGATCATCTTAGCGATATCTTCAGCTGTGCCGACAGGATATTCAGGAATATATCCGTCAAGATGTCTCATACCGAGGTTGTATGAGCAGTTGAGCATACCACAGTAAGCGTCACCACGGCCATTGACCATGTCTCCGTCACCTTCTGCTGCAGCTACAAACATGCAAGGACCATCGAAATTCTTTGCAATGAGAGTTTCAGGTGTTTCAGGACCGAAGTTGCCGAGGAAAACAACCAGTGCATTGCACTCCGCCTTCTTTACATCTTCCACTGCCTTGAGCATATCGAGCTCGTTCTCAACAGTGACCGGGCACTCATAAAGATCACCCTTATAAGCTGCTTTGATGGCGCTTCTTCTCTTCTCGGAGAGCGCGATCGGGAAACAGTCACGGGAAACAGCAACGATACCTAATTTGATTTCTGGAATGTTGTTCATGTCTTAAATCCTCCTTAATTGGTTATTCCATTATAGCATTGTTTATTGACCATAATAAGCATTTTTTCCATGTTTTCTAAAATAATGTTTGTCCTGAAGTTCGGACGGTGCCGGAAGAACTTCTTTATTGATCAGTTCGGTGCGGTAGGCCATCTTGGCAACTTCTTCCAGGACCACGGCATTATGCACGGCTTCATTGGCATCCTTGCCCCATGTAAAGGGTCCGTGGTTCTTACAAAGAACACCCGGAACAGCCTCATAATCAAGATTTTCCTTTTCAAAGGAGTCAGCGATCAGGATACCTGTGTTGGTTTCATAATCCGCTTCGATTTCTTCTTTGCTGAGGCAGCGCACACATGGAATTGCACCATAGAAGTAATCGGCATGAGTTGTACCATAACAAGGGATGCTTCTACCGCTCTGGGCCCAGGATGTCGCATACGAAGAATGCGTATGGACAACACCGCCGATATTAGGAAATCTCTTATACAGAATCAGATGTGTAGGAGTATCCGAAGAAGGCTTATATCTCCCCTCCACACGATTCCCCTCAAGATCCATGACGACCATGTCGTCAGCCGTCATCGTTTCATACGGAACACCGCTCGGTTTAATTACGAAAAGTCCGCTCTCACGATCGATTGCGCTGACATTTCCCCATGTAAAGGTAACCAGGCCGTGCTTCGGAAGAAGCATATTCGCTTCGAATACTTTTTGTTTCAGTTCTTCTAACATATTCCGCTTCTCCTCACATGACCTCTACAGCTGCTTTTTCAATAGAAAGTCCATCAACATACTTCTTCATAAAACTATTAAATCCGTCAACATCATCCTTGTCGGCCATCAGTTCGGAGCCTGTGGATCCGGCGAAGATCACGCTCTCAAGATATTCATCCAGTTTCTGGGAACCGGACTTCTCAACCATATACAAAGCCAGAAGCGCAATACCCCATGCTCCACCTTCACCCGCTGTCTCCATGACACATACCGGAGATCCGATAGCAGCAGAAGCGATCGTCTGGCCGGCCTTAGGCGTCTTGAAGAAACCTCCATGACCATACATCTTCTTAACAGTCACTTTTTCATCAACAGTCAGGATATCCAGACCGACTTTCAGTGCTGCAAGAGCTGAATACAGGTGCATTCTCATGAAATTCGGAAGAGTAAACGAATCTTCTGCGTTTCTTACAAATAAAGGACTTCCCTTAGAAAAACCGGTTACCGGCTCGCCGGAGAAATAGTTATAAGAAATCAGACCGCCGCAGTCCTTCTCACCTTCCAGCGCAACACCGTAAAGTTTCTCGAAAAGCACTCCGCGATCAAAATCCTGTCCCATGAGTTTTCCGAACTCATCAAAGAGCTTGACCCATGCGTTGATCTCAGAAGTGCAGTTATTACAGTGCACCATAGCGACAGGATCACCTGTCGGAGTTGTAACCATGTCAATTTCTTTATGAAGATTCTTCATGTTTTCCTTCAGAACGATCATGGCAAATACAGATGTTCCTGCGGAAATATTACCTGTCTCTACTTTTACGGAATTGGTAGCAACCATACCTGTTCCGGCATCACCTTCCGGCGGACACATCAGAATACCGGAAGAAAGATCGCCATCTTTATCGAGAAGTTTCGCACCCTCTTCTGTCAGGCTTCCTGCATTTTCTCCGGCAGAGAGCACTTCCGGAAGGATATCTCTGATCTTCCACGGATAGTTCTTATCAGCAATCATATTCTCAAACGTTGTGAGCATGGCATCATCATATGTCCCGGTTTTAGAATCGATTGGGAACATACCGGAAGCATCACCGACGCCAAGTACTTTTCGGCCGGAGAGCTTGAAATGAACAAATCCGGCAAGAGTCGTGAAATGACGGATCGACGGAACATGTGATTCGCCATTTAAAATCGCCTGGTAAAGATGAGAGATGCTCCATCTCTGCGGAATATTGAAATTCAGGGCTTCTGTCAATTTATCCGCTGCTTCTTCCGTTATCGTATTTCTCCAGGTACGGAAAGGAACCAGAAGAGTATCGTTCTCATCAAAAGGTAAATATCCGTGCATCATGGCCGAAAAGCCGATCGCACCAAGGTTTTTGATCGTAACATCATACTGTTCTTTTACATTTTTCTTAAGGTCGGAATAGCAGTCCGAAAGGCCATTCCAGATTGCTTCTTCGGAATACGTCCAAATACCGTCCAGAAGTTCATTCTCCCATTCATGACTTCCGGAAGCTATCGGATCGCCGTTTGTGTCGACCAGCACTGCCTTGATACGGGTCGAACCAAACTCGATACCAAGGACACTCTTCCCCTCTTCAATCAATTTTCTCACATCCATCTTTCTCACCTCACCACTTTTTCTCCGGGCACCTGCCCTTTCTAATAGCGGCACGAATCTCCACATAACAACCGCAGGAGAGACACGTTCCACTTAATAAGTTATCACAAGAACGGCAAATAGATAACCGTTCCTGATAAACTTTTTCATCGGATCGGTCGTTTTCTGATATACCATTGATACCGCGCTCGATCAATGACTTTGCCGTCTCGTCATCCATCTCTGACAAGAGGCATTTGCGGCACGGTTTAGGTGTATTCATGAAAGTTCGACCTCAATATGCATAACACTGTTTTTCGGAATCGTAAATTCGATCTTGTCAGCATCTATGGAGAGACCGTCAAAGGACTGTACTTTAACGTGTTCCGGATCATCAAAAGTATTCTTTGCATCCATTTCGCCGGTAAGGATCTCCGCTTTAGCAGACTTCACCACATTCCCGAGAAGATTTGTCGAGATCTCGTAGGACACTTCCACAGACAGATTGGCAAGAGTAATGTGATACTTTCCGTCCTTATCTTTGGAACAGGACTCATGAAGGTTCGGAACCTGATACTGCTCCTCAAGACCGATCTTTTTATTATCCACGAAACTCTCGATCAAAGTGCCATCCTGATGATGCTTATACATCGAGAAAACATAATATGTCGGTGTTTTGATCATCTGTTCGCCTTCTGTCAGGATCACAGCCTGAAGAACATTAACAAGCTGAGCGATATTCGCCATCTTCACACGATCACAGTGCTTGTTGAAAATATTCAGATTGATAGCAGCAACAAGTGCGTCACGCATCGTATTCTGCTGATACAGGAATCCCGGATTCGTTCCCTCTTCCACATCATACCAGGTGCCCCATTCATCGACGATCAACGCGATGTTATGATCCGGATCGTAACGGTCGATGATTGCAGAGTGCTTCGTAACCAGTTCTTCCATAAAAAGTGTCTTGTTAAGAGTCATATACCACTCTTTAGCATTGAATCCGGTAGCCGCACCTTTCTTTGCCCAGTCATAAGGAAGCGTGTAATAATGCAAAGAAATGCCATCCATGAACCCATGAGCATTATTCCACGAGCCCGACAGCTTATGGCACTGATTCAGGACTGTCTCGGTCCATTCGTAATCCTGAGCATTTGGTCCGCAGGCAATCTTGTTGATTTTCTTATTCGGATCGTACTGTTTTACATATGACTGATACTGACGGAACTGATTGGCATAGTACTCCGGAACCATGTTACCGCCACATCCCCAGTTTTCATTTCCGATACCAAAAAAATCAACAGTCCAGGGCGCCTCATGGCCATTCGACTTACGAAGTTCCGCCATCGGTGAAACACCATCAAATGTCATGTATTCAACCCATTCACTCATCTCCTGGACCGTTCCGGATCCGACATTTCCGTTGATATATGTCTTACAGCCCAACTGACGGCAAAGTTCCATATACTCATGCGTACCGAAGCTGTTATCCTCGACGACACCGCCCCAGTTCGTATTGATCATTTTCTTTCTTTTAGATTTATCTCCAATACCGTCTTTCCAGTGATACTCATCCGCGAAGCATCCACCCGGCCAGCGAAGAACCGGAATACGGATATCCTTTAATGCTTCAACGACATCATTTCTTATTCCGTTGGTGTTCGGTATAGCCGAATTCTCTCCGACAAACAATCCACCGTAGATACAGCGACCAAGGTGTTCGGAAAAATGTCCCTGGGTTTCGGGATTGATATGACCAAGTTCTTTCTGTGGGTCAATAACTAGTTTAAACATATGTACTCCTACTCTTCTTACACCAGGCGAGTATGACTGTAACCCGTGCAAGAACTTGATTTATATGATTAAGTTACATAACACTTGAGCAAAAATCAACACGACTTTTTACACATGTGAAGTTTTGGGGGACGATACCTAGACTTTATCATGTTGAAGTAAAAAGCAAAGTTTTTTAAGATGAAATAGATATTACATTAATATATTTTTCCGGGAGGAAATATGTTGAAATTAGTTCAAACCGAGAATGGTCTGGTTCGTGGTTTCCAGGGAAATAATACTAGGATCTCCGTTTTTAAAGGTATCCCTTTTGCAGCTCCGCCGATTGGTGAAAACAGATGGAGAGCCCCTCAGCCCTGCGCAAACTGGGAAGGAATTCGTGAGTGTTCTAAATTTGCCCCGATTTCCGTTCAGGATCAGCCGGGCGTCGGTACTGATATTTATTGCAGAGAGTGGCATGTTGATAAAGATATTGAGATGGATGAAGACTGTCTTTATCTCAACGTATGGACTCCTGCCCAGTCTGAAAATGATGAACTTCCTGTCTTCGTATGGTTCTTCGGAGGCGGATTCCAGTGGGGCTATCCCAGAGAAATGGAATTCAACGGTGAAAATATGTCAAAGCGCGGCATTATTGTTGTCAGCGTGAACTATCGTCTTGGTGCGCTGGGATTCCTTACCCATCCGGATCTTATTAAAGAATCTCCGGAAGCACCTGCAAACTTCGGCAATCTCGATCAACAGGCCGGAATAAAATGGGTCATCCGCAACATCAAGAAATTTGGCGGCAACCCGAAAAACATCACGATCGCCGGTCAGTCAGCTGGAGGTGGATCCGTCCTCACCCACCTTACCTCAGAATCCAGTATCGGACTGTACCAGAAGGCGATCGTGTATTCCGGCATTATTGAAAGCCCATATATCAAAGATAATGTCATTACTCCTAAGCCGATCGAAGAAACATGTAAGATGGGCGAGAAATTCCTGGAATCTCTCGGAGTTTCCACTATTGAGGAAGCCCGTAAGATCGATGCTCTTACTATCAGATCCAAATATGCTGAATTCCGTGAAAAGAACATGTTCATGTTCACTCCGTGTATCGACCATGTCTATCTTAAAGATGAGCCTTTCAAATTGATGCTCGAAGGTAAGCAGGCTAATGTCCCGATCATCGCAGGTAATACATTTGACGAGTTCAAGAGTTACATCTATGCAGATTCGAAGGAAAACTTTGAAGAACAGGTCCGAAACACATTCGGCTCGCGTGCGGAACAGTTCCTTTCCTTCTCTGAAGCCTATCAGGTTGAAAATGGCAATCAATATGCCGGTGTACGTGGTATTGAGTGCTCTGTAAAGGCAGCGCTCGATAAAACATCTGCACAATGCTTCTACTATAGCTTCGAAGTCGACATTCCGGGCGAAGATGATCCAGGCACCTTCCACTCAGTTGATCTCTGGTTCTTCTTTGAAACACTGGCTTCCTGCTGGAGACCTTTTGTAGGACGTCATTTCGATATTGCCAGAAGAATGACCAACTATATCACCAATTTCGTTAAGAGCGGAAATCCAAACGGCGAGGATATTACCGGGGAAGCAATGCCGAACTGGCTCGCTTATTCTGATAAATCCAGAAACGAGATGCACTTCACTGCTGAGGGCTGTATCCCGAAGGTACAGGATTCCAACTATATCCAGTTCTTTATCGACTGGCTCACAGACAGAACCTTAGGAAATCTCGAAGCAGCTCCGCGTCAGAGCGCAAGCATTGCTGCTCTTGCTGTGCCGCCGAAGAAACAGGCTTTTAATCCATATCTTCCTTCCTGGGAATATATTCCGGATGGTGAGCCTTATGTATTTGGAGATCGTGTTTACATCTATGGTTCTCACGACTACTACAACTGCTCATTCTTCTGCCCCGGCGACTACGTTTCCTGGTCAGCTCCGCTATCCGACCTTTCCGCATGGAGATACGAGGGCGTATCTTACAAACGTACGGATGATCCGGATAATGAGGAGAACAACGGCTGTCTTTATGCTCCGGATATCACAATCGGACCGGATGATAACTATTATCTCTACTACGTTCTCGACAAACTGAGTGTTGTTGCTGTTGCTAAGAGCGACAAGCCACAGGGACCTTTCCACTTCTATGGTCACGTTCATTATGAGGACGGAACTCTTCTCGGTGAAAAAGAAGGAAACGAACCTCAGTTCGATCCGGGCGTTATTACGATCGGCGACACAACATATCTTTACACCGGATTCTGCGGTCAGACCGATGCTTCCCGTCACGGTGCAATGGTTACTGTTATCGGCTCGGATATGCTGACGATCAAGAAAGGACCCGAATTCATTGCTCCCGGCAAGATGTACTCTGAAGGAACCGGTTTTGAAGGCCATGCCTTCTTTGAAGGTCCTTCTATTAGAGAAAGAAACGGCATCTTCTATTTCGTATATTCTTCTGAAGTAATGCACGAGCTCTGCTATGCCACTTCGGATAATCCC
>JAFWSW010000029.1 GCA_017519205.1 Clostridiales bacterium | reverse complement strand
GGATCTGATCAAGTCGGTGATCCTTCCGAGAAAGGCAGAGTTCCGACTTCTCCTGAATGGCTCCAAGGGTACGAGATATGAGAGTTTCGTACATGATTTTGTGAAAGAAAACCAGAAAGAATATATGCGTGCTCTCGAATTTTTTCGTGAAAAAGGGTATGCGGTGCGTGATGTGAGCGAAGGAGAGGTACATATGATTCTTTCCGCATATCTGACTGCATGTTTCGAGCCAATCGTCCATGAAGATGACGATGAAAAGATTCTTAGATATCTGGATACACTGGAGGAATTCTTCATGCCGGGATGGCTGAAGATCATGGGAATGAATTAGAAAAGAGCCGCAAGGCTCTTTTTTAATATATAAGTTATCGATCAACGGTTAGCGATAGCTAACTAATTAAAAGGAGTGATTGAATTTGGCAAAAGTAGAGAAGTATGATCACATGAAGCTCATACGGAATTATGCCGGCGGGCATAAGAATCTGATCCTGCTGGGAAGATTCCTCGCGGCGGTAAGCGCTGTTATGTCGCTGATTCCGTTTTATGAACTGTGGCGGATCATTAAGATCGCGGTGGAAGAACAGGATCCGGATCTGATCAAAGGACATGCCTGGATCGCAGTAGGTGTGACGGTCGGAGCACTTCTGGTGTATATTGTTGCACTTCTATGTACCCATGTTGCAGCTTTCCGTGTACAGGCGAATATGCGTAGCAGTCTGATGAGAAGGATCATCAAACTGCCGCTGGGTGTTTTTGACGAGGATGGAACAGGTAAGATCCGGCGTATTGTCAATGATTCGACTGCGGCCACGGAAACATATATCGCCCATAACCTTCCGGATAAGACGGTGGCGGCGGTTACACCTGTCGGCCTGCTGGTCCTGATCTTTGCCTTTAACTGGAAGATAGGTCTGATTTGTGTGATCCCTGCGATCATCGGATTTGCCTGCATGATGTCCATGATGGGAAAGAATATGCAGGAGAAGATGAAAGAATATCAGAATGCACTGGATACGATGAGCAGTGAGGCCACGGAATATGTCCGCGGCGTTCCTGTTGTAAAGACATTCGGACAGACGGTGCATTCTTTTAAGAGGTTCAAGTCTTCGATCGACGGATTCGGAAAGTGGTCTACGGATTATACGCTGACACTTCGGATTCCGATGATCGCTTTCATGACCTGTATCAATGCAATCTTTCTTTTCATCGTGATCGCGGCATATATCGTCACAAACGGCGGAACCACGACTACAGATATCTTAAACGTCATGTACTACATCATAGTAACGCCTCTTATTACGGTGGCACTGACTAAGGTAGCTTATTCAGGAGAGGCGGAGATGACGCTGATCGATGCGCTCAAGCGTGTAGACGGAGTCATGGAGATCGCCCCCCTTCCTGAATCAAATGCTAATGAAACTCCGAAGGACAGCGGAATCACTCTCAGTCATGTCTCTTACCGATATAAGGATGCGACTCGAGATGCAGTTCACGATGTCTCGATGGAGATCCGTCCCGGTGAGCATGTTGCCCTGGTAGGACCTTCCGGCTCGGGAAAAACAACGCTGGCTGAATTGCTGGTTCGTTTCTTTGATGTATCTGAAGGTGAAATCAAGATCGGCGGAGTCGATATCAGAAAGATGCCGTCTGACAAGCTTATGAAGCAGGTTTCTTTCGTTTTCCAGGACAGCCGTCTGATTAAGACGTCGATTCTGGAGAATGTGCGGATGGCGCGCCCGTCGGCTTCGGAAGAAGAAGTCATGGCTGCTCTTTCGGAAGCACAGTGCCTTGATATCATCGAAAAACTTCCGAACGGCATTCATACTGTGCTCGGGGAGAAGGGTACCTATCTTTCCGGCGGTGAGCAACAGCGTAACACGATCGCGCGTGCGATCCTGAAAAATGCTCCTATTCTTATCCTGGATGAGGCGACAGCGTTTGCTGATCCGGACAATGAGACGAAAGTACAGGAGGCTTTCTCCAGAATGTCGAAAGATAAGACCGTAATCATGATCGCACACCGTCTGAGTACGGTAACCGATGCTGACCGTATCTTCGTACTTTCCGACGGCAAAGTAGAAGAGAGCGGCAGTCATAATGAACTTATGGAAAAAGGCGGTCTTTATAATCGTATGTTTGAAGAGTACAGCCGTTCGATCGAGTGGAAGGTAGGTGTTTGACAATGATCCAAAAACTGATGCATAAATACGCGCTTTCCGAGCAGGGCGCAAAAGATCTGGTCAAAGCATGTGTCTGCTGCACGATCACAAACTTCGCCATGATGATGCCTGCCGGTGTCCTCTATATGCTCATCAAAGATCTTCTGGATGACAATCTTACGAAGGGACGGATCGGCTTCTATGCAGCGGCTTCTGCCGTGGTCATCCTTCTAATTGCAATAACGAACTTTATTCAGTACAACGCGACATTCCTCTCGACATACCGTGAAAGCGGTGTACGAAGGACTGCTCTTGCAGAAAAACTCAGAAAACTCCCTCTATCCTACTTCGGGAAGAAGAACATAGCTGACCTGACGACGCACATTATGGGGGACTGTGCTTCGATCGAGACGGCATCCAGTCACTGGATCCCGGAATTGATCGGTGCAGTGATCTCCACAAGCGTCGTCGGACTCAGCTTGTTCTTCTTCTTTGACTGGAGAATGGCCTTGGCCAGCTTCTGGGTAATCCCGGTAGCATTCATTATCGTCATCAGCTGCTCCGGTCTGGAGAAGAAAGCGGTAAGAAAGAATTCCGCTGTAAAACTTGATATGAGTGACGGAATCCAGGAGTGCCTGGAGTCGATTCGTGATCTTCGTGCGAATAACGCAGAGAATCAGTATATGGAAGGCCTGGAAGGAAAGATTAAAAGAGTTGAGAAAATGGCTCTCTTTACAGAGCTGAAAATGGCCGTGTTCGTTAATTCCGCGGCAATCATCCTCAAGATCGGCCTGGGAACGACGGCCGTGGTCGGAGGTGCCCTGTTTGCCGATGGCAGCATCTCGATCCTGACTTTCTTTATGTTCCTGATGCTGGTGTCCCGTCTTTATGATCCGATGCAGATTACACTTCAGAACTTCGCGGCGATTATCGCAACCGGGATTCAGTGCGAGCGTCTGGATGAAGTACTTTCCCACGAAGTTCAGACCGGATCGGATGTGATGAATAATCAGGGATATGATATCGTTTTCGATCATGTCGGATTCCAGTATTCTGACGATACAACCGTATTGAAAGATGTCAGCTTCACCGCAAAACAGGGCGAAGTTACTGCCCTGATCGGACCATCCGGCGGCGGAAAGACGACGATATCCCGACTGGCAGCAAGATTTTGGGATACTTCCGAAGGGCACATTTATCTGGGAGGTGAGGATATCTCGAAGATCGATCCTGAGACGCTTCTTTCTGATTACTCGATCGTTTTTCAGGATGTTACCCTGTTTAACAACAGTGTCAAAGAGAACATCCGTATCGGCAAGGAAGGCGCTACAGATGAAGAAGTCATGGAGGCGGCCCGACTTGCCAACTGTGAGGAGTTCGTATCACTTCTTCCTGAAAAATACGATACGCTCATTGGTGAGAACGGAAGCGAACTGTCCGGTGGTGAGCGTCAGAGGATCTCGATTGCCAGAGCTTTTCTTAAGGATGCTCCGATTATTCTTCTGGACGAGGCGACCGCATCGCTTGATGCAGAGAATGAGACAGTGATCCAGGAAGCTCTTTCCAGACTGATCAAGAATAAGACGGTTCTGATCATCGCACACCGCATGCGTACTATTGCCAATGCAGACCATATCGTTGTGCTGAAAGATGGTGTCGTTGCGGAACAGGGAAGTCCTTCGGAACTGATGGAAAAAGACAGTATCTATCGTCATATGACGGAACAGCAGCAGATTTCTCAGGAATGGAAGATGTGATAAATGAGCAATCAGAGTAAACCGCATATCGGAACAGATGAACTCTTTGCCTTCATGAATGATACCGGCAGTATACCCAAAGATCTCGGGACTGCCAAGATTCAGAGTGAACGGTCAAGAAGTGATATCTTATACTATCGCTGGGATCTGATGTTTTCTGAAGATACAGATGCCAGAAAGCATGATAATGCAGGGAACGATGAAGTTCAGATCATTTTCAATCTTAATCAGGATATAAAGTGGCAGGTGGGGGAGGACCTCGCCTCGCCACATTTTCAGGAAGTGATCATGAGAAGCGGAGAGGTCTGCGTATATAGAAATAATGATATCGGAACCTCAATGTATTATCAGGGAGGCAAGCACTTCCGCTTTCGAAGCCTTCAGATGATGACTCTGAAATTCCGAGACATTCTCCGTCTGTATTTTACTGACGAAGAGGCTGAACGAATAGAGGAAAAGGTGTTCCCCGAGGTGCAGAAAACACGGATCACGGCAGAGATGTTCCGGGTTTTGGCAGAGATCGACAGCGTGGACAGATATGCTGAGTTTAAAGAAATGTATCTTGAAACGAAACTGATCGAAATTACGATGCTGGTTTTATTCGGGATCCTGCATGAAGAGAAAAAGGAAACGGATCGTCCTATGTCGAAGATCGATCCGATCGACCGGCTTTCGATGGAGCAGCTTAGAGAAAAGATACGGCTATACCCGTATGAGAACTATGATGCGCCTGTAGTAGCAGCGTCTATGTCCATGAGCCTAAGTAAGATGAACAGGATATTCAGAGAGCTTTATGATGTTTCTCTTCATTCATATATTCAGGAAATGCGGCTCGAATATGCTGCGAGACTTCTTTCTGAAGGTGTATGTAATGTCTCGGAAGCGGCAACTAGGTCGGGATATAACAATATGAGTTACTTCTCAAAAGCCTTTAAAAGCAGATACGGAATGATGCCGAAAGACTATCGTGAGCGAAAAGTGTTAGAAAACGATCTGTAATTGGTAGTCGAGATATCGCAGTGATGTATAATCCATATAGTTAGTCGATGCTAACTATATGGATTTTTTGTCGGAAAGGAATTGCCTATGTTTAAAAAAGTAGCTCCATATATCGGAGAATACAAAAAGTACACGGTATGGGCGGTCATTTGTATGACACTTGGTATCATTTTCAATGTGCTCCCGTATTTCTTTTTGTATCAGATCATCGATCCTCTGACCCGGGGAGAGACGATCAGTTCTTCCTTCATTCTTGTAAGGGTGGGGATCATTGCAGGATGCGAGATCCTCTTTGCGGTCCTTTATACACAGGGACTCTCGTTTTCCCATTACAGCGCGTATCACACACTGAAAAACCTTCGTGTCTCGCTTCAGAGAAAACTGGAAAAACAGCCACTGGGAAACATCAAGGATCTCGGTACCGGAAGGATCAAAAAGGTCTTTACCGATGATATCGATCAGATTGAACTTCTGCTGGCTCATGCGATCCCAGAGGGTATTGCGAATATCGCCATCCCGATCCTGATCCTGATTTTGATGTTCGTCGCAGACTGGCGTCTGGGACTGCTTTCCATTCCTCCGTTGATCATCGGTATGCTCGCGATGGGCATGATGATGAAGTCCGGTTTGTCGAAAATGAATGCCTACTATGCATCTGCTTCGAAGATGAATAATACTATTATCGAATATGTCAACGGCATGGAAGTCGTGAAAGTTTTTAATAAAGACGGTGAATCCTATAAGCGCTTCGGTGAAGTAGTAAGAGATTACCGTGATTTTACTTTGGACTGGTATAAGGTATGCTGGCCGTGGATGGCGATCTATGCCGCTGTTCTTCCGTGCCTGGCGCTTCTGATCCTTCCCTTTGGATCCCTGATGGTCATCGGTGATACGATCTCTCTCAGCAGACTTGTACTTGTTCTCTGTATGTCTTTTGCCGTCGGTCCTTCCGTCCTGAAAGCACTTAACTTTGCCGGTAAGTTCCCTCAACTGGACTATAAGATCTCTGAACTGGAGAAGATGATGTCTCATCCGCCGCTTAAAGAAGGATCTTCGGGTTTTACCGGCGCGAACAGAGACGTATCTTTTAACGATGTTCACTTTGCCTACGACGAAAAAGAAGTCATTCAAGGTGTATCTCTTTCTTTAAAGCAGGGAACCACGACGGCGCTTGTCGGTGAATCTGGTTCGGGTAAATCCACGCTGGCAAAACTGCTTGTCCACTACTACGATCTTTCTTCCGGATCGATCTCGATCGGAGGACAGGATATCACCGATATGACCTTAGAGGCGCTTAATGACCAGGTGGCGTTTGTTTCTCAGGAACAGTTCCTCTTTAATACGTCTCTTTACGAGAACATCCTTATCGGACGTCCGGATGCCTCCCGAGAACAGGTAATGGAAGCAGCGGAACGTGCCCAGTGTAAGGAGTTCCTTGACAGGCTTCCGAGCGGAATCGAGACGATGGCGGGAGATGGAGGAAAACAGCTTTCCGGAGGAGAACGCCAGCGTATTTCGCTTGCAAGAGCGCTCCTCAAAGATGCCCCGATCATCGTACTGGATGAAGCTACGGCATTTATGGATCCGGAAAACGAAGAGAAGATGAATGCAGCGATCGATGAAATCATCAAGAATAAGACTGTTCTGGTCATTGCTCATCGTCTTTCGACGATCAAGAATGCTGATTCGATCTGTGTCATGAAGGATGGCAAATGTATAGCTGCCGATACACATGACGCACTTCTTACAACATGCCCTGAGTATAAAAAGCTTTGGGATGCATCGGTCTCTGCCAGCAACTGGCGTATCAAGGAGGTGAGTAAGAATGATTAAGATCATGCACCGTCTGATAAGTATGACGGGAAAATACAAACGCTCGATCCGGGCATCCTATATCTCTGCATTTTTCAAAGGAATCATGATGAGGATGCCTCTGGTCCTTTGCTTTATTGCGATCAAGCTCTTTATGGAAGGGGATATGACAAAGACGATGTGCCTTTATCTGGGCCTTGCCATGCTGGGCAGTGTAATCCTTCAGGCGGTTTTTGAACATTTAACGAACGTTTTGCAGTCTTCGGCCGGCTACAAGGTTTTCGCGGATATGCGTATCCGTCTGGGTGACCACTTAAGAAAACTTCCGATGGGATATTTTACCGAAGGAAATATCGGAAAGATCAGTTCGGTACTGTCGACAGATATGGTGTTTATTGAAGAGAACTGCATGGGTGTCCTTTCGGAACTGGTCACCTTTATGATCTCTCAGGCGCTGATGACCGTCATGATGTTCTACATGGACTTTCGTCTGGGACTACTTGCGCTTTTTGTTGAGCTGCTGTTCTTTATTGTCGGAAATCTGACGCTGAAGTTTACGATGAACCATTCCGTTAAAAAACAGGAATACAGTGAATCCTTAACAGAGGAAGTGCTCGATTTCGCTGAAGGAATCGGCGTCATCAAGTCCTATAACCTCCTGGGAGAAAAGTCGAAGAAACTCTCCGAAGAGTTTGAAAAAAGCTGCGAAGAGAGCATTTCTTATGAAGTGGACTACACACCATGGTCCCGTGCGCTGAATCTTGTTTTCGGTATCGGAACCGCAGCTGTGCTTGCGCTTGCCGCATATCTTTATCATGAGGGTGTGATCTCCGATGTCTATATGGTCGGTATGTCGCTTTTCCTCTTCGACTTGTTTGTCGCTATTAAAAGCTACTATGCTCAGATGGCCAGACTTACCGTTACCTCGGCCAGCCTTGACCGTATTGAGGCGCTTTTTGCAGAGAAAGAAATGCCGGATATCGGGAAAGAGAAGATCTCTGATCTTTCCGGAGAGAAAACGTATACACCCGCAATCGAGTATGAGGATGTATCGTTCGGCTATACCTCATCTGATGTGCTGAAACATGTTTCCTTCAAGGTTAAAGCAGGTGAGATGTGTGCACTGGTAGGACCTTCCGGCGGCGGCAAATCCACGATTGCATCGCTTCTGGCGCGTTTCTGGGATATCCGCGAAGGAAAGATCCTGGTAAATGGAAAAGATGTAAGGGATGTTTCTCTCGGGGATCTGATGGATAAGATCAGCATGGTCTTCCAGCGGGTATATCTTTTCCAGGATACGATCTATAACAATATTGCCATGGCAAGACCCGAGGCTACGAAGGAAGAAGTATATGAAGCTGCTCGAAAAGCACGCTGCTATGACTTTATCATGGCTCTTCCGGAGGGTTTCGATACCGTGATCGGTGAAGGCGGAGCATCGCTTTCCGGAGGTGAACAGCAGAGGATCTCGATTGCAAGATGCATCCTGAAAGATGCCCCGATCGTTATTCTTGATGAGGCTACAGCAAGCGTCGATGCCGATAACGAACGTGCGATCCAGGAAGCGATATCGGAGCTTTGCCGAAAAAAGACTCTTCTGGTCATTGCACACCGGCTGAAAACGATCAAAGATGCAGATCAGATCCTGGTCGTTTCTGACGGGAACATCATTGAACGAGGAAGTCATGAGGAACTGCTTTCGAAAAACGGGACGTATGCGAGAATGGTTGCACTTCAATCCGGCACGTGAGTTTTCGTGCAATTTGACGAATTGCTGAACAATTCAATGAAAATGTTCACTAACTACTGGATTTCTTCTTTGGAATACTATATCATTGGTTAGCAAAAGCTAACTTATAGCTATCAAGAGTTAGCGATTGATAACTAACAGGCAGAGAGGGTTAATATGAACAGTAGTAAATTAAAGGCAAAAGATTTTATCACGGTCGGTATTTTTACGGCGATTTTGATCGTAGTGGAGTTCCTGTGTGGAATGCTCGGATATATCCATCCGTACATTGTTGCATCTTATGTAGTCATGATCCCGCTGGTGGGCGCGATCCCGATGATGCTTTTCTACACGAAGGTGGAGAAGTTCGGCATGATTACAATCATGTCGGTACTCATCGCGATCATCATGTTCGTTCTCGGTATGGGCTATCTGGGTGCACCCCTGATCGTTGCTGCAGGTGTGATCGCGGATCTGATCGCCAAGTCCGGAAAATATAAGAGCTTCAAGAAAACGATCATAAGTTACGGTGTATTCTGCCTTTGGATCTGCGCGAATTATTTCCCGGTCATCGTGACTGCCGACTCTTATAGAAAGGATCTTCTTGACGGAGGCTACTCTGCGGAATATTGTGACGATCTTTTCCGTGCTATTAACGAAAAAACGATCGCAGTTCTTCTGATCCTTTGCTTCGTGTTCGGCTGCATAGGTGCAGTGATCGGGAAGAAAGTCGTAAAGAAGCATTTCGAAAAGGCGGGAATCGTCTGATGCATATTGCACTGGATCCCCGAACAAAACTATATATGATCCTGGTGGTGTCGATGGTCGTCCTTATGACGGCCACGACGCCATTTCTATGGGGCGTACGCATCTTTATGACGATGGTGCCGATCACTCTTCTTTTTATAGAAAAGAAATATGCAAGTGCGATAAGGTTTCTGATCTTCTATGGCGTGGCACTTGTATTGACGTTTTTCTTTCTTTCCGAGGATTCTTCGGGAATACTCACCGCGATCCTGATCGGCTACTGTGGCATCGTTGTGCAGTTTATGCCGGCCATGATCACCGCCTGGTACTGTGTGAGGACTACGAAGATCGATGAATTTATGTCAGCGATGCAAAAACTCCATGTTCCTGATGGAATTGCGATCTCTCTTGCAGTCGTCATGCGTTTTTTTCCGACGATTAAAGAAGAATACGGATCGATCCGAGACGCCATGAAAATGAGGGGGATCTCTTTTGGAGGCGGAAATGCTCTGAAAATGGTCGAATACCGCATGATCCCGCTGCTTTTCTCGTGTGTCAATATCGGAGATGAGCTCTCGGCAGCAGCGATCACCCGCGGCCTTGACGGAAATGTGAAAAGAACCAGTATTGTGGAACTGAAGCTTCGAACCGCCGACATTCTTCTGATGCTGGTATTTACCACAGTTCTGGGGATCTTTATATACTGCAAATATTTCAGATGAGCGGATGGCTGGAAAATGTATCCACGTATGGGCAGAGAATCAATGGAAAATCAACAATCTATCATTAAGATCGATCATGTCTCTTTCAAATATAAAGGAAGCTCGGAAGGGCTTCTTTCTGATGTTTCTCTTTCTTTTGCCAAAGGAGAGACGGTACTTCTGTGCGGGGCATCCGGATGCGGAAAGACAACGATACTCCGTCTCATTAACGGACTGATCCCTCACTATTATTCCGGAGATCTG
>JAFWSW010000028.1 GCA_017519205.1 Clostridiales bacterium | reverse complement strand
TGCTTTTGAATTAGAGTAAGAAGTGAATCCCCGGGATGCCGTCTCGTCGCCGGGCTTCCGCGTGTTGTTTGCGCGGAACCGCTCCTCGACAGGCTTTTCCGGGGATTTTTATGCTTTCTTCCGAGTGGTTTTTGCTTTGGGTGAAATAGGTAATGAATTTTTGTCTTGATATTCTCAAATGCCATGATAGAATAGTTGTATGCTGGGGGCAAGGAAACAGCATGGAAACGGAAACAAGGGGTTGTTTTTAGTAGTATGCCAACAATTATCAGAGACAAAAAAGTAGAAAATCGCGGACGTAAAGTCAAGGACATTAAGGATGAACGTTTTGGTCATCTGGTCGCGATCGAAGAAACGCCGGAGCGCTTTAATGGAAAGGTGATCTGGCTGTGCCGCTGTGACTGCGGGAACCTGATCAAGATCACGTCCCACCGCCTGCTGCACACAGAGATCAGCAACTGTTTTGATGAGAAGTGCCCGTACCGCGATACTACCCGCAAAGTGCTGAAAGAAGAGGATTTCTCAGGTGAGACACGCCGCTGCTCTTCGGCAATGGAAGATATTACCGGACGTGTATTCGGTGAACTGACGGCGGTCAAGATGACCGGCATCAAGAGCGGTAAGAACCTTCAGTGGTACTGCAACTGCAGTTGCGGCCGTCAAATCAAAGCATTTGAGAGAGATCTTCTGCGCGGCATCAAAACCGATTGCGGTTCGACTCGTCATAGACCCGGAATGCCTCGAATTGCACAGAAAAACCTGAAAAAGGCATAAGCCTTTATAGGTATTTTTCCGACTTGCACTCAAAAAAATACAAAATCGGGAAGAAAAAATCGTAGAAAAGTATTTTCAAGAAAACCGTGTAAGTGTAAAATTTCTACAGAAATACAAACTGGAGGAGCTTTTCTATGGGCAAATATTTCGGTACAGACGGTTTCCGCGGTAAGGCCGGTGTAGTCCTTACAGCAGAACATGCTTTTAAGACAGGCCGTTTCCTCGGCTGGTACTACATGCAGAAGCATCTTGAGACAGGTGATTCCGCTAAGATCGTTATCGGTAAGGATACACGTCGTTCTTCATATATGTTTGAAAATGCATTAGCATCGGGTATTGCTTCTTCGGGCGCCGATGCTTATTTATTGCACGTAACCACCACACCGTGCGTCAGCTATATCACAAGAACTGAGGATTTCGACTGCGGCGTCATGATCTCCGCAAGCCATAACCCTTATTATGATAATGGTATTAAGCTGATGAACTTCGAAGGTGAGAAGATGGATGATGATCTCCAGGATGAGATCGAGAAGTACATCGACGGCGAGATCGAAGAACTGCCGTTCGCTTCCGAAGATAAGATCGGTAAGACAGTAGACTACTATTCCGGCAGAAACCGTTACATCGGTTACCTCGTCGGTCTGGCTACCAAGTCCTATGAGAAGCATAAGATCGGTCTGGACTGCGCTAACGGCAGTTCCTGGATGATCGGCCGCTCCGTATTTGACGCACTTGGTGCAAAGACCTATGTCATCAACAACACACCGAACGGTGTAAACATCAACACAGGATGTGGTTCCACACATATCGAAGGTCTTCAGAAGTATGTTGTCGAGAACAAACTGGATCTCGGTTTTGCTTTCGACGGTGATGCTGACCGCTGCCTGGCAGTAGATGAGCTCGGTAATGTCGTAAACGGCGATAAGATCATGTACATCTGTGCGAAGTACATGAAGGAAAAGGGTCATCTGGCAAACAACACGGTCGTTACCACGATCATGAGTAACTTCGGTCTGTATAAGGCTCTGGATGAGGCAGGTATTGCTTACGAGAAGACAGCAGTCGGTGACCGTTATGTATATGAGAACATGAAAGAGAACGGCCACATGATCGGCGGCGAGCAGTCCGGTCACGTTATCTTCAGAAAGTATGCACACACCGGTGACGGTATCCTCACCGCAGTTATGCTGATGGAAGTACTTCTTGCGACAAATCTCCCGCTTTCTGTTCTGGCAAGCGGATGCACAATGTTCCCGCAGGTCCTGAAGAATGTCGTTGTAGACGATAAGGACGGAACTCTTGCAGATGCTGCTGTTCAGGCTCAGGTCGATGCCTGCACAGCTGAACTCGGCGACAACGGCCGTGTTCTTCTCAGAAAGAGCGGCACCGAGCCGGTTCTCCGTGTTATGTCTGAGGCCGGTTCTCTCGAAGAGTGCGAGAAACAGGTAGATGCAATCATCGCCGCTATGGAAAAGAGCGGCCATCTGGTGGAGGTAAAGAAGTAATGTATACGATTAATGACCTTTATGATCTGACACAGACATATCCGCAGGTTGCTGAATATCTCGGCAAGTTCACATATCCCTGGGAAGCTCTTTCCGGCATCACAGATCTTATTCTTGAGATCGGTAAGTCTCTTCCGGAAGATGAGTTCGATCATCCTTCCGAGGATGTATGGATCGCAAAGGATGCAAAGGTATTTGCTTCCGCATATATCGGCGGACCGTGCATCATCGGACACAAGACAGAAGTTCGTCAGTGTGCTTTTGTAAGAGGATCCGCACTGGTCGGTGAAGGCTGCGTAGTCGGAAACTCCACTGAGCTGAAGAACGTTATCCTGTTCAACAGCGTACAGGTTCCGCATTACAACTACGTTGGTGACTCCATCCTCGGCTATAAGTCCCATATGGGTGCCGGATCGATCACCAGTAACGTTAAGAGCGATAAGCTGCCGGTCGTAATCAAGAACGGTGATGAGCATATCGAGACCGGAAGAAAAAAGGTCGGCGCGATGCTGGGCGACTTCGTTGAGGTCGGATGTAACAGTGTTCTTAATCCGGGTACGGTGATCGGAAGAAACAGTAACGTCTATCCGACGTCCTGCGTCCGCGGTGTGATTCCGGAGAACAGCATTTATAAAGATCAGGGCAACATCGTGATCAAGAGAAAGTAATTCAAAGCCGCGCGTGATCTTCATGCGCGACTTTTTTATACTGCGCAAAACTAAATATATAAAGAGTACAAGGAGGTACATTTATGAAAGTCATTATCGCAGAGAACTACCAGGAAGCCAGCAAGAAGGCAGCGGACATTATCGAAAAGATCGTTCGTGAGAACCCGACTTGCACACTCGGTCTCGCAACAGGATCAAGCCCGGTTGGCATGTATGCTGAGCTCGGACGCCGTTGCAAAGAGGAAGGTCTTGATTTTTCCAAGATCCACTCTGTTAACCTCGACGAGTATGTAGGTCTTGAGCCGACTCACAATCAGAGCTACCGTTACTTCATGGATACCAACCTTTTCGATCTTATCAATATCGACAAGGCCAACACATATGTTGCTAAGGGTATCGGCGATGTTGAGGAAAACCTCAAGGAATTCAATGCTGTACTGGATAAGACGGATATCGAGATCCAGGTTCTTGGTGTAGGTCCTGATGGACACCTCGGTTTCAATGAGCCGGGTCCGGTTCTCTTCGATGGCGCTCATAAAGAGATCCTTGACGAGTCTACTATTGATGCAAATGCCCGTTTCTTCGCTTCCCGTGACGAAGTTCCGCGTTATGCCGTAACCATGGGTATGGGTAACATCATGCGTGCTAAGGCACTCCTGATGATCATCAACGGCAACAAGGCCGATGCAGCTACTAAGCTCCTGATGAACGACACGATCGACCCGATGTGCCCGGCAACCTTCATGAGACTGCATAGAGATGCTACTGTAGTACTTGAGAAGAAACTTGCTCTGGAGATCGGTTACATCAAAGAGTAATCATTCCTAATAAAAGCGTAAAATAAATACCTTCTCGTGCTGGTCCTCGTCCTATGGACTGCGGAGGCACGGAAGGTATTTTTTTACGCTTTTTCTTCGAACTGCGAGCAAGTGTCGCTGTTACTCTAAGACTAACAGATTTAGATAGCCTTGACAGGCTATCTAAACAACATTGTTTCTCATAGGGGGGATGAATATGGATACTTATAAAAAATCCGGGAAAGTAAAAAAATTGGTGGTTTTGATGTTTATTTTATCGAGTTTGGCCGCTTGCTCAGGATGTTCGAAAAAAGTGAAGAAGGTAACCATTGAAGAGTTTGAAGAATACTGTGAAAAAAATGGATACTATACTCATACTGGTGTTGATAGTTGTTTTAACTTGAGCAGTCGTGACTTTCCAAGAGAAAAAGACGTTATGATCGCTGCGGATGATGATAGTGGTCGTAATGGATATTATAATATTCAAATTGGATATTACAGATACAAGAATGAATCTGACGCAGAAAAAACGCTCAATATGATCATCAATCGAGATCAAGCTTCGTTAAGTTATGTCGATGATTACGAGGGTGAGATAAAGAGGAAGGGCGAAAAAACAGTATGCGATGTTGCAGTAGAGAATGGGCGTGAAGAAAAACGAGTCTACTATGTGATAGTTATTGTGGATGATACACTCATTTATGCATCTATAAATAATAATAAAAATACAACTGAGAAAATGGTAAAACGCGTGGATAAAATCATCAACGATTTGTGCTATTGATTGTATTTTCAAGAGTTTAATAGGCAAAAAGAATTCTCTCCGAGCGATTCCGCAGACGCGTAGCGTCGAGGACCAGCGAGGAGAGAATTCCTTTTTGCTTACTTGATCTTGTAGATGAAGAGGCTGCCGTCGGATGAGGTGAAGACACGTTCTCCAAGTGCTTCGAGGCACGGGTAGTAGATGAATCCGAATTCGTCGAGTTCCATGGAACCGCAGATGACATAGTGGACATCGTATTTTTCGAGGATACGGGCTACCTCGATCTGGTTGGTGTTGGTGTATATCTGTTGCACATCAGAATGACGCGGGTTCAGATAACGTACCCATACGCCGTTCTCCGGATCATCTTCAAGCTTTCCGGTTTCCGGGTTGGTCCATGCTTTGAAATGCCACAGCCATTCGTGTGTCTGCCAGCCGCAGATCGTCGGAAGTCCGGTGTAGGCGGAGACGATATCTCTTTCACTGTAACTCAGACCATATGCTTCGCAGATATTCACAGAACCTGTTTCGTTTTCGTTGAGCCAGTTGATCGCTTCCTCGTAGGGGATCATCATGCCGGCAACACGCAGGGTCTGATCCTTGTAGGTGTACTCTCTCGGAACGCAATCCGGGAGGTATTTGACGCCGTCGAGGCCCACATAGTTGGACATCTTGATTTCGCCTGTGCGCTGATCAAGTGCGCGAAGAGTGTAGTGGCCGGGGATGGCGATGACCATCACAAGCAGAAGGATGGAGACAGCCAGTCCCCAGTTAGAAAGGTTTCCGTCTCTGTTGACGTGTGCCATGAAACGGAAAACGGTATATGCAACGACCAGAGAGAGGATGACAAATCCGGCGAAAGTGAACTTGAACATCGTGTTGGCACGCTGGTTGTTATCACCGTAAATATCCGGAACGTAGATGATTTCCGGAGCGATGATCATCATCATACCGACGATGCCCATGCCGACCATGAAGATATCGATGATGGAGCGTTTTCTAAAGAATTTGCAAAGGAGGAAGTCTCCGAATCTTGCAAATTGATAATCCATAAGCTTAAAGAAATACATGATCATCAGGAAGAGTCTCGGTGTGGAGCGCTCTTCGTCATCGTAATCACCGTAATCCTCTTCGTCTTCGGAAGACTCCATGACCGGTGCTTTTTCCGAGCCTAAGGAAGTGATCTTCTCGGCCTCCTGCTCGGACATATCCGGATCCTCGGAGAGAGCACCGATAACTGCGGCACGGGAAGCAGCACGGGAAGATTCTCTTCTCCGTTTTTTCATTACTTCGATAGAAACAGGGTGCTTCAGATCAAGCGGTGCCGGAAGGACAGGAAGTCTATTCTTCTTATACGCATGGCGCTGGGTAGAAACTACCAGGATGAACAGTGCCAGCGGGACGAGGATATGAACCAGCCAGACGATCATGAACTGGAACAGAGAAGTGTGTCTGTCTACGAGTTTGATCGAGTTGGAGATCATCTCAAAGTTGTAGTTAAAGGTCAGTGCGACCGCATAGGCGATGGAAAAGAACATGGCCATGCCGGTACCGGTTCTGGTCAGCGCGGATGGGAATGTCGTGGAAAGCATGTAGGCGATCAGAAAGATCACGATCTGAAGACACAGATGAACGAATACATTCTCCGAGAACTTCAGATAGACACCGAGGATCGCGCCGACGTCGAAAACGAATATCAGGAAACCGGTGAAGGTGAAAAGATACGTGGATCGCCGCCCGTAATAGACCAGCAGCGCCATCGCGCAGAAGACAAAGTATATGAGGAAGTCCCAGTAATTGCACATCTGTGTAAGTCCGAGAAGGAAAGCGCTGAAGAAGAACTCCGGACGGAAGATGAAGTTCATTTCCGAGACGAGATTCTTTGAAAAATCGTGTTTTCTGCACATGCCGTTCAGTGCTTTTTCCGGATGCTTCGCGTGATAAACTGCGATGAACATAAAAGCGATGATCAGAAGTACGATCGTGAGACTGACGACATGGGCGTGCAGGTCACCGATCAGATACGAGTAGAACGGGAACTCGTGGATCGTCCAGTCCGCCGTATCGGAAAGACCTTCTGTAAACAGGTCCGGATTGTGTCCGATGAAACGGGTGGAATTCGGATAGAAGAAGTTGCCTGTTTGTCCTACGTTAATGCCGAGTCCTTTCCATATCTTCCAGAAGAGGACCTTATTACCGATGCTCTGCTCATCGTAGAAGAAGGAGTGGGAGTTTCCGAAGAACATGGTGCACATACCAGCAAGAATACCGGCGAACGGCAGATAGTGGATCGATACCTGACAGTCCTTCTTCTTGCGAAGACCGTCGATGAAGAGCTGACCCAGAGAATATGCCGTGATAAACGGGAAAGCAATGACAGTGCACATCGAGAGATTGTAGCCGACTGCAGGACGCATGCCGATCATCTTCACAAGATAGGAGAAAATATATTGACCGTAGTAATAGTAGTTGATGGGCTGTCCGGCAAGCCAGGGATCCTTGGCCGGGAGTCCGTCGTAGCGGACCATGGAATTCATGAAGGCGTAGTCCATGAATTTCTCTTCGCCGTTGATGATCGGGAAGATACCCTTGCAGAAGCAAAGGAAAACAAGGACGGCAATGAACAGCACTTCCTCCCAGAGAATATGCACGATATTGGAGTTATCAGACAGCGCGGTAAACGCTGCGTTTCTTGTCTTAGGGACGCTCCAGCAGATGATGGCCAGAAGGAAGAACATGACCCAGGTCATCGGACGGCTGAAGGAATTGAAAATTCCGAGATAGGAGATCAGCCAGAGAGGTCCGGTCGTAAGAACGATACCGACAGTTCTGGAGAAACCGTATCCTACGGATACAAAGCCGCGGAAGAAGTAGGCAACGAGCGGGAATGCGGCCCAGCCATAAAGATAAAGAAGACCCCACCACGAAAAGAAATCGGCGTGATCCTGCTTTAAGAAGAAGCCGGCACAGAAGGCAATCAGTGCCGGGGATAATAATGCAAGAAAGCGGGGAAGAGCGGAGCGCAGGTTAACGTTTGACAGTCCGTTCAGTGAAAGCCGTTCGCGGAAGGAACAGTTGTCGGTTGCTTTTTCCAATTCTTCGGAATCTTCGATAATTGCATTCG
>JAFWSW010000027.1 GCA_017519205.1 Clostridiales bacterium | reverse complement strand
GTTACAGCAGCAGCTCTTACAGCCATGATGGCGAT
Organism: Clostridiales bacterium; assembly: GCA_017519205.1. GTDB lineage: Bacteria > Bacillota > Clostridia > Saccharofermentanales > Saccharofermentanaceae > Scatonaster. The sequence continues at coordinate 8,663 of JAFWSW010000027.1, read as the reverse complement.
GGCCGCTTCCGGGTGTACATTGAAACTGGATGGAGATGCTAAGCAGATCGAGAGTATGCTCTCGGAATATGCAGATAAGGTTCAGGTCGTAGTTGAGGATGATAAGGCCGCTCCGGCAGCCCAGACGGATCTGGATGAAAACGGAAATAGAGTAGATGCGACAACATTAGAAACTACGGAAGAGGTTCTTCCGTCTGAAATAGCAACCGAAACGGCTCCTTCCGAGACAGTACCTGTGCAGAGAGAAACACCGGCTCCGACAATGAGAAAAGAAACGGAAGGTACAGAATCACCCGAGCCGAAGGTTACTGAACCTCAAGAGACCCAGGCTCCCACAGAAACAGAGATCCAGGTAACCGAACCGGAAGAGACAACGGTTCCGGAGACAACTCCTGAGCAGACGGCTCCGAATGTCGTGACAGATACTAATGATCCGATAGCTCCCAGGTGGGCATATAAAGATATTATCGAGGCATATGATGATGATTTCAGAGTAGTGAAGTTCTCGCTCCTTCATCTTGATGCAGATGAGATCCCGGAACTCGTGATCTATGACACCACCGATTATGATAACGGCGGAGACCTTTCGGTGTATACCTATAGAGACGGCGAGGCGAAAAACGTACTGGACCGTGTATATTCCGGATCCGGTGTGTACTACACCTATGAGCCATACAAGAATACGATCTGTAAGAATGTAGCTTATAACGATGTATATGCGATCCCTACGATCTATACACTGGAGCAGCTTATGAATAATCAGCCCGGATATGTTAGTGGTAGTGAGATGACACCGGGGATGCCTCTGGAAGGATATGCCAGCGGGTATTATGTCAATGACTGTTTCAGAAGCTGCTATGTCCCTTCAGATGAAGATTTCTTTGATATGAACAAGCCATATGAGCCGGGTTACTACCATGTCGAAGATTATGCGAAGTATGCCGGATGCTATACCCTGGAGAGTGAGACTGTGAAGCTCTGGTTTAGTGAGCCGGACGATAGAGGTTATGTCCAGATCTCGCTGTGGTTCTATAGGACCGGATCTCTCGAACAGGTCAAGATCCCGATCTATGATAACTACGCTGTATTCTACTACCAGGGTTTCAAAGACAGAAACCAGAACGGCCGGATCGATCCGGGTGAGAGATTCTATAGAAAGGCAACGATCGAGCTTCAGGAATATGGAGTAAAACTCGTGTTCGAAGATTGTTCCGTATCGGATATCGAACCGCTTCTGGATCTTTCCGAAGAGTTCTGCGGATGCCAGTACATCGATGAGTGCACCTATTTCTTCTCCCTGCAGTTCAAGAGCTGAGTACTCCTAAAACCATCTTAGAAAAGAAGACCCCGGGCCGCCTGACCCGAGGTCTTCTCCATTTCTTATGACTTTTGAATCTTGCTTTTCCGTATTTGTTATTCTTTATAATTCAAGTTTTTCGGTCTTTCCGCCGAGGATACTTGTTCTTGTCATGACCGGAACGGAGTTTTCATCCTTCGCATCGTAGTTGTAGTAATACAGATCGTTTCCGACAATCACGATCTTTGCCCAGCGGATGTTTCCGGACTCGATCAGTTCATAACCGGTGCTGTCCTTCTTAAGGAAAATCTCTGCGTCAGTTGCCATGACATATCTTCCGGCGATGAAGTTCATGGAGCGCGGTGTGCTGATGTCGCCCTTTGTAAGCTCCGATCCGTCGAGCCTGCAGCTGTAGATGCCCATGCCGTCTTTTTCGGAGTTGCCGTAGAAGTAGAGCATCTCGCCGTCGGACATGAAGACCTCGCTGTTACATACATCTGCATCGATCGGGATCTCCTTGCGGTTATTTCCGTCCGGATCCATGGAGCAGAGCTTTCCGAAGAAGAATCCGTCTTTCTCGGATTCGCCGGTAGTTGCGAAGAAGATCTTATTGTCCGTGAAGCAGTAAGCGATCTTCGAAGGTACGACCGAGTGCTCGGAACTGTAAAGGACAGTCTTGTTCTTGCCGTCGAGATCAGTTCTTACGAGATCGTTGTTCTCTGCATAGTACAGATGGTCCTTATAAACAGTGAAGGATGCGATTTCAGCATCGTTTAAGACCTCGATGGAATCGTCTTTCAGATTTAGCTTTACAAGGATGAAGCTTTCTTTCTCGGACTGATTCTCGCGGAAGTAGAGAGTGTCTCCGACAACATTCAGACTGTCAACGATCGTCTCGTCCTTCGGGGCGGTCGTATAGACCGGAGTTTTCGTTCCCGAGGATCTATCTTCCTTCACGATGCTGATCCTTTCCTTGGAAATGTACGTCACATAGTACAAGTTCTGATCGTCGCCTGTGGCGAATCCGCCGTTACTCATATTCGCGGTTCCGAGTGCGCCGCTGTCACAGCCCTGGTTCTCTTTGTTGGAAAGATTTTCTACCTGATTATCCGGATCCGCTAAGTCATCCGACTGATCGGACGGTGTGGAGAACCATGTCTGTGTATCAGAACTCGGCTCGTCGGAAGTGATCTCCGCTGTCGGCTTTTTGCTTCTTGTTGTGGCATCTCCATCTTTATCCTTTGCGCACGAGCAGCAGAATAATGAGATTGCGAGTGCGGCCACGATCCATTTCGTGTATGTAAACTGTTTCATAAAAATGCCTCCTTTTTTCCTTGACCCCGGTACGACACTTACCGTGGTCTGCCATGTTTCCGGGCACAACCCATATGCTCCGGTTGATGTAATGGTAGCACGCCCAAAACGCCTTTTTGATAAGGTATCCGTCACTTGGGACGTCGTTAGATAAGGGATTAGTCACATAAAAAGAAACGGTTAGGAAAGTGTATAAGGAGATTTCATGGTATAATTATTTTGATATGTATGATTCATATGTGGGATGGGGTTTTTGCAGAGTGCTTTTGAGAGGGCAATTGGTATGAAGAAAAAGATTGCTGTGTTCACAACGGGATGGGGTTCTGAGATCCTCAGCCGTTTCCTCTCGGGCATGACGGATGCTCTGAAAGAAGATCAGGCGGATATTTTCCTGTTTCTCTGCTATCCCACATTCCTTGACACCCCCGCCATTAAGCAGGGTGAGATGAATATCTTCAATCTTCCGGACCTTCACGATTTCGATGGTGCCGTGATCTTCGCCAGTGGACTGGACTATCAGGATAAGATAGACGAAATCGTTTCCAGGGCGAACGAAGCCGGTATTCCGATCATCCTCCAGGGAACAAAAAGAGAAGGGATCAGTTCTGTGGGCTCTGATAACTATCAGGCCATGAAGGATCTCTGTAAGCATGTACGTGAAGAACACGGTGTGAAGACGATCTCGTTCTTTGCCGGAACGAAGGATTCGCATGACTCCGGACTTCGATTAGATGCGGTCCGTGATTATCTCAAAGAGAATAACTGTGAAGAAGATCTCGTCGAGGTTTTTTACACGAACTGGGAAAACTCGATTGCTGCTAATCATGTCAGCGAGATGTGTTCCTCGGGAGAAGCACTCCCGGATGTGTTCATCTGCGCAAATGACGGACTGGCGATGACGGTCTGTGTTGCACTCACGGAGAATGGTTATGAAGTGCCGCGCGATGCCCTGATTACCGGTGTCGATTATATCGATGACAGTAAGGTGTTTGATCCTTCCATCGCTTCTGTTGACCAGTGTTTCCGTGAGATGGGTGCAGCTGCGGTCGAACTCTGGAAGGAACAACTGGCCGGAGATGAGGGCGGAAGGACCGAAATGATCCCCTGTAAGTTTATCCCGGGGGAGAGCTGTAATTGCTATTCGTTCAGAAACAGTGACCAGGTACGAAGACGCATGGGCCGGGATGCATATTCCAAGCGTGCCATGACCACTTACTTTGAGAGAAAACTGAATGTGATCGACTCCACGGTGCTTTCCTGTCTGACCTATCTGGAGCTTAAGGAGAATCTTCATAATCTCCTTGTTCAGAACCACGATTACGAAGGAAATTCTTTCCATGTGCTTCTAGAGCCGAATTTCGGCCTTTCTATCTATGACACGAGGATCAAACTGAGCACGGAAAACTACAGCCGGAAGATGGATGTCGTATATTCTTCGGAAGACGGCAAGATCTTCTCGGGCGAGGTGTTTGATACAAATGATCTGATCCCCGGATATGATCCTGAGGGAGACAACCATCTTTATGTATTCCTCCCGGTCCATGAGGCAGAATCCACCTACGGATATCTGATTTTCAGAGACTGTATTGAGAAGGTGGAGAACCACTTCCTGCTGACGTACTATACCCGCATGGCGCTGGCGCTGGAGAAGTTCCGTCATGCGCTGACGCTGGATCACATCAATAAGAGACTTCTGGACCTGATGGGAAAAGATCCGCTGACGCATGTAAATAACAGAATGGCGTTTGAAGACAAGGAGAAATTCCTCCAGTCCCAGATCAATTCCGATCCGGAGATGCAGTTCGGTATCGCGATGTTCGATGTGAATAATCTGAAGATGATCAACGACTCGCTGGGGCATGAAGCAGGAGATGCCTATCTTCTCCGCGCCTGTCACCTGATCTGTCAGGTGTTTAAGCACAGCCCGGTCTACAGGATCGGCGGCGATGAATTCGTAGCGGTACTGACCGGTGAGGATTATGAAAACAGAGACGAACGTATGAAAACGATCAACGACAGCATGAGCACGTATTCCGCGGAGATGCCGCTTCCTTCGGACTATGTGTCCATCGCCTGTGGCCTGGCGGTCTATGACAAGAACACTGACGCGGCCGTGACGGATGTTGCCAAGCGTGCCGATGATAAGATGTATAAAGATAAAGCGGAAAAGAAAGGAACAAAAACTGTTTGACAAAGACGTGATCTGACATAAGGAAAGGAAAGACAGCCCCATGAATACCGACAAAATTCTTGACTACAGATTATATATACAGAGAGAAGAGGAGTTCGTCCGTGCGGACTATTTCGCCGAGTTCCGACAGTACAACCGCATCAAGACAGGCGATGTGGAAGCCGTGCGGGAACGCTTCAAGATCGTTCGTCCCCACTTTCTGAACGGAAAAGACGGAAGAGGTACTTTGTCTTCTGACCCTGTCAGAAACAGCATCTACCATCTTGTTGCCGCAGCGGCTGTCATCAGCAGAATATGTATCGACAATGGTTTGGATATGAATATGTCCTATACGCTGAGTGACATCTACATCAATAAAGCGGATGAAGCGAAAACCGTAGAAGAGGTCATGGAACTTTTTGCGACGATGCAGATCGACTACGCCACCAGAATGCGTGATTTGAAAAAAGCCGATGTCGTAAACTTCCATGTCAGAAGAGCGATCGACTATATCTACAATAATCTCAATAAGCCGGTAACGGTGACGGAACTGGCGCACATAGAAAACCTGAATCCTGTTTATTTCTCGCGTCTCTTCGTAAGTGAGACAGGAAAGAAGATCGGTGACTTTATCACGGAGGCGAAGATCCAGACGGCGAAGAATATGCTCTGCCACTCGGATAACAGCATCCTCGATATTTCCATGTCGCTGGGATATTCATCGCAGAGTGCTTTTTCCAATGCATTCAAGAAGACCTGCGGTATGACCCCGAAGAAGTTCAGGGACGCAAATAACGGCAAACTCTGATGCTTTCATTTCAGGTGCTTCCGGGACCTGCTTCGGCGGGTCCTTTTTTGTGGAAAGACAGTATAAAACTCGCGTGGAGTATTAAATAAAAAAGTTGAAAATCTGTAAAACTTCGAAAGCGGTTTCGGCTATACTCTCTCAAGCATATGTTTTTTGCTTCTTTTTTCTATAAAAGCACTTACCGAGGCATCTTCAAGGTGCTGTATATTTCCACGTGTCCTATGTATGTAACTATTTGAGAGATCTATATTTGGGGAGAAAGAAATATGAAAGAGAACTACGTAAAAATGGAACTTGAGACGATCGCATTTGAAAACATGGATGTCATTACACAGTCTCCGAACGACTGGGAAGATAATGAGCTCCACGAACTGGATTGAGCCTTTGTGGCTGTTCTTTACCAGATAAAAACGATTGTATTCAGGGGGGAAGTATGAAAGTTACCAGAATCAGAAAATGTCTGTCTAAAACGACACTTTTTTTGGCATCTGCCATTATGGTGAGCGGTTGTTTCCTGACAGGAAATGTAGCTGCTTCAGAAGCAAAAGCAACGGAGGACCGGCTCTGTGCGTCATCTTCCATCTCGCGTGCAAAAACGGAAGATGACGACTCAATATTCAAAGTTCCGTATATCTCGACATACTACTTTGATCCGAAGCCGACGATCAGCGATACCGTGAAGATCCCGCTTTATCTTACGGACTACGAGCAGTCGGAGTATATGGAGAACGATACCTCCGTAAAACTCGATCTCCTCTATGAGCTCGACGGAGTAACGCATAAGATCGAGAATGTCACTGTCGGAGATTATACGATCACGCTCGGAAAGCTCTCTAAAGGCATGCATCAGTTTACACTTCAGGCTTATGACCGAAGGAGCGGTCTTTATTCCCATAAACTTTATAATGAACTTTGGGTCATCGATCCTTCGGAATATACGATCCCGCAGGAGAAGATATACTATATGACCGAAGAAGACCTGACTTCTTTCGGCATCCATAACGATGACAGTGCAGCACCGGAAGATCTAATATCCACACGAGAAGGGCTGACAGAGCTTTTCGCGCAGAAGCAGGCCGAAGGATTTAGAAAGATCGTACTTCTTCCCGGAGTGTACAGAGTCGACGGATTAAAAGCCCGGGAAACCTGCATCAAGATCCCGTCCCACTTCACGGTAGATATGAACGGAAGTACTTTTAAACTCGATCCGATCACGGTGTACGATGAGACGACGCCGGGCTGTGTCGTCCGGATCGAAGATGCCATCGATGCCCATCTGGAAAACGGAATCATAGAGGGTGACCGTTTCGAGAGAAAGGCAGCCGGCAAGGAAACGGGGTATATTGGCGAACCGATCAACACCATCCTGATCAACGGCGGAAAATACTGCACGGTCAGCAATATGACGATCCGCCAGACGACCGGACACACTATCTTTACGCGCGGCGTGGACGGACCTGGCGTGAAGATCACGGAGTTTAGCAGAACGGCGATCGTCAACGGAAAAGAAACGGCGAATGCGAAGGCAAGCACCAGCCCGTATATCGACCTCAGCGGGATTACGGCATGGAATGAACAGTCCTGGAAAGATGAGACGGATCCGGAGTACTGGAAAAACATCGGCAACTATAACTATATGTACGTCGGCCATCCGGAGGGACACCGCGGGATCAAAGGAGATTCCGGAGTCGTCTATGTTTCTTTCTATGACGCGAATAAGAAGTTTCTGCAGACTGTGACGGGCTTTCAGTTTAGAAAGATCCAGATCGTTCCCGGCGCGAAGTACTGCCGTGTCACCTTCCATGGAAATGAGTTCCCGTACAGCGAATATATCGATAGCGTGTCGGTATATTGCAAGCACTTCGGCGATTACAATGCATTCACGGATATTGATTTCTTTGATACGAGAACGACTTCCCTCGCGCCGACATCCTGCAATAACCTTCTGATCGAAAACTGCACCTATACCAGATGCGGCACGAGCATCACGCGGCTGCCTGTTGACTTTGAAGATGGCTGGCAGGAGTGCCAGGACGTGTATTACAGAAATAACCGGTTCCTCGAAAGAGTAGACGGAAATACCGGTGCCGTCGTAGATGTGGCCGGACTGAATCATGTATATGAGAATTGCACGGATCACACGATCTTCATGCGTGATTTGGTGATCGGCGGCATCGTGAAGGATTTTAAGGACGGGAAGATGGTCCTGATCTGGAATCCCGGTGACCATAAGCGTGGATCCTATGGACGGATATTTAATAACGACTGCGAGAAGATCGAATTCCGTGAGGCGGATAAGTCGCACAACGTTTTGGAACCGGTAAATATCAAGGTAAAGAACTGTACTGTCCGCGGCAACTGGACGCAGGGCATGAAGGATATTATCACCTATGAGAACTGTACATTTACCCGGTTTGCCGGTGGAACTGCGATATTCCGCGGCTGTACGGTCGAACTGGCCGATCAGCTGAGTACGGACCTTTATTTCTATGACTGCACGATCCGGATGTCACAGTATGATACGAAAGGAAAAGTGAACTTCGGAAACTATCCGGATACTACCAGGATCTTTGAAAACTGCAGATTCGAAGGAACGATGAATTTTACGAACTATCAGCTGTACTCGGGTACATTCAGAGGCTGTGAATTTGAAGATCTTCGCATGATCGCATCAGGTGGCGATGTGAAAAGAACGCTCCTCTTTGATTCCTGCACGATCCGATCCGCCGGAGATTATTTCATCAATGTAGGACCTTACCAGAACGATCCGCTGAAGTATCTCGACCTGCAGTTTAAGGACTGTGATATCACCCATACCGGAAGAAACTTCATCAGTCTGACGACGAAGACGAAAGGGGATAGCCAGATCCGCTTCGATAACTGTACGATCGATAAGAGCAGTGGAACACTCCTGACCGGATATGACAGTTATAACCTCGGTGACTATGAGGGGCAGGTTTCTCTGGATATCTGGTTCTCCGAGACGGCAGTCGATCCGGCCGTGACGGTGGATGAAAGAAGGATCAATCCGGAGGTTATCCGTGTACATCTTGATGATTCGATCCTTCCGATCC